>CAZUHQ010000117.1:0-11563 GCA_964620605.1 uncultured Thalassotalea sp.
ATTGATTGGTTGCGCCGCCAACCATTGCTGATTCAGTTTGGTAAGCTCAGGATATTGCTTGGCCAGGTAATAAGCCTGACTCAGAGTTTGCCAGTACAATTGCGGAGCGTTTTCTGTTGGAAAGTCACTTAAGCTGTCGATACTTTGCTGATACTGCTTTTGATAGAGATAAGCTTTTGCCAAGAGTAATTTTAACTTTTTGTTTTCCGGCTCTTGCTGCTGACGCGACTTAATCAGTTCTAACGCTTGCTGCTGGTTATTATCGGCAACTGCAAAGCCATAATTTTTCACCAATGCGCCGATATGGCTCGGGTGATGCGCCAAGATTGTCTTTATACTTTCTCTAGCGCTGGGATAGTCTTTCTCGGCAATCGCTAACTCAGCTAATGCCATATGAGCACTGGCATAAGTAGGATCTAGACTCAGTACCTCTTGGTATTTTTGCCTGGCTTTATCAATTTTTTGCTGATGAACATAGACAGTTGCTTCCAACATCAGAGCCTGTAGATCTTCGCCGTCTTGCATTTGCCAGCGTTTGGCCAATTCAAGCGCCTTGTCATATTGCTTGGCAGCTAGATACGCGGTTGCCAGAGTTTGACGAGTAAATGCCTGTTCAGGTTTTTGATCTAATGCCTGTTCCAGTTTTGCAATGCCGGAAACATCGTTGAGCGATAGCTTAAGCAAGCCTAAACGAGTTAAGTCTTCTGCGGTTTTCGCGGTTAAATCATCAGATTTATCTAAAATCACCCTGGCCTTATCGATATCGCCACTTTGCACTAAAGCCAAGCCTATGCTGGATAGTAACGCATTGTCATTATCAGATAGACCGTCAAGCGAAGTGATAGTATCACCGGCCTGATCACTGAGCCCCAGTTGTAATTGACTCGCCGCAAGCATCCGCAACGCTTCGTGATCTGACGGCAAGTCCTTGGCAATTAACGACAAATGCTGATGCGCTGTTTCATAATCATTCAACTGATAAGCGGAATAACCGGCTAATAAGCGCAATGCCGGGTCATCCGGGCTGGCGTTAATCGCTTTTTCTGTAAATTCCAAAGCACTTTTCATGTCTTTAGCATTATAGCGAGCTATGCCTTTTAATTGATTTAACAAACCATTGTTTTCATTAATCTTTAACAACTTATCGATAAACGGTTCCGCCTGTTCAGTGCGGTTTATTTCAACCAGCAGGCGGGCGGCAACAAAAGTAACTTCGACATCAGACGGATATGACTGCAAATAACTGAGGTAAACATCCGCTGCCTGTTCCAGCTGACCATTGCGCGCTAATAAAATTGCCTGTAACTTTAAGGCGTCTTCTTGCTTCGGGTGCTGGGTAACAATAGTTGCTAACTGCTCAAGCGCCGCCTCCATTTGCCCCTTGATCACTAACGAATAAACAAAAGCGAGCTGCTTAAACACGGAATCGGTATCCAGCAGTTGAATTTCTTTAATTAGCGCTTTCACCTGGTCTTGCTTATCTAAACGAAACATCGCCTGTAATTTATAAAACCCGACCTGCGCCGATTGTTTCGGAGATAAGCTGCCTTCGTTATGTGGCAGTTCCAGTAATGCAACATCGGAACGCGACATTTGATAAGACTTGGATAATAACGGCAGTACTTTTTCGCTCGGGTATTTTAACTCTAATGCCTTATTAAGTTCTTTTTCTGCACTTTGAAATTCGTTTTGTGCGAGATAAATTTTCCCAAGCAGGAAGCGGGCTTCCGCTAAGTTAGGGGTTTGCTTAATCGCATTTTTCAACTCAATTGACGCAGCCTGAAGATCATTTTTACCTATGAGCTGTTTGGCGGAACTAAGATATTCATCACTCGATTTATCGGAGCATGCACTGAAAAAAATAACACTTATTACCACTAAAACACGAGCTATCATTCCTTTATCCCTTTTTAGTTATAGATTGTATACTCTGAAATAATAACAGCTTAGCAGCATTTCGGGCAATGGCAGCTATCAGAAAATACGCAAGCACTGGCATAAAGATTAAGCGCCGAAGAAGTAAACTCCTAGGGCGCTTATCAAAAGGGCATTTATCAACCTTCGCTATATGGCCTAAGATGCTAGCCCTGATTATCCGCATTACTCGCCAGGAGCTCGATCACTTTTTCTGCAACCAATGCCGACGATTGATAATTTTGCCCGGTGACCAACCTGCCATCGACTTCAACATGCTCGACTCCCCGTTCATTATAGTTAAACTGACCACCGTGTTTTTCTATGGTCTGAGTGATAGCAAATGGAAAATGCTGGTAATAAGCACGCTTCGGATTTTCATATTCATCAGGATAGCCGCTGACTTTTTTGCCTGATACCAGGTACTCACCATTTGCCAGTTTCAACAAGGCAATCCCTGCAGTGCCATGACAGACGGAAGAAACAATCCCTTGATGCTTTTCATAGATATCCATTGAAATTTTCTGGATCTGCTGATTATCTGACACCCCGTACATGGCGCTGCTGCCACCGATATAGTGAACCGCCCGATAGCGACTGGCATCAATTTCATCCGGCGCTCGGGTATGCTTTAGCGCATAGATAAAATCGGCATCATAAAGATATTGTTTATGTAAACGGTCAGAAGTGTTGATATAAGAAAGCGGAATAGCGCCGCCTTCTGGGCTGACAAAATCTACGGTATAACCGGCTTTTTTAAAAGTATCATAGGCGATAACAAGCTCGGAAAAACTGGCACCGACAGGTAAATCAGATGTGCCATGAAACTCCTGGTTGGAAACAATGAACAAGATACGTTCGCCGTGATTTATCGTCTGGTTCTGCTCAGCAGTTTTACTGATGATCTGCCAGTTTCCTGTGAGTTTTTTCAACAAAAACAAATCGACAAAGCGCGATTTTTTACTGGGTATTAAAATCTCGACTTTTGCCGTCGCTATCGCGCCATTGATGTCGATATTTAAAATTTCGCCAATACGACCGGTAAACTTGCCGCTGTTTTCCGCTTTAAACCAGCCGACATACTCTGCCGCCGGTACACGCCAAACCGGAAGTTGCTGCTTTTCCAGCAGCAAGTTGGCATCCGGATAAAACGCCTTGACTATTTTATCTGGGTAATTATACGAAGTGCCCTGAATATAGTTAGTTAAAGTCTGTTCGATCTGTTGCTGATCAGATGCGGCCAGTGCCGTACCAAACACCATAGCTTGTATCGCTAATGCGGCAATCGCCTGCAACCAGATTAACTTTTTAGATAATAATTTTCTTAACAACATTTTTGCCTCAACAGATTTTTCAAAGAGTGAGACAGTAAGTAAAAAAATCAATAAAAACAGTAGCGAATTATGATTTCACACTATAGATTTATAAATCCGGAGCCGCGATTTCTCCGCTTTGTACTTGGCAGGCGTTAACCCCGTCTGTTTTTTAAATGCGCTGTAAAAGCTAGATAAGGAATTAAAACCACAACGCATTGCAATATCTTCAACCGTTGTGTTTTGCTCATTTTTTAATAACTCAGTCGCATGGTTAATACGATGCTGGTTAATAAAGCTTGAAAACGATTGATGAATATTGTCATTCAGCAGCTGAGAAAACCTCGGTGTCGACATTGCCATGCGTTTTGCAACTTTTGGCATCGACACCATGGGATCTAAAAACAGTTGCTGCTCCGTCATCAAGGCATGTAATTTGGCGATATCGCGTTGTGCGTCTTCACTTTCAATTTTATGGTTCGCGTATTTCACCTTTGCCTTAGTATCACTGCGCCGAAATATCAGGGCTAAAACCGCTAACAGCAGCACAAAAGTAAAAGACAAAGCGCCGACAATATAGGAAGTGTAAGACGCGGTAAAATAGGCAAACCAAATCACCAGGTTGCCGGTAAATACCGCTAATAGCCAGATATCCTTATGTGAATGCTTTTTGTTTAAAAACACAGATTTTGCCAGCGGATAAAGCTCTTTAGCTGACATTATTAAATAGCCTAGCCAGATAAAATTGATCGTCCGATAGAATATCCCGCCCCAAAGTTCAGGATAGCTCGCATAGGGATAGCTGCTACCGACACCGATAATCACCAGTAATATTATTGTCAGCTGCACTTTCCATGCTAAAGATTGAGTATGAATTTTATCCAAATGACTAAGACAAAAGAAATACAACAAAGGCCCGATCAGCAAGCAGCTCGACAAGCCAATTTGCAAAATCTCCCTGGCAATATCCGGGTTAAAATAGAACAATACAGATTTTAATGTCCGCACACTTATCATCACCAGCATCGCCGCCAGAAAGCGATTTGCCAATCGCCGCTCTTTTTGCCACCAGAGATACAAGGCGAGAATAAAACCATTAAGCGAGCCTAATGCGCTCAATATAAGAATAAGTTGACTACTGATACTCATGAAAACCGATGATTAAACCTGAGGTTATTTAGCTTGCTCGTCCAATGCGGCAAACTTAGCATTAAAAGCTCGCCAAGTTCAAACTATGTAGCTTGATAATCAGATGGAAGAAATAGCTGAAAAACTAGAAAAAGTAGCGCAGCGCCAGCTGAAACTGATGTTCGATCAAGTCTTTGGCTACTCCGTGCGTAACTCTTGACGGCCGGCTTGAACTCAACCAGCTATATTCACCGTGGAAAAATAAATGTTTATTAATGCGGTAGCTATAGTTAAAAGTCGCCGCCTTACCGCTTTCATTATTGTTATCAGCGCTCATTTGATCTTTATCGCTCACAGAAAACTTCTCGACCCGGCCACTAAACCAGTGTTGATTATGTTTATTTAGAGAGCAGCAAGAGTAAATCAAGGTGTCAATGCAACGACTGAAACAGGCCATAATCCTTTAGCGTCAATTATTTATCGAATCTCCTGTTAAGGTATAGTCGATAACTTTTTCAACAACAAGTCGACGGAGGCGTAAAGCAGCAGTGAAAATAGCCAGGAAAAAATATTGTAGCCACAGTGTAATAAAGCACTAGCTTGCGCCACTAACTTAACCAAACGAATCAGCGGAAATAATATATCAATGGGAAGTGATTTTTACCTGCAATCGATACTGCCTTATGCCGGAATCATCATCAAAATCTGCCGCGCCTATACCAATAGCCAGCAAGATTTTGAAGATTATTACCAGGAAGTGTGTTTGCAAATTTGGCGCAGCAGAAATAATTTTAATCAGGAATCCAGTTGGTCAACTTGGATATATCGTATCGCGTTAAATGTTTGCCTAACCCAGTTAAAGCGCCGAAAAAATGGCGATAAACAACTAGTTTCTGATGCCCTGCCTGACGAGGTTATCGACGATAGCAAGGCGTTTGTCAGTGACGAGATCAACCAGCTCTATAACGCGATAAAGCACCTATCGGAAGTCGACAGGGCAGTTATTCTGCTTTATCTCGAAGAACACAGCTATAGCGAAATCGCCAAGATTATCGGCACTAGCAGCAATAATATCGGTGTTCGGATAACACGCATTAAAAACAGGTTAAATCACTATATTCAGCAACAGGAGTTATCAGATGACTAAAAGCATAGAAACTATGTGGAAACAGGGCTTTATCAATGAGCCACAATTAGTAGCACCTAAACTTAACGATTTATACAACCGCAAATCACAAAATATGGTAGATAAACTGCAACAGATGTTTGCCATCAATATTAAGGCGATTATTATCGGCAGTGTCATTATGTTGTTAATGATGAGCTTAATCGGTGCGCACTGGCTAGGTGTCTATATCTGCGCACTACTTGCCCCATTAGTGGTGATTGTCAAAAAAGAGCTCAATAAATCCTATCAGCTATCAAAAGGCCAAAGCAGCTACGATTACCTGATAAATTTCAATCGCTGGTTACAAAGCTCAATCGCCAGCTATGCAAGTTACTATAAAGCCTTCTATCCACTGCTGTTTATCGGCATGGCGACTCAGGCAGTTGTTAGTAACGCCGGAGGTAAAATCACTGCCCTGGCAATGCAAAACTGGCCAACGGAAATCACACTATTCGGGCTACCTTATTATCTTGTGATCATATTAGCGGTATTACTTTTGCTGATAACTAAATATGCAGAAACCTTTTATCGCTGGGATTTGAACCTGATATATGGCCGACAGTTAAAAAAACTGGATGAGCTAATTGCCGATATGGAAGAGTTGAGAAACGGATAACAAAATATACTCAGATGAACTAACGATTAATTATTGAATAACTTCACTAATGCAGCCTTTCTCTGTGTCAAAAATTTTTACATAATTGATAATACAAGGATTAGCCTAAAACTTAAGCAGTTGTAAAAAATCTATATTTTTATCATGGCCTTTACTTTGCTCATTTTTTAGGCACCACTTACAAAAACTATTAAGTGAGTCACTATGAAACGATTCTTTAATTATTTAATTGCGGTAGTACTTTTCTGCTCTCCAAATGCATTTGCTGGTGTTATCGAAATTGATTTTAATGGTACAGAATTTCTCTTAGGCACCTTTGAAAGCGCTGAAACAGGTACTAGCTTTTACAATTATGGTTCTCCATGGGCATCATCAGCAAACCCTGTTTATCCAGGTACCACAGATCCTATTCCTCTGGTAGCTGACGCATTGCAGATTTTTGCTCATATCAACACCAACACTAACACTAACGAATTAAGTTTTGGAGTAATTTTGGAAAAACCCAATGGCAGTGGTGGCGGTTCATTTTCCACTACAATAGCCTGGTCTGCTCCGGCTGTACTAGCTTTTGTTGACGATCCAGGCGAATCCGGCACATTAAATGCCGGAGGCTCACAAAATATCAGCTTAAGCTGGCTCGACTGCTGCACCGATGGTTTTGTGATCAGTGGTTTTGACCCTGATAATTTGTTTATTGACCTCACTAGCGTTACGGGCTCAGATCTCACTCAAGTTATTTTTCTTAGCCCGAATAAGCAAGATACCAGTTTCGAGTTTCCACAGGATGAATTTAATATCAGCATCAAAAATTGCGATCCAGACATAGATCCAAATGGCTGTATTATTCCAATACCTGAACCAACCACGCTAGCTATCTTTGCTTTAGGATTCTTTGGCTTAATATCAAGTAGAATAAAATTCAACGAACAATAGAAACACATATTCACAAATGCACCAAGATCGATTGCTGAACTTTCTTGGTCATTTTATTAACGATCAGCAGATAGGAATTATCCATCATCCGCTCTAGTTCCCCCTGCGGAATAGAACCATCTAAAATCACGGTATTCCACTGCGTCTTATTCATATGATAGCCAGGGATCACAGACGGAAAAATATCACGCAGCATCACAGCTTCGTCCGGCTCGCATTTCAGGTTGATACAATAATGCCCGGCCATTTTACCATTTGTATCTTTTTCAGAACCCTTGCCAAGCGCTAAAGTGGCAAACATTTTATTTTTAACCCGAAACACTTTTACATCTTCACCAAAGGGAAAGTCGAAACGGGTTTCCGGCTTGGCTAACAGATATTTTTCAACCGCAAGCTGATCCATAGGGCATTAATCCTTAATTAACATTGCTTAGTCTCAGCTAATACTAACAATTTTGTCACAGAAATAAAGAAGCCAGATAGCTGAGCTAACTAGCTTTCCCATGCACGCATCAAGTTAGAAACTATATGTGACTTCCGCCCAGGCGCTGATACCTTCAGCCGGTAAACGGCTCATGACGGCAATATCTATTTCTTTCACTCGGTTATAGCCGCCAAGATGGCGTTGATAGTTTTTATCGAAAATATTATCAACGCCAGCACGTAGCGTCAGTGCAGAACTGATAAAATACTGCAGATCCAAATTAGCAATGGCATAACCTGAGGTCTGCTGCTCATCGTTAGTAGTGGAAACCTTATCTTGCTTCGTTGCTGCAACGATACTGGCATTAACTAACCAGTTTTCTGCGTTGTAAGTAGCGCGAACATGGCCATTTAACGGCGCAACCCGATAGAGGTTATCGCTGATATCACGACGCTCTCCGCGCACATAACTGGCAACACCTGAGAGCGTAAATTGCTCACTCACCTGAAAACGCCAGTTGACATCTGCACCCGATAACTTGGCATCGACGTTGGTAAATTTCAGTGGATTGTCATCTCCTGCCATCATTTGCGCCATCATTTGAGCTGACATTTCCGTCATACCCAGTGGTGTGCCCTGAATATAATCATCAATACGCTGATAAAACAGATGCGGCGCAATAGAAAACTTTTTACTTTGGTAACTTAGTCCGAGATCCACTTGATAAGCGGTTTCTTCATCGAGGTTAATATTGCCAATATAGGTATTACCGTCGGCCAAACCGCCGGTTGACTCCATCGGCGTCCATAAATAACGTTCCTGATAAGAAGGCGCACGGGTTTTAATCCCAAGGCCGAGATTCACCGACAAGGCTTGCGAAACTTGATGGTCAAGGTTAAAGGCAATATCAAATAAAGTATCTGACACCGAGCGATCCACATTATTAAAACCATCACGCAAATCCATTGCCAGTTCGGCCATTGAAGGCATCGCCATATCATCATCCATGTTCATGCCCATGTCGCCGTCCATATCTTCCATGCCATCGTCCATACCGTCATCCGGCATCGGCATGGTCATCATCGCCATGGAAGTCGCTACAGGATCGGCATCAGCAGCAATATGTTTAATGCGTGCGCCTAACTGCACGCTAGTAGCACCATATTGTTGTTGCCACTGGGCATAAAGGCCGATACGGTCATCTTGAACACCGTTAAAATTCACCACTTCAAACATCGCATTATTCGGGTTAGTGATAACGGAGTCGTGCTCAGCCAAATAACCATCAACGCCAATTTCCAGCTCACCAAAACTAAATTCACGCGCTAACGAGAAACTAAAATCAAAAGTTTCTGCCGTTGCATTGTTACGACGAAATTTCATCGGATCATTGTTCGCACGCATTAAAAAGTTCGTCATACCGTGATCGGCATCGACATAACCCAAGGTCCACTGCCCTTGCCAGTTGACCAAGGTAAACTTTCCATCCATGCTCGCTCTATGACTATAGATATATTCGATATCCATCGGCAGCGCTGGCGTGCCTGAGTCTTGTGTATCGGTATAATGATAGCTAAAACCCAATTCAGAACGATTGTTGCTATAACGAATATCACCGCCAAACTGACGCTTTTGAAACTCGGTCGGCTTAATGTTTATTCCGCTGCCGCTTTTGATATCATCGCCAGACTGCATATTGCCATAAAGCATTAGGCCAAGATTATTTTTGCCAAAATTCACCACTGACGATAAGGTTTCGGCGCTATTATTGCCGCGATAGCCCGCCTGTAAATCGCCAGTCACCGCTAACTGGTTTTGTTGATTGACTTCTGCCTTACGCATTTTTACGGCAATTGAACCTGCTAAAGTATCAACACCGGCAGAAACCGGGGTCACGCCCCGATAAACCGTCATGGCATCAACAATCAAAGGGGTAGAATAGCTTAATGGCGTATCCATGGCGTTAGGACCAGCACCGATCACCGGATGACCGTCTAATGTCGTGGCAATTCTGTCACCATAAAGCCCGCGATACTGTGCAATACCTGTTACCGGACCATTACCGTTAACATTAGCTCCAGGCACAGACATTAACCAGTTCGCCAAATCCGGTTCACTGGTTTTACCCTGGGCATATTCATTGTTTGTTTCCAGGCCATGCAACCTTTGATTTGTGATAGTGATCACTTCAAAATCCATTTCAGGCTCAGGTGCATCATCAGCCAGCACAACCACAGAATGAGCGGCTAACGCCAAGGTAATTAATCGAACAGCACGCGCACAAGGTTTTAGAGAAAATAGCATATCACCAACTTACTGTTTATATTGAAATTGGCTTTATTTTCAGATAAATAACTGATGGGAACAAAGGGAAAATTGCGATGTGCGACAATATGTCGCAGCTGTTCTCCCGGTTCGTTGACCTAAATCAAAATCGCTATTCACAAGGCTAATTTTACATTAGCAATTCCTGACTATTGCTCCGTGATTATCACTAGCCAATCCAACCTTTGTTACACACTATTTTCACGAATTTATGGATAAATGGTGACAATTGCACTGACAATGGCACAATAGCAAAGCTCAGCAACAAAGGGATAATCAATGAATCGTGTAATTAGCATCATGCTAATCTTAGTCAGCAGTATATCGAGTGCTCAGGAGCAGGCAGAATCTATCTTTAAGCAGCTTGCTCCGTCTTTATATCAGATCCGGTTAATCGACAAAGCCAGCGGCGAAAAATCTTCGATCGGCTCAGGTTTTCAAATCAGTGAAGATGGCTTGATCGCCACTAACTATCATGTGATTTCAAGCTTTGCCCGTCATCCGGAAAAATACCGTATCGAGTATTTAGACAACAAAGGCAACAAGGCAAACCTGAGCCTGGAAAGCATAGATGTCATTAACGATCTGGCGCTGGTAAAACGCGAAGTTACACAACCGATGGCATTTTTTACCATCGCCAATACCGTACCGACTAAAGGCGAGGAACTCTACTCGCTCGGTAACCCCCACGATTTAGGCATGATAGTAGTACCTGGTACCTATAATGGTCTGAAAAAAGAATCCTTTAACGATCGCATCCATTTTACCGGTTCGGTTAACTCTGGCATGAGTGGCGGCCCGGTAGTCAATAAAGACACCCAAGTGGTCGGCATTAACGTTGCCACTTCTGGCAATCAAATCGGCTTTTTAGTCCCTCATGATAAGCTGCTCACCCTGCTCGACAATTATCATAACGATCAGGCGTTAACCATAGATCAGCAAATGAACCAGCAGCTTAATCGCTATCAGAACAATTTGATCACCCGGTTATTACAAAGCGACTGGCAAATGAAAAAACTGGGGGAAGCCCAGATCCCAACGATAAATGTGCCTTTTATTCGTTGCTGGGGTGAGTCGAATGCCGATAAAACCGATGCCCTGATGATGCTGGCGGTTGCCAATTGTTCATTAGAAGAAGATACCTATATCACCCACGATTTTTTCACCGGTTCGTTGGAGATGGAGTTTCGCTATTTACAGGCGAAAAAACTCAGCGACATCAAGTTTTATCAGTTATTCCAACACCAAATTACCCGAGTAATGCCAGGTAATAAGGCAGGAAAAGACGATGTCACCGAATTTGCCTGTCAGCATGATATCGTAATGCCAAGCAATCAACGCATTAACAATAAAGCCATTTTATGTACCCGTGCCTATAAAGACTTTGCCGGCCTCTATGACATTTTATACCTCGGCATTTCCGTCGACCGGAATGAACAGGCGCTACTTAGCCACTTTACCCTGGCGGGTATTTCGCAAAAAAGTGCCCAAGCCTTCACTAAGCAGTTTATGGAGTCGGTAACATGGAAATAATTATCGAAGAAATCAGCCGTGGCCATAAATTGCTTGGTCGCCATAAATTTGCCCAGCAATCGGTCACTATCGGTCGGGGTTATCACAACGACATTATTATTTCCGATCCTCATGTGTGCGCCGAGCACTTAACTATGGATTTTGACGGTGAAAACTGGCTGATCAATGACAAAGACAGTATCAATGGCTGCTTTCTCGATGACGGCAAA
>CAZUHQ010000118.1:0-11558 GCA_964620605.1 uncultured Thalassotalea sp.
TAACACTAGAATAAAAAATTCAACGATTCTATATCAAAGGTGACGTGTCCGAGTGGCTGAAGGAGCACGCCTGGAAAGTGTGTAAAGGGCAACCTTTCGAGAGTTCGAATCTCTCCGTCACCGCCATTCTATCGAGAGTTTCTGAGTATTAATCGCTATTATAAAGCGTCTATACCCCTTAAGTGATACCCATACAAGGGCATTTCGCTGTACGCTAAGTCAGGTAAAATAGGTACTAATTTTTATCTTTGGGTATTATTTTATGAGTCAAATGTATCAAGAGTTGCTAGAAATGGCGAACAATCAGGAACAACCGCAGCGGTTACTGTTTTTATTTGTCCAGCCAGAGGGCAATAACCCGAAAAAGAGTAAGAAACACCAAAAAGGCAGCCTGACGCCTGTGATGTGTGTCGATAAACTGCCTGATGAAGTTGCTAACTTTGATGCGCTGGTAAAAGAGGCGGATAGTATCGAGAAAAATTGGCAGTTTGTCTTTATCTCAGGTTTAAGCGGTGAAAATAACCTTGCGCCGAGCTCTGAAGATGCCGAACCTTATCTTAATCGTATGACCAGTGATTTACAAACCGGGCAAAACATTGCGCGGTATTTAGTGTTAGACAGAGCGGGTCAGCGTATTGAAATGATGGTGAATTAACTTTTTATTTTGATTAATGGCATCCCTGTTTCGTTAACCCTGAAACAGGGCGATCACCATAATCAACATTAAAATCCATACGCCAGAGAGTGTGAGCCAAAACCTGACTCTACTTTGTTTTTCTTTCGCTTCCGGAACATCGAGTAAGAACGCCGGATTTGGCTGCGTTAAGTCGGCTAAAAATTCCGCCAGTGTGGTGTAACGCTTTTCCGGATAAATTTGCACTCCTTTTTCTAACGCGCGATCAAACCAGATAGGGATCACCGGGTTATGATAACTGGCGCTGATGTAACGTAATCTATCGTAGTCAAAGGCATTGCGGCATTCTTCTACATCATCACCATAGGGAAGTTTGCCGGTAAAAATTTCATAAGCGATAGTTGCTAGGGCATATAAATCTCCCTGAATACCGGTATTGCGTCCGAGTAAATATTGTGGATCAGAATAAGTTGCCGTTCCCAGTGCACCTTCATGTTCTATCGGGTTAAAAAGCTCCGCAGTACCGGCAACAAAGGTGGAACCAAAATCGACAATTTTAATTTGTTGCTGATTGTTAATGATAATATTTGCTGGTTTAAGATCTTGATGTATGGTTTCTTTTTCATGAAAGTCCGTCAGACCTTGAGCAATTTGCTTAACGATATCGATCGCCACTTTTGGCGTTGGCAGCGGATTTTTCTCCATCCACTTATCTAGCTCTGTGCCTTCGACATATTCCATTAAATAATACAAACAGGAACGAGGACGTTTCTGGTGGAGTACCTTGACGATTTTGTCGCTGTTAAGCCGTTTACCTATCCATTCTTCCTGAATAAAACGGTCAATATAGTGAGTGTCACCACAAAAATTTATCGATGGCGTTTTAATCACCAGCTGCTGACCGGTTTCGCTGTCGGTCGCTAAATAGAGTTGCGAACGACTGCTGGCAAACAGCTCTTTTTCGATGATATAGCCATCAAGCTTCATGCCAGGTTCTAGTGGTGGCGGAAACGGCAGTCGGGTAAGTTTAGTATTGAAGTCTTCCAGGCTTTCTTGAGCAATGCTTTCTACCTCAAGAATCACGCAAGAAAGGTTATCATCACTGCCATTATCAAGTGCGAGCTGTAATAATTGCTCGGCTTTTTCCTGAGGAGAAAGTTGGCTATTAAGAAGCTGGGTTAATGCATCTTGATTAACAAATTCATGAACCCCGTCCGACGATAGTAAAAACTGATCGCCAGCACTAATGCTGACTTTGCCATAATCCACATGTAAATTGTTATCCATACCTAATGCCCGGGTCAGGTAGCTTTTTCCTTCTCCGATAAAGGCACTGTGATCACGAGTGAGCTGTTTTAGTTGGCTCTGACGGAAATGATAAACTCGACTATCGCCGATATGAAAAAAATGTGCGGTTTGGGATTTAAGCACCAGGCCGACAAAAGTACAAAGGTAGCCTTTTTGCTCTGAACTAAATTCGTGACTTTTTTTAAATAAGGATAAATTAGTCGCGGATAATATTTTTTGGCCACAATGGGCGACTGACCAGGTTTCAGGTGATAGGTAATAATCTTCGATAAAGCGGGTGACTGCCGTTGAACTTGCTTGCTGGCCAGCCTCAGCGGTGCTGACGCCATCGGCGAGCGCGCAACAAATGCCTTTATTGCTAATTTCTATCGGGCTGTCAGGAATTGAAAACGACACCGCATCTTCGTTAACCGGCTTTATTCCTGATAGTGATTGACTACCGATAGTGGCATTAAGTTGGCTTGAAATATCGCTCATTGAGTTAACCTGATAAATAAAGCGAGTTAGTAAGCTAACTCGCTTTGACTTTTACTGTAACAACCTGATGATACTATGACGCTTTTTGTTAGGAAACGTCAATCATATGTACTGTACCATCTTCCATTACTTCGGCAATTTGCCCTCTGGGTTCATCTAGGAACATCGCAAAAATGAAAATAACTAATGCTGAGGCACCAATCACCATAAAGAAGGTACTGTAGTCAACAAAGGATAACACGGTTAAGTAGGTTACAGCGCCAACATTGCCATATGCACCTGCCATTCCGGCAATTTGTCCGGTCATTCTACGTTTGACTAATGGCACTATTGCAAAAACAGCGCCTTCACCGGCTTGAACGAAGAATGAACAACACATGGTTGCAATTACTGCCAATGGAATTGCCCAGGCTCCAGTGATTTGACTGAGTACAAAGTAGCCAATTGCCAAGCCACCTATGAGTAACATTAAAGATTTACGACGACCAATTTTATCCGATAAGTGACCACCAGTTGGGCGGGCAACTAAATTCATAAAGGCGAAACCTGAAGCGAGTAAACCGGCTTTGACAGGGTCTAAACCTTCAAAGGTTTCTAAGAAGAATAGTGGCAGCATAGAGACAACCGCTAATTCTGAGCCAAAGGTAACGAAATAAGCAACATCTAAGATAGCAACGTTTTTAAAGTGATATTTTTCAAGATCTGCTACCCCTTTGGTGAGGTTTTCCTTGTTAACTGACCAGATTTGACTGAACTGGAATACCATCAATACCGCAAGTACAATCCAGGCAATATACATTGTTTGTTCGCTGAATAGGCTGACCCCTGCAGGCGATAGTTTCCATGCTAATACGCCTAGCGCTACGTACATTGGAATATTCATGCCAAGGTAGAAGAAAAAGTCTTTCCAGCTGGTAACTTCTAAACCACCAGCTTTCTTCGGTTTAAAGTAGGTCGAACCTTTTGGTGTATTTCGCGCTTGTGAGTAATAGATAAAGCTGTAAAGACCAATGATGATCCCGGTAGTACCAATTGCGTAACGCCAGCCGTCATCACCACCAAACATTAACGCGAGTGTTGGTAACGTCATTGCCGCAGCCGCTGAACCAAAATTCCCCCAGCCGCCATAAATACCTTCTGCAACGCCTACTTGTTTAGCCGGAAACCATTCACCGACCATACGAATACCAATAACAAAACCGGCACCGGTAAAACCGAGTAAAAATCGAAATAGCGCAAGACGCTCATAACTGTCGGCAAGGGCGAAGCCTAGACAGGTAAAAGCGGAAATAAACAGCAAGGCGCTGTAAGTGATCCTCGGGCCGTATTTGTCCACTAAAATGCCGATAATGATGCGGGCGGGGATGGTTAACGCGACGTTTAAAATCAGCAGCGCCTTAATTTGCGCACTGCTTAAATCAAAGGCATCCTTAATAAAAGCCAGCATAGGGGCATGACTAAACCACACCACAAAACTTAAAAAGAATGCAAACCAAGTGATATGCAATGTTTTAATTTTTGGGTCACCAAAATTGAGTAACCGCATTTTTCCATCAGCTTCAGACATCTTAAGTCTCCACAAATACTAATAGGGGGGATCGAAAAATAACCAAGTTGGTTAGAATTTTCCGTTATCGCTATCATTCACTTTTGAGCAGATAATATATTGACCTAAATCAAATTTAGTGAGTCAATAAATTTGTAGAGTAATGGCATATACCCATGGTGGGGTGTTGGCAAATGCTCCTGGCTACTGAAAATTCAACCCTAGTTACTCCTTTGGTGGTAGTGACTTTGGTTGTCAGAAAAGGTGGAAATACAAAGGGGTATTGCTAAATTACAATTAACCATCGAAGATGATAGGTGTTTCTATTGGTGAATTTACTGGTGTAAAATGCAAACACATAGTAGTAAAGCGAATATTGCGTTAACCCTTGCGACATTGACGTTTGCGGCAAACTTTTCGGTTTGGGTGTTATATGCGGTGTTAGGTATCCAGTTAAAACAAGAGCTGGCGTTAACTGCCACTGAGTTTGGCTTGCTGCTTGCTGCACCTATGTTTACCGGGGCGATGCTGAGGTTACCGGTTGGTTTGCTGGTAGAAAAATACTCGTCGAAAAAGGCCTTTATTTTGCAAATGGCGCTGGTTATTCCGCCGCTTATTCTATTAAAAACGGCTGATTCTTATCTGGACTACACCATAATCGGCTTGTTACTTGGTATCTCTGGCGTTTCTTTCACTATTGGCATTCGTTATGTCGTCGACTGGTTTGAGTCAAAATACCAGGGCACGGCGATGGGAATTTTCGGCGCCGGTAATGCAGGTGCGGCCATTACCTTAGTCGTTGCACCGTTTATTATTGAACATTTCGGTATCGCGATGATCGGGCCCTTGTATGCTGGCGGTATGCTGTTTGTTATCTTACTTTTTGCTTTTATTGCCCCTGAAACACCCCAATACCTGAAAGTTGAGAAATCACTTAGCTGGCAAGCGTTAGTGCAGCCGTTAACTGAGTTAAAAGTCTGGCGTTTTGGTTTATATTATTTTTTTGTCTTTGGCAGTTTTCTCGCCTTAACCTTATGGCTACCCCAGTATTATGTTGCGGCCTATGGCTTAACGTCGCAGCAGGCGATGGCGTTAACCTTGCTGTTTGTTGCAAGTTCGAGCTTAGTTCGGGCGGCTGGCGGTTGGTTTGCCGACAAATATGGCGCGCAAAAGGTTAACTGGTGGGGCTTTTGGGTGTGTCTGGTGTGTTTGTTCTTCCTGAGCTACCCGCCAACCACTATGGTGATACAAGGGGTTGAAAAAACGGTCAATCTCAGTATTGAAGTCAATGTCTGGGTCTTTACTTTGCTTATCTTTATTATTGGCATCGCCCAGGGAATAGGACGTGCCAGCGTCTATAAAATTATCTATCAAGAATATCCAAAGCAAATGGGCAGTGTTGGCGGTGCTGTCGCTATGGTTGGCGCATTAGGCGGTTGCACTTTACCTATTCTATTTGGTAGTGCGGTCGATATTATTGGTGTTTATCCTGCCTGTTTTATGTTGCTTTACGGGGTATTGGCCGCCTGTATGTTATTGATGTACTACGCTAATCAGCAGGAGCAATATCGTCAGCGCCTTGAACATGCTAGGGCAATGAACTTTTTGGAGCGTGATTAATTAGCGCTAACTCGTGCTAATTCTCTCCTGATATTCAGTTTCATGAAGGCTAAGTAGCGATGTTATTTAGCTTTTTTCTATGCGGATTTTGACCATTGGTTTTGCTACTAGATTAATGAGGCTAGCTGTTGTTATTTTTATTTATCAATACCAGGTGATCAAATAGTTATGCAACTTGCTACAAGTCATCCAGCAGTGCGATAGCCGTTTTGTGGTTTAGCCATATCCCCAAGGAGGTATTGGTTCTATTTTGAGGGAGTACAGGGATGAACAACTTGATTTATATCAATATATTTACTTTTCAAGCCGCGTATGGTGAAGGCATAAAAATTATCGTTAACTGATGCAGTTTGCCAGGTTAACTAACGCTCTAGCGGAGAATAAAACATGAAAGCACATAGTATTATCCCTGTTAAATTAACTGTGCTCGCAGCAGCCGTCGTGCTGGCCGTTCCAGCTCAGGCTGATGTTCTTGATCAGATGGCTAACGCGGTAAAAGAGTCAACAACGAAAGTCAATTTACGTTATCGACTTGAAACCGTAGATCAGGATGGTATCGATGAAGATGCCGCCGCATCAACGTTAAGAAGCCGTTTGACCTGGTTGTCAGCCCCTGTGAATAACTTTGCCGTTAATATTGAAGTGGATAATGTCACTGAAATTGGTGTGGCAGATTACAATTCAACTGCTAATGGTAAAAGCCAATACCCGGTAGTTGCCGATCCTGACGGTACTGACTTAAATCAGGCGAATATAAAATACACAAGGGAAAAGCTAAGCTTTATTGGCGGCAGACAACGCATTGTTCATAATAATCAGCGCTTTGTCGGTGGGGTTGCCTGGCGTCAAAACGAACAGACTTATGATGCCACTCGCTTTATTTTTAAAGCGTCAGATGCATTAACTATTGATTATAGTTATGTGTTTAATATTAATCGTATTTTTGGTCCTAACGACGGTACACAACCGGCTGACTGGCACGGCAATTTTCATCTGGCGAACGCCACTTGGCAACCTAATAAACTGCATAAAATTGCGCTGTTTGGCTATTTACTCGATAACGAAGTGGCCGCTGCTGCATCGAGTAATACGTTTGGTATCGACTATAACGGAACGTTTGGCCCGATAACGGCTAACTTAAGTTATGCATCACAATCCGATAGCGCTGATAATCCAAATAATTACAGTACGGATTACTACAAAGCGGAACTGAGCGGTAAGTTAGCGGCCGTTAAATTAACTGCGGGTATTGAAGTGCTGGGTAGTGATAATGGCGTTGGCTTTAGCACACCATTGGCGACCTTACATAAGTTCCAGGGTTTTACCGATAAATTCCTAGGCACGCCAGGTAATGGTATTGAAGACCTTTATGTTACTGCGGTAACAAAAGTAGGTGGTGTTAAACTGGTTGCCGCCTATCACGATTTTAATTCTGATCGGGGTAACATTAGCTATGGTAGCGAAATTGACCTGGTTGCCGCTTATAAATTTAATAACAACACCAGTGGTTTATTAAAATTTGCGTCTTATGACGCCGACGAGCATGGCACAGATACCAGCAAGATTTGGGCAATGATGACATTTGCATTTTAAACTAGGTTGTTGTTCAGTGGCTCACCGCTTATTGCTTGGGCCACTTTTTCTTAAATGAAATCTTTTAAATAAATTGGATTTAGCGTTATGAGCTGGTGCCAGTTTTTATGTAATTTTAGCCAGTTGACTTTCTAAGCCACTGGAAAGGTTATTAAGTTTGGAGGTTAGTTGTGGGAGCTTTTAATCACTTGCAGCTGTTTACTGCTGTGCTGCTAGATAATGACGCAGCCAAAAAGAAAGAGTTAAGTAGGGTAAGGGAAAATACGCTCGCTGGCGCTAAAAGTCTCCTAACCGAGCTTGGAACCAAACAAGTACTTGTTTGTGGCGAGCACAACGGATGCCTAACCAATCAATACCCAAATGCCGGGACGCTCGGAGCCATATACAGTGTGCTGGAGTATTTAATACCGGCCAATAAAAATCATCGCCGTACCAAAACCCTAAAAGCCTTACTGGTGTTGTCTGAGAGAAGTTTGCCGCTTAAGCTGAATAACTTGCAACAGCTTGTACACTGCGGCAGTGAAATGCATTTTTCTCTGCGATTTGATGATCAAAATTTTCCGCTATTTCTGCCGTTAACTGAAGAAATTCGTGACTGTGCTCATTTAATTGCCAAAAGTGATAATAGCTCGCTGCAACGCTTTATCAGCTGTTTGGGCTGCGCCAGTATTAGCGATAGTCGTGTTAAGTGCGGTTAGCGGTGTAGTATCAAGCACTCACATCTTTCCCTTTAGTTACAGAGTCGATAATTATCGCTCAACCCTGTTAGAGTCCGGAATTAAAATGCGCTAGCTGTGTAAGCATGCCCATCCGAGTGCTTTGACTTATTATGCCAAATGCCTAGTTTTCTGCAACGAACACCCAAAGAGTGCATTTTATTTCACTTTCTTTAATGTTTTCTTCTTTCTCCAGCTTAAAACCTGCTAAATTTAGAGCTCGTTTAAAAGCATCTTTCGCTTCACTGCCATGTGGTAAGCCGCCGTCTTTTACCACACAAAACATACCACTCGATTTTAAAATCCTTCGCACTTCTCTTAAACCCTGATCCTGATCATGCCAATGATCAAATGAATCAAAAGCAAACACAAAATCGGCCATACCATCTTTGACTGGAAGGTCTTCAGCTGAACCTTCGTAGAATACGATTCTATCAGCAGCTGCATGGTTGATTGTTTGCTCTTTAGCTATCTCGACCATGCGAGGCACTGGATCAATACCAATCAAAGTGCCATTTATTACTTGTTCAGAAGCATGCCTTAAAGCGCAGCCAGTACCACAGCCAATATCAACCACAGTTGAGTCTTCAGCAAGTTTCAAGGCATTTACGCCAAGCTTATTTGTAGCGTAGTTTCCATATTTCTCTGCATACCACTCTGCAGCTTTAGTGTCCCATTTACTCACTATCTACTCCTATGGGCACGTGGGGAGCCCCCATTCAGGGGCTGATAATAGCTTGCTAAAATTGTGTAGCGAAGCGGAACCGAGCAAACTGTTAGTAGTCCTGCTTTAAATGCTTGTTAGTTTTTGTTTACGCTAAAGCTCGAATAACAGCACTTGGATTTTTAGATAACACTGTTAATAAAACCAATGCAGGTCCTCTTGGTGTTCTATCACCGCGCTCCCAGTGTCGCAGTGTACCTAAACTAATACCGAAATTTGAGGCGAACTCAGTTTGCGTCATATGTACATTTGTTCGAATGGCTTTAACATCAACAGGATCAAATTTATGAACAGTGGCATGTTTAATATTGCCTTCACTGAAATCTACCGCTTCAGTTAACCCCTGCTTAATACTTTCAAAGATACTACTCATTTTAGCCTCCGTAGTTTTTAACTAATTTCAAAGTAAATTTAGTTAGCAAGTTACGCTCAGAATGGGATAAGTTAGCTTTTTCATTTTTGCCGAAAAGTGAAAGAAGAAATAATGGCATTGATTCACTATGAAAGTAATATATTACTCTCACACCACCACTTTTAGCCCATCTTAATTTTCGTATTCCACCAGTGCGTTGCATAAGGTTACCAGCTTTAGGGTGTTCTGCTAGATAATTGATTAATAGTTCAGAATCACTTTTAGACCTAATACAACCAAGCAATACAATTTCATGGCAAAAAATAGTTGGTTAAAATAAGCGACGAAGGAACAAAAACCAACTGTTTTTTTGTCCTTCTTTAATGACTTGTAGTTTTTATTACGACACTGTACTACGATTAAAGGCTGAACGAAGCAACCCAATGCCTGCAATAGAAAATACAAATGAAGTAGCACCATTTACCCAACGACTTGCACGTTGATACCATTTCATTACACCACGATATGAGAAGCAAATTGAATACATAGCATTTGTAGCAAATCCGACAATCATGCAAACTACCAAGCCTGAAACAATAGAAAGGAACCCGTCATTTGAACCCAACCCTACAGAAAGTGCAGCCATCCAAGCAATTACTGTTTTGGGATTAGAAATATTCATAATAACACCACGAAAAAACCAGTTTTTACCGGAAACATTTTCATCAATCATTTCAATATTAGCTGAATTAGGTTTCATCGTTTTTTTAGCAGAAAGGTAAGCAAGTCTTAATAGATATAGACCACCGAAAACTTTCAGTGCCATTAATAAATAAATAGAACTTTGAAGAATTGCACCCATACCACTTGCGGCGATAATCCCCCAAAAGACTAAACCAGTAGAAAGCCCTGCACCATAAATTAAACTAGTTTTTCTACCCTTACTCATTGCTATGGTCGCATTAGAAATATTTGCGGGTCCAGGTGAAACAGCTATGACAAAAAATGCGATACCAATACTTAATAATGAAAATAGATCTATCACTTATGTGTCCTCTTTAGTGGATGCCAAAATTTACTAAAAACTAACGCCCTGTTAACAGGAAAAAAATAGTTGGCTAAAATATGCGACGAAGGAGTAAAAGCCAACTGTTTTTGTCCTTGTTTCTCTTGTTATGTTTTCTTTAACTCTTGAGATAATACATCTTCCATTGTCGGATTTTGAGGTAATTGTTTCTCAAGTATATCAACTAGCTCACTATACTTTGGTGAACCACCTAATTGTGGCGATAAAATAGTAAGGAAGACTAACAAGAATGCCAAATACGTAAATTGATCACCTGACAGAGAACCAAAGAGCATTGCCAATAGGGCACCAACCATGACAGCAAATAAAATAGGTTGTATGAGTTTACTTTTGTTGCGTGATTTTATAGCAGCTTTAATTACTGCAACTTCTTTTTGAGTCATATCCATTGCCAAATACTCCTGAAAACATAACGACCAATTAATTTGACTCGGCGCGTTCACGCGCCGAGTCAAATTGAATTGCTTGTTAGTGTTTTATACATGTTGATCTATAAGAATTGAGTTGCCATCTGGGTCAAGAACCGCAAAGCTTGAAGGGCCGTGTTCTCCAGAAATAGAGTTTTCAGTTATTTCTATACCTTTTGATTTAAATTGTTCACACAATTCACGGACATCAGTAAATGGTTCAATATTTTCAGCATTTTGATTCCATCCAGGATTAAAGGTCAGAATGTTTTTTTCAAACATACCCTGAAACAGCCCTATGTTTGTTTCACCATTTTTCATGATCAAAAAATGATTAGATTCTTCACCAGCATAAACGTTAAACCCTAATTTTTCATAGAATTCTCTCGATTTTTTTAAATCTTTCACAGCTAAACTTATTGAAAAACAACCTAGTTTCATAATTTTCTCCTTAATTACAGTGCTAAACACTAACGCCCTGTTAACAGGCAACAATATAGTTGGCTAGAATAAGCGACGAAGGAGCAAAAGCCAACTGTATTTTGTCCTTGTTTAACAGCTTGTTAAGCCTACGATGCTATATCCCATCGGAAAAGCCCTTTGATATCGATGTTGGCACCTAAACGCTCATAAAACTTTATTGCACCATGGTTGTCTTGTTCAACTTCCCATTTGATTCGGCTGGCACCTTTAGCTAAGCATACTTCTTTAGCTTTAAGCATCAACGATTCGCCTATCTGCTTACCTCTGAATTTTTCCCATACGAATACATCATCAATATTCATATAGGTTGAACCAAGCCAAATTGAATAGTTCCATGTATAAGAGCAGTATCCTGCCACTTCACCATCGACTTCTGCCAATAGCACACCGAATGAAGGGGTATTTCCAAATCCAGAATTAATTAATTCATCTTTGGTAGTTACAACATATTGTTCTTGGTTATGATGCTTTGCGATAGCAATAATCAAATCATGCACAATATCAATATCTGATAATGCAGCTTCTCTAACAGTTACCACTGAAATCTCCGAGTAGGTTTAACAGCTTAGTATTTTATCGGCGTGTTGTTCAATGCCTATAAATACCTGTTG
>CAZUHQ010000119.1:0-11387 GCA_964620605.1 uncultured Thalassotalea sp.
ATAAGCCTTGTCTTCGTCTTCATATTGTCCAAGGTTATGAAATTCCTCTTTCAATAACCTAAATTGCTCTGCCTTTTGCCGGTGTGAAGTTTTTTTCTGTCCTCCAATTATCTTAGGAATATCGTTCCCGTCCCAGGAGATAAACAGTTTACCTAAGTTTCTTACGCCATATAAATAGAGTGTGTCTACATCTACGGCTGTAACTCCCTTCTTAAAATCTATAATGTTTTGGATTATGGCGTTAGACAAATCAATCACCTCACACTTCGCCACCCGCATGTCTACATAGCTAGATAGGATACTACTTTTGATACTAATTGACTGTACATGACTGTCAAAAAAAGACACTCTACCCTCTCCAAACTCTACCTCATCCAGTACAATTGAGGCATTAGGGAACTGCGCCATTCGAAAGCTTACGGGGCGTTCTCCAAACTTGGCTCTTCTAAAAAGCAATCGTCCAGAAGACAGCTCTATTTCTTCGAAAGACACCTCTGTACTTCCAAACTGACATCTTCTAAAATCAACTTTTCCTGAACCAAAATGAACTTTTGAAAAATCAACAAACGGACCATTGAACACTGCTCGGTCAAAGTTCACATCGCCTGATCCAAATTCGGCAAACCTAAACAACACACCGCCATCACCAAAGTCCACGTTTTTAAAGTTAACCTTCCCATCGTTGAACTGTGCATTTACAAAGGATAAATCCCCATTGATAAAAGAGGCATTTTCAAACGTTAGCGTGCCTGTTCCAAAATCCGTGTATTGAAAACTGTTAAACCCCTCACTATAGGATGTATTTTTGAAGATCACCTCATCGGTGTGAAACCAAGCTTTAGAAAAACTCAGGTTTCCTGCTCCAAAATGGGCGTCACTAAAGTTAGAAACTTCCCCGATGAAGTGGGCAAATGAAAAATCGACTTCCTTGTCGGCTTCAAAAAGAGTTCCAGCTGCTTTGAAGTTCTTTAACTCCACCCAACTGTCTTTCTCCAAACCGTACTTCTCTCGGTAATCGTGAAGAGAGAAATTATGTACAAAACAATGCGAAATATTGATCTCTTCCCCCTCGTGAATGGCGCGATACAGCTCCTCCAACTCAATGACTGCCAGCTTCTGTCTCCTAACTAGATTTTTTGTTTCATCTCGAAAAGAAACCCGAGCAGTTTGAGGGTAGATTCTGCCATTTGCTTCGATTTCCTCACCTGCAATCTTAACAGAGTAGCTTACTATTTTATTTACCACGCGCATTAGACGCTATGAAGGTAATTATTTTATTATTTTTCCCGATAGAATACGAAATGAAAATGAACCCATGACGCAAAAGATTGTATACTTCAACAAACAAAGAACTATGTCTGGAATATTATATGCAATGGTCAGTACGCTTCTACTGCTATCTTGTGCTGCAACTCAATCAAACCAGTCTAGCGTTACTGGCAGCAATACGTCAATGGATACTACTACTGAGACAAACGAATTAGCAAAGTATAATGTAAACCTTACCATTACAGAATACATTCCTTATTGTGGAGGTGCTGCTCCCACAGAAGATCAGCTAAACAATTTTGTTGCTTACAGCGGAGAACTCATCGTCATTGATCTA
This sequence comes from uncultured Thalassotalea sp., assembly GCA_964620605.1. GTDB lineage: Bacteria > Pseudomonadota > Gammaproteobacteria > Enterobacterales > Alteromonadaceae > Thalassotalea_E. The sequence goes on from CAZUHQ010000119.1 coordinate 1,607, forward strand.
TCTGATCAATCTAAAGTGTCTCTTTTACCTTCTGAAGGAACGTATTATATTCAATTGCCTGTAGGGAAATATCAAGTTAGGGAGAAATATAAAGATGTCCCTTTTGCGGAGTTTAAATCCAGTCAAGGAAAAGACGGAATGTACTACATGGATGGATCGGATGAGTGCTATAAGAAATGGTGGAAGTCAAACCTCTTTGAATTTGAAATCCTAAATACGGATACCGTTCTTACTTTAGAAACAAATATCAGTAGTAGATGTTTTACAGGAATTAACCCTTGCTTACAGTATACGGGCCCACACCCTCCGTGATTATTGTACGTCTATGACCTCAATATCGTAAATTAGCACGCTTCCGCCCGGAATATCTCCATAATCGTCTAAACCGTACCCTAAATGAGAAGGAATGAACAGCCTTCCAGAACTCCCTTCTGGGAAAAGCGGTATCCCTTCTTTCCATCCTTGAATTACACTTCCTAAGTTAAAGTTGGATCCAGATCCTGGACTTTGTCCGAAAACCTCACCATCTACATAATAGCCCTTATAATAAACCGTAACGCCTGTATTGGGCTCGGCTTGGACTCCATTCGTCAGACTATCAATTACATAATACAACCCAGTGCCTGTGGCGGTAGCCTCTATATCATTGGTTTCTAGATAGGTAACAATGGTCTCCTCGTCTGCCTCCGCTTGCTTTCTTGCTTTGCGTTTTTTGCAGCCTGTGGTCATTACCAACGCCACAATTAATGCTAATGATAGGTATCTTTTCATAAACGAATGATTCATGCAAATTTAGCCACATTCTATGAATTGCAACAATAACAATGAAGTTTAGTATCTTAGCACTATGTCTCAACATCTGTTAAAACTATTTATTCTTACTCTGTTGTCTTTCACATTCATGGGGTGCTTGGAAGTGGATTATTATATCATTGAGGTAGACCCAGAAAAGCAAGTGAAGAAATCATCTAAAGTTAGTGTGAATGATATCGTCATTGGAGAGGTAGAAGAGGTAATCAAAGTGGATGGAAAGCAATTTGTTAAATTGATATTGCATGAGAAAGAAGTGCTATTGACCACAAGCATTGCCGTTGTCCAAGAAGATGGAACCATTATTATCCTAAACCCGTCTAACGGTAAGGGCGAATCGCTTCAGTATGGTGATACGCTATATCAGCCCTCACTTACACCTATTGTCATTCCAGATGGGTATACAGAACCGACCCTTGAGTCTGTTCCCAGCACAGAGGTAAAAAAAGTGGAAATGGTAGAGCCCTCTTCTGAAGTTGAGTGATAAAAGTGATTCGTTAAATCATAAGGATTCATTAGCTTTGAGTTTTCTTACTATAAATTGTGCAACAACATAGTTAATGGCAAAAATTAAGGCATTCAAAGCAGTCAGACCACCAAGAGACAAGGTCTATTTAGTAGCTTCAAGACCTTTCTACACGTACAAAAAGAAAATTCTCGAGGCTAAACTAAAGTCAAATAAATTTACCTTCTTGCATGTAATCAACCCAGAGTTTCAACGAGATGATCGAACGGAGCCCAACTCGGTAGAACGCTTTGAGAAAGTAAAGCAGAAATACGATGAATTCATGGATTTGGGATATTTTTTCAAAGACGAAAAAGACTCTTTTTATGTCTATCGCCAGCAATATCAAGGGTTTGATTGTTTGGGAATCATCGCAGGAGTTTCTGTGGAAGAATACCTTTCCGGAAAAATCAAGATCCATGAGCATACGCTTACCAGAAGAGAGGAAACCTTTAAGCGTTATCTAGATGTCTGCAACTTTAATGCAGAACCTGTTTTGTTGACGTACGAAGACAATCCGAAAATCAATTCATTGATTGAATCTTACCTCACGCAGCGAGCAGAATACGAGTTTACGACTACCGATGATAAAACGCACCACCTGTGGACCATTTCTGACGAAAATGCAAAGGAGCAGCTCATTAAGTACTTTGAAGAAGTAAATGCGCTCTACATTGCCGATGGTCATCATAGAAGTGCTTCTTCTGTATTATACGCAAAGTCTCACGAAAAAGATTCAAACGAATTAAAACAGCACTTTCTTGGGATGCTCGTTCCGCATAGTAAACTAAAAATATACGATTATAACCGAGTAGTAACAAGCCTAAACGGAATGTCTGATGATGAGTTCTTGTTAAAGATTAAAGCGTTTTGTGATGTGAAGCCTCTCAATGAACTCGTAAAACCTGTGAAACATCATCAGTTCAGCATGCTGCTCGGAAACAAAAGCTATCAGGTTACACCAAGGGACGAATTCATTGAACTGAATGACCCAGTAAAAAGTTTGGACGCACAGATTCTCAACGACTTAATTTTAGATCAAATTCTAGGTATTAAGGATGCAAAAACAGATGACCGTTTGTTATTTGTTGATGGCACAAAGGGGATGAAAGGTATCAAGCGTCTAATGAATCGAGCGAAAGGGAAAGTTGCTTTTGCACTCTATCCAGTCTCCTTTGAAGAGTTAAAAAAAGTAGCTGATACGGGTAATGTAATGCCCCCAAAAAGCACTTGGATTGAACCTAAGCTTAGAAGTGGACTTACCATTTACGAATACGAAGATTGAAAATTGTTGCCACAAATATAGGTGAGAAAAGGAGTGTTACCTGGAAAGGTAAAACGGTGGAAACTGGCATTTTTAAATACCCCGTAGAGGGTTCAGTATTTTTGGGAAAAACAGATGTAAAAAGAGATCAAGTAATTGATCGAAAATATCACGGAGGTATTGATAAAGCTTGCTATGCCTATAGTGCTGACCACTACCCTTTTTGGCAACAGCGTTTTCCTGAAGTTGATTTTACCTTTGGTGCTTTTGGAGAAAACTTAACCATCGAAGGTCTTGATGAACAGCAGGTGAAAATTGGCGATCACTATCAGATCGGGAAAACGGTCATTGTAGAAGTAGCTCAGCCGAGACAACCTTGTATGAAGTTGGGGATTCGATTCAACGATCAAAAAATTATCAAACAGTTCATTAGCGAACCTTTTAGCGGTGTTTATTTCAGAATTCTGTCAGAAGGAGAAGTCAGCAAAGGAGATTCGCTATCGCTGATACATCGGGAGAAAAGCGCACCAAGCGTATCCGATGTCCATGGTTTACTTGGTCCTGCAAAAAACAAAGCACTTGCTGAAAAAGTGATCAACCGTTCATCCTTAGCGAATAGCTACAAAAACGACCTAAAAAGAGTTTATCAACTGTAATGCACTCGAGTTCGCGACATCTACTGTTAATTATAGGATCGGTTCTTACTATCTTCGGCATCTTACTTTTCTTCTTTTTACAACAAGAAAGAACCTACATGGCGATTGGCGGTTTTCTTTTTGTAGCGGGAGCGCTTTTGATTTCAAGAGCTATTAAGAACCCTCAACAGCGAAGAAACCAATTACCAGACATCAGAAAACGCTATAAAGAACAAAAGAAAGAGCAACCAAGCCAAAAGTCAGATGAAGTACATTAAAGGGTTTGATACATTACGAGCTTTATCTATCGCGATGGTAGTTACCGCTCATAGCTTGCCTTCTCTGTGGATTCAAGAACAGCGCCTATGGCACTTGATTTCTGGCGATACAGGTGTACTCATTTTCTTTGTCATCAGTGGTTACCTGATCACTACCCTTCTTGTGAAGGAATTGGCAAAGTTTGGAAAGATCGACTTTAAAAAATTCTTTGCCAGAAGGTTTCTAAGATTACTCCCGCCATTGATTGTTTTTTACCTTACCGTCCTTGCATTAATGGCAACTGGAACCATTCAGGAAACCTATATAGGGCTGGGGATTTCTGTTTTCTACCTTTACAATTTCGTTCCAAACAAATTTTACACGGGTGAGTTGGGACACACCTGGTCACTGGCATTAGAAGAACAATTCTACTTTACGTGGCCTTTTGTGATCAATTTTCTTCGACAAAAGAAAACATTGGTAACTTTTGGACTATTGGCGATACTGGCTAGCATTCTCTTTTTGTTTTTCATCTACCCAATCGACTTTCTAGATCATTTTAAAGCCAAACGCTGGTTCATCCCTGCCATCTCTCCGATTATGATTGGGGCGATTCTTGCACTTGTAGCAGATGATTTAAAAGGAATTCTAACTTCTCCTTTGGTTCAATTTCTTGCCTTCTTGGCACTATTCGCTTCACCGCTGTTTGTGCCAGAAAGCATACTCATCATCGCGCCTATTTTTCAAGCATGTGGGGTTGCCTTTTTATTATTGCTCATAATCCATCAACAAGATTCTACTGCCGTTATGGTTTTGAACAATCCTTTGACGACCTATTTGGGTAAAATTTCCTATGGAATCTATGTTTATCAAGGGCTATTCCTACGCACCGGACCCGGCAGTGAAAACTGGTTTCAACAGTTTCCTCAAAATTTAGTTCTTACCTTGATCTGCGCCATTTTGTCCTTTGAGTTTTTGGAGAAGTACTTCCTAAAAAAGAAGAAAAAGTACGCTGTGGTGAAATGATTTATGGAATTTGATACAGAGGTGCATCTTAGCTATAAACTCATCAGTTATGGACTTCAAGATCAATCCTTGCCTTAAAAATTTCACGTTAGATGGAAATAATGTATGTGACCTGTGTCAAAAGAAGCTGGTCACAGAAAAAGAACTTGCTACTCTTGATTTGAGTTGTAAGGATGAAGAAGTTTGCGTGATCACCACCGTTAGTCGTGTCAACGCATCGTACTTGACCAATGCAATTCGAGTAGCACGGGTAGCCATTCTAATTGTCTTCGGGAGTTCGCTTTTTACCCTTCGTGGATTTGCCCAAGAAGCAATTGCGCAACTTCAATCTAATCTCTATACATCTGTCGAACAAACACAAGAAGCCATCATTCGAGGATCACTAATTGACAAAGAAACTGGAGAACCTTTACCCTTTGCAAACGTCTATATCTCACATCAGGGTACGCTGATTGGTTGTGTGTCTGATTTTGATGGCAAGTTTTCTTTACAGTTGCCCCGAATAGATGAACTAAGCCTTCCCATCACACTAAAAATAAGTCTGATCGGCTATGAATCGTACGAAATTCAAATCAGTAAACTTATTCCTGACGGTATTGTAGTGCTTGATCCCATAGAACTTGGTTATGATGAAGATCAATTTTCAGTGGGGCTTATATTCGAACCAAGTCCTTTTCATGACATCATGGATCCAAACGCACACCGTAGTACTACCATTAAAAGTGAAGAAATTAAACGGAGTCCGTATCGGAAATAATTAAATAATCTTCTCTCGATACATCTTCATAAACTTAGAAGAATAAACAAAGTCCGTCACTTCTTCATTATCAGTAGTAAGAATAGACTGTTTGTCTCCCGTCCAGTGGTTGTGACCTTTGTAGATAAACATGATGTTATCGCCAATTTCAAGCACCGAATTCATATCGTGCGTAATTACGACCGTTGTCATGTTGTATTCGACTGTCAGGTCTTTGATCAAATCATCAATCAAGATGGATGTTTTTGGATCAAGACCAGAGTTTGGCTCATCGCAAAACAAGTATTCTGGTTTCATGGATATGGCTCGTGCAATAGCTACCCGTTTTTGCATCCCACCACTAATTTCAGAAGGAAAGAGATTATCCTTTTCGATGATGTCTACCCGATCCAAACAGAATTTTGCCCGATCTTTCATCTGTGCTTTGGTCATCTTAGTAAACATTGTCAACGGAAACATCACGTTCTCTAAAACCGTTAAGCTATCAAACAATGCCGAACCCTGAAACAGCATTCCGATCTCCTTTCGAACGTTTTTCTTGTCCCTGTTGTTCATCGTTACCATATCACGACCATTGAACAAAATCTGTCCTTGTTCTGGTTTGTGTAAACCTACGATACACTTGGTTAAAACCGACTTTCCACTACCACTTTGACCAATGATCAGGTTGGTCTTACCCTGTTCAAATGCAAAAGAAACATCGTGTAAAATCTGTGTTTCTCCAAATGTCTTTGATATGTTCTTTACCTCAATCACAATTAGTCAATCAGCACAAGTTGTGTAATAATGTAGTTAAATAAAAGAATCAGAATGCTTGAATAAACTACCGCTCGCGTACTTGCTTTTCCTACTTCTAACGCACCTCCTTTCACAAAATAACCTTGATAAGCACTAATGGAAGTCATAATGAAAGCAAAAACAGCTGTTTTACCAAGCGCATATTGCAAGTACAGCATATCGTTGCCATGGTACAACTGAATACCATATTCGTAAGTAGCTGAAGTAATCAAACCGGTTGTTTCGCAGGCAATGTAACCACCAGCAAAGGCAGCGGCCATACTAAAGACAATTACAATCGGAAAAATGATCACTGCACCAACAATTTTTGGTGTAACCAAGTAATTCATTGAGTTGACACCCATGATATCTAAGGCATCTATTTGTTCCGTAACCCGCATAGAACCGAGCTCAGAAGCAATATTTGAACCCACTTTTCCAGCCAAAATCAATGCAATGATGGTAGGGCTAAACTCCAGGAGGATAGACTGTTTGGCAGTGTATCCAACGGTGTAGGAAGGTATCCAAGCACTATCGATTGAGGAAGCCGTTTGAATTACCAAAACCATCCCCATAAAAACCGACATTAAGACCACAATCCCAACCGATTTTATCCCCAGTTGCACGATTTCTTCCATCAACCTGTTCCAATAGACCTTAAATTTTTCAGGTTTTGAGAACATTTGTCCCACCATTATCGTATAACGCCCTATGTGATAAAATATATTCAAAATAGACTACTTTACTGAACAAATTTAACCAAACTTAAGTGGCAGAAGTGCCAAAAAATGTGTACTTTTAAACATTGATTTCTTAATCGATATCTTATGAAGAATAAAATCGTCATACTATTGGCAATTGTTGGATCAACACTTATGCTGAACAGTTGCTTCCTTTTTGGAGGTGGAAAAAGTAAGTGTGGTGACTGTCCTACATGGAGTCAGCATGATCAGGATGTAGAGCAAGAAGAAGTTGTTGAGACGGAAAGAGTCTAACATTCTTGTGCATCCGCTTTACGGCTATTTGCCAGACTATGCTATCATATTCGTAGATGGTTTAGTCAAGGGGAATAATGTTCATTTTAAGGTTGTCGCTCCTCGAAAAACGAAGTTGGGGGATTGTCGTTACCCAAGGAAAAAGTCCGATTCCATTGTAATTACAGTCAATCAAGACTTACCTCCCTTGCAGTTCTTAGTAACGGGCTTACACGAGTTAGCTCATGCTCAAACATTCAGAAAATACGGAAACAAGGTTCGACCTCACGGATTGGAGTGGAAGAATACTTTCTCTCAAATCCTGTTAGAACTTTGCGATCAAACTGACGTTCCCGAAAACGAACAGGCTATTCTGAAATCGATTGCCAAAAAACCTTCTGCCACTAGTTATGGTAGCAGTAGCCTACAAAACTTCACAAAAAAGGGTGAAATGCTTTTTCTCAAGGATATTCCAAATGATGCAGTGTTTCAATTCAACAACAGAACCTTCAGAAAAATCAGATTACTTCGAACCCATATATTATGTTCTTGTGAAGTTTCTAAAAAACGGTACCGAATACATGGGCTAGCGCAGATTCCTGCTCCTGACCCTTTAGATTAACTATATTTTTTCCTTACCTTCGCGAACCATTTCATTTGATATGAAGAATAACTTTGTAGTCATTATGGCAGGCGGGATTGGAAGTAGATTCTGGCCCATGAGCACTTCCAGTAATCCTAAGCAATTTCATGATGTTTTAGGAATCGGCAAATCGCTTTTGCAAATGACGGTAGACCGATACCTCCCTATCTGTGAGGAGCAGAACATTTACATTGTGACAAATGAAAACTATAAGTCTTTGGTCAAAGAGCAGCTTCCGAACTTCTCTGATGAACAAATACTTCTAGAACCAAGTCGAAAAAACACAGCTCCGTGTATTGCTTACGCAGCTTACAAAATACATCAAAAGAACCCTGATGCAAAGATGATTGTTGCACCTAGTGACCACCTTATCATGAAGGAGCAAGAGTTTCAACAAACCATCTCAAAGGCACTGGAGGCAGCCGGTACACTTGGTCAGTTGATTACAATTGGTATCAAACCCAATCGGCCTGACACAGGTTATGGGTATATTCAATTTGAAGAGGGAGACTCTTCAGTGAGAAGGGTGAGAACGTTTACGGAAAAGCCCTCGCTTGATATTGCACAGCGTTTTTTGGAAAGCGGTGATTTCTACTGGAATTCTGGAATGTTTATCTGGTCTTCTGCTACTATTATTGCTGCTTTTGAGAAGTACTTACCGGAAATAGGAAAACTATTTGAGGAAGCTAAACCTGCATTTTACACAGAGAAAGAAGATGAAGTTATCAATCGTATCTATCCTCTTTGTAAAAACATTTCCATTGACTATGGAATCATGGAAAAAGCGGAAACAGTGAGTGTTATTCTTGCTGATCTTGGCTGGAGTGATCTAGGAACTTGGGGGTCTTTGTATACACACATTGAGCAGGATGAAAGTAAAAATGCTGTTGTCGGGAAGAACGTTCTTACCTACGATGCTAACGATAACATGATCAAGGTGAGTGATGACAAACTAGTGGTGATCCAGGGCTTGAGTGATTTTATTGTTGTGGAAAATGACAAAACACTCTTGATTTGCAAAAAACGAGATGAGCAAAAAATTAAGCAATTCGTAACGGACATCAAATCTAAAAAGGGAGACCAATTTATCTAAGTACGTCCTTTCTTTCGGCATCCAACCTAAGTAGAATAAAGACGAGTGCTGAAAAGCCTAAAATGGCTGAACCGCCCTTGCTGAAGAAAGGCAATGGAATTCCAATTACAGGTGCCAGTCCTATTACCATCCCGAGGTTAATCATAAAGTGAAAAAAGAGGATACTCGAGACGCAATACGCAAAAATCCTGGTAAAAATACTCCGCTGTCGTTCGGCTATGATAATGGCCCGCAGTAGAAAAAAGGTATAGACTACAATCAGCAATAAACTTCCCACAAAACCACGCTCTTCTGCCCATGAACAAAAGATGAAGTCTGTGCTCTGCTCGGGTACATGTTTGTACTTATCGTTACTCAGCGTTCCTTTCATATAGCCTTTGCCCACTATTTCTCCCGAGCCAACAGCCGAAAGTGCTTGATAAATGTTATAACCATCTCCCTTGCGATCTTCTTTTAGCCCAAACTGGATTTGAAATCGTGTACGGTGCCGATCCTGAAATACATTATCGTAAGACCAGTTGATCACCAAGATAAAGAGCAATGAAAAGACCGTTCCCCAAATCAATGCAGGATAATATTTCTTTCTATATCTCGGCATCACAAACGTTCGCACGATTATAAAACCAACACCACTAAATAATAGCAAAACAAGTGCAAACCAATAGTTATTTGAGAAGTAACTGGCCGGTCTGGAAATCACAGGAATACTATCGGCCTTAAAGATCGTTTTGGAGTACATTTCTTTTAGCACAATCCCTCCATAATCTTCTTGAACTTTACTAAACAACTCCGGATCAGCCTTTACCACTTCAAGATAATGCTGGTTATTGAGCTCCACCGTTTCAAAGGAGGCAACATAAACCGATAAAACTCCAATGATCAAAGCAAACAATCCCATTATCAATATGTTACCAGAAAGTCCCTCCCGATACATCACAAATATGAACGAAAGAAAGACCAAAGCCGTTCCGGGATCAGGCTCAAGTACGATTAACATCATCGGAATTACGAGGAGTAGAAAAACATTTCGCTTGGTACT
>CAZUHQ010000120.1:0-11386 GCA_964620605.1 uncultured Thalassotalea sp.
GGTATTTTCGTCGCGACCCATGTCATCGGAATTTGGCAGTTCAAAAAATGCTAGCACATTGCCCATGCCGGCATCTAAGAAAATATGCATATAAGGGTCTGGCGCTTTCGTCGATGGCACTTCGTTTTCTGCAATCGCCAATACTAAATCCATATTGAGTTTGTCTTTATACCACTCAACGGTTTCTTTAGCGTCTTTACAGCGATAGGCAACGTGATGTACTTTTTCAATTTTGATCATAAGCTGGCTTCTTTGTTGATTTAATAATTAATAACAACATAGTACAGAAAAGCGGGTAACATAGTAACTTTTGTTACTACAATGCCCACTTAATAGTTTGGAGTACTGTTAAAAAATCTTTACACCTGTTGTGCATGGCAAATATTATCAATAAGTTAGTTAATGATTTTTCGCCAGGCCTCGCTGAGTTCACTATTTTGTTCTTTCAGTGTTATTGCGGCTAATGGTGAATCGGTAAAGGTGAGTTCAGCGCTCATTAACCTGTCATCGCGAAAATAATGGCAGCTGACTGCCTGGTTGGCACTTAGATGCTCCGCCAAACTTTGTAGAGATTTATCTGTGACTTTCAGCTCGTTGACGGCAATTAAAATATCATTAACCGCCAGCCCTGCTTTAGCGGCAGGTGAGTCTTCGCTGACCTGAGTGATTTTAACACCCTGCGGTTGTGGCTGAGTGTTAAACTGGGCGCCGAGGTAAGGGACATAATCCTTGGTTTCGACAGTTTCCAGGCCGCTTAGCAGTTTAAATTTGCATGGCAGAAAGTCTACGCCGACTTCGCTCAGCAATGGCGCAAGTTCAATACGTTCTCTGTTATGTAACAGCGCCAATAATGAGCCGCTGATATCTTCACCACAGAGGATATTAACGATATTAATAAAGTCTTGTTGTTCTGTGCCGATACCCGGGCGACCAAAGTGCATCCATAATTCGCGCATTAAATTATCCAGGCTGTATTGTCCTTGAGATTTCACGCGAATGGTTAAATCCAGCCATAAGGCGATTAACGCGCCTTTAGTGTAGTAGCTGACGATATTATTAACTGCATCTGCTCCTTGCTGGTAGAACTTGGTCCAGGCAAAAAAGCTCGATTCTGTGACACTTTGCTTTAATTCCCCTTTACCGCGATATACTCGGGTCGCGGTTTTTTCCAGCAGTTTTAAGTAATCGTCAAAGCTGATGATACCGGCACGATACAAGGAAAAATCATCATAATAAGAGGTAATGCCTTCATAGGCCCATAACTGCTCGGTATAACTTTCCTTATCTAATTGATAAGGAATAAATGCTTTCGGTTTAATGCGGCAAACATTCCAGGCGTGGAAGTACTCATGTGAGCATAATGATAAAAAGGTTTTATATTGATCGCTGAGTTCTTCAGGCTTATTAGGATTAGGCAAGTCAAAACGACTGGCCTGTAAAATGGTGGAATTTTTATGCTCCAAACCACCAAAACCACTGGCTAGCAAGTGGGTGATAAACCAGTATTCGTTAAATGGTGCTTCGCCGAATAAACTAATATGGTGCTGGCACAGTTTGCTGACATCCCGGGCAATGCGCTCACGATCGCCATAATGACGACTGGTAAACACCATATGGTGAGTGACCCCCTCGACCTCAAATTCAAAACTGTCAAAATCGCCGAGTGCGACTGGGCAATCGATCAACTGAGCATAATCTTCGGCGTGGTAATAACCAAAACTGTACTTTTTCGTGCTGTTGGCGCGTGGCATGCCGGTGGCGATCCGCCAATTTTTAATATTAGCCGGTGGGATAATTTCCAGGCTGCAAGCCGAAGTACAGAGCTCATTAACCGCTAAAAATGTCGAACTACCATTGAAAAAGCCGCGCTCGCCATCGAGATAGGCGGTGCGTACCGATAAATCAAAGGCAAACACCTGATATTTGATATTAACCGCGTTATCGGTTGCCGTCACTTGCCAAGTTTGTTTATCCAAAGCGGTTAGCTCAAGTGGCTGTTTATCGTCAGCGTAAGCGCTGAGCTGATGGAGGTTTTTCGCAAAATCCCGGATCATATAACTACCCGGCAGCCAGGCGGGTAAAGATAGGGTGTAGGTTTTATCTTTTTCACTTTGAAAGTGAATACTTACTTCAAATAAGTGGCTATGGGGATTGCTGGGAGTGATTTGATAATTTATGGTCATTACCTAGAATTCGCTAACAATAAAAGATTGCATTAATGTTAGCGAAAATCTCGGGAAGCGTCTTGTGATTTAGCGTATGTTTTAAAATAGCCGTGCGATAGCTGTTGTTAGGTAACGTGCAAGACGCAGCAAGTCCGTCCATGGAAGCTCAACACCAGCATCCCTGCTGGAGATGCTTGCCTTATCACCATAGCAACACCTTTACTGAACATTAGAAACAGGCCGGATACGGCTAAGCAAGAATCACCGTTTTATCGCCATTGAGGCAAACGCGCTGTTCAACGTGCATTTTTACCGCATGACATAGGGCTGTCGCTTCCAGGTCATGTCCCAGGTGTACCATTTGATCTATGGTAAAAGTATGGTTAATCGGCTTGACTTCCTGGACGATAATCGGTCCTTCATCCAGATCCGCAGTAACGTAATGGGCGGTTGCGCCGATCACTTTCACTCCGCGCTTATGTGCCTGATGATAAGGGCGTGCGCCTTTAAAACTGGGCAGAAAGGAATGATGGATATTAATTGCCCGGCCGCGCAGTTGCTGACACATTTCATCGGAGAGAATTTGCATATAGCGAGCGAGCACTAATAAATCGGCATTGGTCGATGCCATGACTTTTAAAATTTCAGCTTCTTGCGCTGATTTGTTGTCTGCCAGCAGCGGCAGGTAATGAAACGGAATATCGTGCCACCCAACCAGTGATTGACAATCCTGGTGATTTGACACTACGGCTACTATATTGGCCGGTAATACTCCGGCTTTCCATTTGGTTAATAACGACACTAAACAGTGATCGTATTTAGAAACCGCAATCACTATATTCGGCAAATCTTGCTTTTCTCTCAGACTATATTGCATATTCAGCGGGGTCGCGAGTTCTTCAATGCCTTGGCTGAATTCGTCGATAGGCACTGTCATATTGCGATCATCAAAGGCAATGCGCGAGAAAAAGGTCTCGGTATAAGGGTCACTGTATTGCGCAGTTTCAGTAATAAATGCGCCATGATCGAACAGGTTTTGTGTCACTTTGGCAAGAACGCCGGAAGTATCTGGGCATTGCCAGGTCAGGATGTAGTGGTTAATTGACTGCATAGTTTAATTTAATTGATAGTTTTTCAGCGAGTCGGTCAGTGTGCCAGTTTTTTTCGCTAAAGTGCTAGTACAAAATCGCTATCAATTAGATATTTGTAGAATATCAACAGGGGTTTTTATGCTGAGGGTATAAATTCTTTAGCCTTGATGCACTCTATGCTTGTTCTTGATATAGAAATCTTCGACCTTTTTGCGGGCCCACGGAGTTTTGCGCAAAAATGCCAGGCTGGATTTGATACTCGGGTCGTGAGTAAAGCAGCGAATATTGATCTGCTGCCCTAAAACCTCAAAGCCAAAGTACTCAACCAGTTCGGTGACGATAATTTTTAAGGTGATGCCGTGTAACGGGTTATAAGGTTGATTATCCACGAATTTTTCTGCTGTGAAACAATATCTGCTGAGTTTAACACGCCGCTGTTATCTTTGCTGTACAAATTCGTGATTTAGCCGATTGCAAGTTGCTTGGATCTTGTGAAAGGCAATGCTAAGGTACTGAGCGTAAAACTAAATCATAATAAAAAGAGAGTTTAACGTGTTGCAGTTAAAATTTGCCCATAAGATTATTCTGGTTAGTGCCGTGCTGCTGCTGTTGGCCTTACTGACTTCAACCAGTATCAACTATTTTTCGTTAAAGCGTGATACCCAGGACAATCTCAATCGTGCAATAGATGAAATCGGCAATTCAGTGTCGGGCAATATTGCCAACTGGTTAAATGGCAAGTTACGCATTATTGAGTCGATAGCACAAACCACTTCGGCAAAACCGCAAAAGCCCGTGGTGTTAAAAGCGGTACAGCAGGCGGCAAAAGCCGGTCAGTTTAAAAGCGCCTATGTTGGGGTAGAAAGCACTGGTGAATTTATTTTAGACGATCAAACCCTGCAATTACCCGCTGGTTATGACGCGCGCCAACGCCCATGGTATACCCAAAGCAAAGCATCGCGAAGCTCTTCGTTTACTGAACCTTATATGGACGTCACTATCAATAAGCTAGTGATCTCGCCGGTAGCGCCGGTGGAAGTCAATGGCGAGTTTATCGGGGTCGCCGGTGGTGATATTTTACTGGATGATATTTCTGAAATTTTAAATGCCATTGATTTTCTCGACATAGGTTATGCGTATTTAGTGACGGCCGATGGCAAGATCCTCAGCCATCCACAAGAAAGCTATGTCGAGAAAAATATCACTGAGTTGTTGGGAACTCAGCCCAAGTTTGTCAAAGAACTCAATGAAATCAATGATAAGCAAATCGTCTCTTTTATTCCTATTACCGGCATTAACTCGGTTAACTGGTATGTTGGGGTATTATTGAATAAGGAAAAGGCCTATCAGCCTTTAGTGGCGGCGCGTAACAGCGCGATACTGGTTGCGGTGATCAGCCTGTTAGTGACTGTGGTGTTATTGCACTTATTGTTTAACCATTTAATGAAGCCTATCTATCGGTTAAATGAAGCGATCAAGGATATTTCCCAGGGGGATGGAGATCTCACTCAGCGCTTAGCAGTCGATACCCAGGATGAAATTGGCCAGCTGTCGGGAAACTTTAACGGCTTTATTGAACGTATTCACTTGGCGATGCAGCAGGTACAGGCATCGGCTCAGGTGCTGAATGAGCATATAGCTCAGGTTCGACAAAGTGCGCATTCAGGGATAGAAATGGCGGAGCAGCAGTTAAGCCGCGGCACCAATGTTTCCAGTGCCATTACTGAATTAAACAGCTCCTCGGATGAAATTTCGGTTAACGCCGCTAACGCCTCGGAATTGACCTCAGCAATGCAAAATCAGTCTCAGCAAGGGATGTCGGCGCTCAATGCCAATATAGAATCGATTCAACAGCTTTCGGGTACCATGGAAAGCTCGAGTGGTGATATCGAAAAACTCAGGGGACAAGCGAATAATATCGCCAATATCTTGGACGTTATTATGGGGGTGAGTTCGCAAACTAACCTGTTGGCGCTTAATGCGGCGATAGAAGCGGCGCGTGCTGGCGAGGCTGGACGTGGTTTTGCTGTGGTTGCCGATGAAGTGCGGCAGTTGGCACAACGCACCCAGGATGCGGCGACAGAAATTGAAAACATGATTGAGAACCTGCAACAGGGCACGATTTCTGTGGTCAATTCGATGGAAGAAAGTCAGAGAAATAGCCAGACCAGCGTTGAGAAAGCAAATGTCGCGGATGAAACCATGCAAATTATCGTTGGTTCGCTTAAAGAAGTGGATAATGAGAATCATGCGGTGGCAGAAGCGACCAAGCAGCAAAGTGATGTTATTAAGTCAATTGATGAAGATATCATGCAGTTGATGGAATTAAACCAGCAGGGAGTAAGTAATTTACAACAAACCCAGGATGCCTGCGACAGCCTGCAACGCGAGTTTAGTGATTTGAACCAGTTAGTTGGCCAGTTTAAAGTGTAGGATATTTATGATTTCCAGAGTAGTTACCCTTTTATTTCACTGGCATCTGGTGAAATAAAAGGGTCGGTAGTTATCAAGACTTTGTTGCCGAACTGAACCTGGTATTCCTATGCTTGCTTTTGATGAAAATCGCTGCAATTCACGACTATCTGCTATAATTGATAGATAGATTTCAATCAGCGCAAATAGCGCGGATATCTTGTTATATGAAAAAGTTTACTTGCTTTTTTCTTATCTTTTTTCTATCAAACACTATTGCGCATGCAATACAAAAAGTGGAGATATCTACTCATGACATGCTACCGCCTTTTTTATTTAGAAGTTCTGATGGGGAATTGACAGGAATTTATCTTGATATTGTAAAGCGGGCGACGGACAGAATGCCTGATTATCAAGTCACATTTAGAGTACTTCCATGGGCCAGAGCGAAGAAAGAAATAGAGACTGGCAAAACATTTGCTATTTTACCGCCTTATTTCCATGCACATGACTGGATGACGACGGCTAAACCTGAACAACCCTATATATGGCCATATTCACTGCCTTTGTATACTCAAAATGATGTGGTTATGTGTAATGATCAGGTGCTGGATATGGTTCGGGAAAATTTTCCCGATGATTATCAAGGGTTAACTTTTGCTATGACAAGAGGAGATGGTCGGGCAGGAAAAGTATTTCATCAAATGGTGACAGACAAAAAAATAGCATTGTTATTGCTAGATAGCGCTAAAAGTATTGTTCCGGCTTTAATTACAGGATTAGCTGATTGCATTGTAATGTCAAAGCTGCCATTTAGATGGTATGTCAACCAACTTAAAGAGCAAGGGTTATATGAAAAGTTTAATAAAAATGGCATTAACATAAAAGAAATTGCGACTATTTCAAGTAATGAAGGATATTTAGGTTATACCGATATCGATGCGGAGATTAATTTTCCATTTAAAAAAGACTTTGTGATTAAATTTGATATTGAAATTTACAAAATGAAAAAAAGAGGGGAAATTCAAGAAATTATAAGTAAGTATTTGGATTGATTATTAAGGTTTATCGAGTTATAGCCATTGTTAATGGTTACATGAATAAACGCAATGGTCACAAATCATATTTCAGCCGTTACATATTCTTTAGGTGAGGAATGCTAATTACGTCTGGCCTGTAACATGCGATAAGCGTGATTAAGCTTATTGGTGATTTCTTCCTGTGGGCAGGGTTTTGCCATATAGTCGTCAAAGCCTGCGGCGAGGCAGTTTTCTGCGGCGCCGCTCAAGGCATCGGCGGTGACGGCAATTAGCCAGACGGGCTGTAGCGCGGGTGTTTTCAAAATAGCTCTGGCCAGTTCAAAACCGTCCATTTTCGGCATATGACAATCAGAGATGATAATGTCATAGGAAAACTTTTGGTGCATGGCCAGTGCCTGTTCACCGTCATAGGCAACATCTGCCTGAATATTCAGCCGCGCCAACTGGGCGGTCAGTACTTTAACATTGACTAAATTATCTTCTGCCACTAACACTCGCATTCCTGCAAAGCGATCATCGGCTGGGGCACTGGTGTTACGATCGGCTCTGCGCCTGTCTATGGTATCGAGCTCTTCTTCTGCCCGTTTAAATTTTAAATCGAAGTAAAAGTGGCTGCCTTGCCCTTGTTGCGATTCAATTTTTATCACGCCGCCCATCGCCGAGACAATTTCCTGGCAAATGCTTAGACCTAATCCGGTGCCGCCAAATTTTCTCGTAGTATCACTGTCGGCCTGAATAAATGGAGTGAACAGGCGCTTTTGCTGTTCGGCAGAAATGCCGATACCGGTATCGCGCACGCCGATCCGCAGGCAGTCGGAGTGGGCTGTTGGCTGTGATTGGCGATCCAGCTTAACGATAGATAAAGTGATGCTGCCCTGTTCGGTAAACTTGGTGGCATTACCTATTAAATTATTCAGTACCTGGTTGAGCCGGGTGGGGTCTGTGATATAGCTATGAGTGATCTTAGGGTCGATATTTAAGATAAGTTTGATGCCGTTATTTTTTTCAATGTGTTGAAAGCTTTTAATAATGTTCTGGCTGAGTAAATGCAGGTTGACCGGCATGGCTTCCAGCGTCAGTTTCCCCGCTTCCATTTTGGAAAAATCCAGCACGTCATTTAACAGTGCTAATAAGTGACGGGCTGAGCCTTCCAGGGTTTCCAGTAATTCACTCTGTTCACTGCTGAGTTTGGTATAGTTCAGTGCTTCTGTCATGCCTAATACGCCGTTCATTGGCGTGCGGATCTCATGGCTCATATGAGTGAGGAAAGTCACTTTGGCTTGGGCGGATTTTTCCGCTTCTTTACGTGCCGACTCCGCCAATGCCAGGGCGTGCTCGATTTTTTTCTGGGCGATTTTTTGTACCTGGAGCTGGCGGTAGTAGACCCAGAAGACGATCAGTGCGATCAATAAAATGGTCAGAAAAACATAGCTCGCTTGACGATAGGCGATCTCTACCTGAGCCTGGACATTGGCTTCCGGAAACGCGGACTGACTCCACTTGGCATACATGGCATCAAACTGATCGGCGGATAAGGCATTGATCGCCTTGTTTAATAATGAAATAAGCTGGCTGTGCTGATTGCTGGCGGCAAAAACCAGTTTGGTTTCATCGTCAAATTGCGGAAATGGACGCGAGGTTAAATTTGCATAGCGTTTTTCCTTGATCAAATAGGAAGTGGTTAATGAGCTACCGACAAAAACTTGAGCTTTACCTTCGGCGACCGCGCTAATTGCCTCTGAAGTGGTGTCAAACAAGGTAATGCGGGCTAACGGATATTTATTTGCCAAACGCGTCGTGGTTACACTGTTTTTAACCGCAGCAATTGATAACTGATTTAAGTTGGCAAAGCGTTCGACCGTAGTGATGCTAGGGTTGTAGGCCAGGCTATAACGGATGGTAAAGTAGGAAATACTGTATTGATACGGTTCTTTGCTCAGCTGCTCGACATCAACCAGTAGCTGAGCATTATTTTGAGCTATTTGTTGTTGCATCTGTTCGGCGTTTTCAACGTATAGCGGTTTAAAAATTAGGCCGGTTTTATTGGCGATAAATTTTAGCAGCTCGGTGGTAAAGCCGCGATCGGTAATGTTGGCAAAGCTTTTAGTGATGATAAATGGTGGGTTACCTTCGTTAATCACTGGATAAAGGATCTCATTATTATCGAGCAGGTATTGCTTTTCCTGTTCGCTGAGGTTTTGTGAAAACTGCCCGAAAGTCAGGGTAAAGTTAGAGTCCTGGGTTAAGAGGTACTTTTCATTCCAGACATTGGCCTGACTGGTTCTGACCGCCCTGATGCTGTTGTTGATCAGGTACATTAATGCCCTGTCGTCGGTGCGAGTGGTAAAATGTAAGGTGATCTGTGGCACTTCTTGTTGATTGATATAAAAATTCTGGTTGATGCCAAACTCTTGCAGCTTGTTCGCTATGATCCACGGCCGAGTGGAATAAATGGCATCGTATTTATGGTAATTTTTCAATAAGGCGTCTGCGTCGCTAAAGTATTCCCGTTGAATATGGCCGGGTAAAAAGTTTAATGCCTGGTTGTCCTGAGCATGGATCGCTATTTGAATGCCGTCTTTGGTATTTTTATTGATGTTGCGAAAAATACTCTGCCGGAATTTTGCGTAGGGAATGCTAAACAATTGGCCGGGTTCGTGACCTTGATAGATGTTAATCGCTATAATATCCAGCTGGTTGCTCATCAATGCGCTTAATGCCTGGGCGGTCGGCAAATAAATAAAGCGAATTTCAACCTGATGGTCGATCGCCCAAATTTGCCAGTACTCCTTTAGAAAATTTACCAGGCGCTCGAATGGCTCGGGAGAGGCTGCCTTTAAGCTTGCTTCATCTGGCAGGGCAATGCGGATCACCCTTTCCTGTGAAACTTTGAGGGAGTTGGCTTCAGGCTCACTGGCGTAAACTTTGCCAAATACACAACTTATGCCTATCGATAGCAAGAGGAGTTTGAGCAGTTTTCTCGGCATAAATGGCTAAATTCTAATAAGTTAACTGTCTCTAACCATATTCGATAACCGGATATCGCGCAAATTTAATCAATATTCTCATATAAAGCAATTGCCGCTATCACAGATTACATGATAAATTAGCACTCAAGTTGTATATACAATTAGGTGGTGAAATGTCGAACAGTTATCAATTACATCAGGGCACTGTGCCTTTACTGATCAGTATGCCGCACAATGGTCAGCAAATTCCGCGGGAAATTGCCACTCGGATGACAGCAGCGGCGCAGCAAGTACCGGATACCGACTGGTATATTGACCGACTCTATGATTTTGCTCTCGAACTGGGCGCTTATATTATCATGCCGAAATACAACCGTTATGTGATTGATCTCAATCGTGATCCTAATGGTGTTAACCTCTATCCCGGCGCGAATTCAACGGAATTGTGTCCAACGACTGCCTTTGATTTAACCGATATTTATCTCGCCGGTCAGCAGCCGGATGAGCAGGAAGTTGCCGGTCGAATAGCAAATTACTGGCAGCCTTATCATCAGGCGCTTGCAAACACTTTAGCTGAAATTAAACAGCAATTCGGTAAGGCGGTATTGCTGGAAGCCCATTCGATTTTATCTCATGTGCCGCGTTTTTTTGATGGTCAGCTGCCGGATTTTAACTTTGGCGATGGTGACGGCATTAGCTGTGACCATGAGCTGATTACTCAAATTCAGGCATTGGACTTTAGCCCATATAGCATGGTGACTAATGGCCGTTTTAAAGGTGGTTTTATTACCCGACATTATGGCCAGCCTAAAGACAATATTCATGCCCTGCAGCTCGAGCTTTCACAGTCGACTTATATGAATGAGCCGAGCGATCAGTACAATCAGCAAAAAGCGGACAAGGTGAAAGTGAAGCTGAAAATGCTGGTTCAGTGCCTGATTGAGTTTGCCGGCTCTAAGTAAATAAGTCGGCTATGTTGAGTTTCCATGAAAGGGCTCGCAGGTCTTGTTTTTTACTTAGCAACATCTATCGGGAATATAGCCAATAGATGCAGTGATATTCATAGAGAAATATTATGATGAAATTACACGCACAGCGTATTTTACTGGCAGATGGCTGGAAAAAGCATCAAACCTTGTCGATAGAAAATGGCGTTATAACGGCGATAGAACCGGAAGCGGATAGCGCTGCTCAGCAGTTGGGCACAGTGATCCCAGGCATGGTGAACTGTCACTCTCACGCGTTTCAGCGGGCATTTGCCGGGTTTAGTGAGCAGGGCAGCGAAGGCCAGGACAGCTTTTGGACCTGGCGCAAAATCATGTATCAATTTCTTGAGCAGTTAACGGTTGAGCAAGCCCAGCTGATCGCGACCCAGCTTTATATTGAAATGCTGAAAATGGGTTATACCCGGGTGGCGGAATTTCATTACTTACATCATGCTCAGGATGGCAGTAACCACAGTGAGTTGGCGGCTATGTCTCGCGCCTTGTTTGAAGCGGGCAAAACTTCAGGTATTGGATTAACCTTGTTGCCTGTGCTCTACCGTTTTAGCGGTTTTGGTTCTTTGCCTGCTAATGAAGGCCAGAAGCGCTTTATTAATTCGGTTGAACAATTTAATCAGCTGGTGACTGACTGTATGCAGCTCAGTAAAGCGTATCCCAATAGCAATGTTGGTATTGCGCCACATTCGTTAAGAGCGGTTGATCTGG
>CAZUHQ010000121.1:0-11235 GCA_964620605.1 uncultured Thalassotalea sp.
GCCATCCTGAGCAGTTCTTAGCACGATTTTACTATACTCTTCACCTGTGTATGCCTGCCCCTGAGTTCTTAACTGAATATCACCGCCATGGGTTTTTATCGTGCCGCCTGGCATATCGAGCGAAGAATTACGCACCGCACGAGTGACCGCATCAAAAGTTAGGCCAAACTGCTGCAGTTTATTTTCCGAGACTTCAATGCTGATCTCATAATCACGCTTACCGACCACTTCCGCGCTATTAACGCTGGGCAGCAACATGATATCGTCACGAATATCTTGCGCCAGATTTTGTCTTGCCCGACGTGACATTGAACCACTAACCGACATCCACAGTACCTGACCTTTAAATTCTTGCTTAGTGACTATCGGTTTTTCCGTTTGTGCCGGAAACGTCGTAATGGCATCAATCTGCATTTGCACTTCATCAAGCTTTTCCGCCAGTGAATAACCAGACTGCAGTTCGATAGTTACTATGCCAACACCTTCCTGTGCCCTTGAGGTTATCCGCTTAAAACCTTCGATATCTTCCAGCGCCTCTTCCACTTTCAAAATAACGCTTTTCTCTACTTCTTCAGGAGACGCCCCTAAATGCGGCACCATCACCTGAATGCTATTAGGGTTAAAATCAGGGAACATTTTCTTATTGATGTTTTGATAGGAGATAAAACCGGCGACTAAAATAAACATCATCAGCAAATTTGCCGCAACACTATTGCGGGCAAACCAGGCAATAGTGCCGGTAAACTGTTCTTTATGATCTGTCATTAAGATTCACCTGTTTGCTGAGCAATATTGTCCAAGCCTGAGGTGCGTAAGGTCATGCCCTCTATCGGCGTTTCCAATTTAGTAGTGACTAACCGATAGCCCGGATTTAACTCATCCTGAGTATAAAGAAATTCACTGTCTGAGCGCAGTACATCGAACGTTTGAATATGTAATTTTTGCTCACTATCGAGCAAATAAATGGTATTGGCACCGGAAATCGCGCTGCGCGGGATCGCTATCACATCATCAATAGTCTGCCCGGTAATACTGGCATTGACAAAAGTACCGATGCGTAATTCTTGCTGCTGCTTGGTCGATAATAACGCATAAGGATTATCTACCTGAGCGACCACATAATGCACCCGGCTTTGGCTATCGACCACCCCCTCATAACGACTGATTTTCGATGACCAGTGATATTGCTCACTACCGACTGAAACCGTTAAATCAACGGGTGAACCGAATGCTTTGCTCTGATCAATTTTCGGCAGATCTAAAAATAAGATATCTCGCTGCTTAACCGGTAATCTAACTTCTGCATAATCCACGGCAAAGGTCATGGCAATCTGACTACCAGTGGAGACAAACTGGCCGATATCGACGTATTTTGCTTTAAGCATGGCATCATATGGTGCAGTAATTTTAGTTCTTGCCAGCTTAATTTGTGCTTGCTGTAAATTCGCCTGCGCCGCCTTTAAATCCGCCTGTGCCTTTTGCAGTTGAGGCTGACGCAGTGCCACTAATGGTGCATCTTCCAATGCCTTACCCGAGAGTAGCCATTCTTCTTTTGCCTGTTTCACTCGTGCCTGTTCTTCAGTCAGGTTTGCCTGTGCCGTGCCTAACGCCGACTCTGCCTGCACTAACGCCACCTGATAATTAATATCGTCGATCTCAAGCAACTGTTCGCCTTTTTTAAAGAAACCACCGACGTTAAATTTTTCAGATACCTTAACGACATGACCTGAAACTTCGGAGATCAAGGTTGTTTCCGTGCGTGGACTGACCGTCCCCTGAGATTCAATGTGAAAGGTAACTGCCTGTTTTGATAGCGGCATGGTTTCTACTAATGGTGCTTTAAGCTCAATCGGCTTTTTTGCAGGTTTTGGTGCCACCGCGCTAATAATCATTAAAATAATCAATGCGCCAAAAATAATAGCTATTGGAGTTAACACATAACGTAACGGCACCATGCGAGTTTGAGTGTTAGCGGATGACGAATTATTAGCCATAGTAGCTCTCAGAATAGTGGATAAAAAATAGAATGAATATTATTGCGTTTATTCGATTTATTTCAATACGATTTTGTTTAAAAATTGTAAACTAATTAATCATTTATATAAGTGTCAATCACTATTGGCACTAATTCTTGGTAAATTTTGCCCAGGACAGTAGCAGGTTTCTAAAGTCATCAAGGCCACAAGCAGAGCTATCTAATGCGTCGAAATTCAGTTCATCTGATTGCAGTTCTTCCGGCAACTGGCATTCACCATTAAGTAAGGCATTAGCCTGTATCTGAATATCATCCCGGCTCAGTGATACGGAATATTCATGCCCTGGGATCAATAATTCCTGTACTTTCCCCGATGCCACCTGATCGATGGCGGTAAGCAGTTCTGTCAATTTTTCGGTATTATTGCCAATCTCTATTTCTAACCACGGCCCTATGATTTGATGCTCTAAAGAAAATTGTGCTTTTGCATTACCGGTTATTGCATCATGAATAAATTCATATTCCATAGTCACCCCAAAGCCATACTGCCAGAAGCCTTATTGTTTTATCTCTACGCCTAAGTATAGAAGAAAACCCGCTCGAAAGGGCATTAGTTAGGCAAACTTTCGCCATTTATTGCAACTGAAAAAACTATCGTTTGCAATATTGAACAAAATAAAATTTACCTGGTCTACTAATCACCTTAAATTAATAAAAAGATAATAAGTTTTAGTGTTAAAAGGACGTTTTTCTGCCGTTATTCTTGCGCTGATATTACATGCGGTACTGTTATTATTAATCAGTTATACTTTAGTTATTCCTGCTCCCGAAAAAATACCCCCTAAGGCAATTAAGAGCTATTTATATACACCGCCTCCGGTGACAACTTTGCCAGAGCCAATCCCCTCGCCTGAGCCTAAGACAGAAAAAGAACAAGTACAAAAACAACAGCAACACCCAACCCCCACTGAAACCGAGGAAAATCCACAGCAAGTAGTTAAGAGCAAGAAAGAAAAAACTCCTGAGCAAGCGAAAATTGAAATAGAAAAAAGCGAAGTATCAGAACCTGTAGCAAAAACTAAGTCGTTACCTTTAACTACACCTAATTTGGTTTTTACTCCGCAAAAGCAGCTGGATGAATTAAAACAGCGGCTTGACCAGCAAATTATCGAGCAACAGATTTATCAACATAATCGAAGAAAATCTATTTCTGTGTTAGATGGCACACCGGAAGCTGTACCTCATTCCACCAAACAATTAACCCAAGAAGAAAAAACAGAGCAGACAACATATCAAATGAGCAGTGATCTAAAAACCATTAAAGGCGATGACGGTACATGCTTAATAGTACAAGATCTCTCGAACGTCGGCATGGTTGGCGTAACTGCGGTTCAAAGTTTTAGTTGCGGTCAGTCAAAATTCGATAACAGCTTTAAAGCCCATATGAAAAAAGTGTTAAAAAAATTGGGAAAGGAATAGGAGAAAAATAAAAGCACCATTGAAAGCCTATTAGTTCAGTAGCTGTTCAACAATACCCAACTGTTGTTTGATGGTTTCAATTTCATCGAAAGATTGCTCAATGATATCATTAATATAAGTAATGAATACTTGTTCTTTTAGTGTAGATAAATGGAAACTGGTTGGCGTAAAGGGTAAATTTTGTGCAACTTTTAAGTTATGGATCTCACCTTGAAGCATCAGGTATTGCGCCACATTATATTCGACATCCGCGCCATCTACCCTGTTCGCATCAACCATTTTCAGCGCCGCGAGTGCATTCGAGGTTTCACTAAAAGTTATGCCGTACTTTTGCTGAAGTGGGTACCAGGCAACTGGCGAAAAACCTCGAGGAAATGCTAAAGAGTGAAAGTTACCTATTTCCATAGATACATTTTTTGCTTTTACCATAGTTGTGCCTAAAGCAGTGACTAACCCTTTACTAAAAAAACGTTGCTGACTGTTTTTATCATGCCAGTTAGGATTATCTGGGTAAATAAAGTCTATATTACCGGTATTTTCATAGGCATACTTTAATCGTTTGATCGGTAAGGACTTCACCTGAAAGTTACATTGAGTCTTTTTTGCCAGCCAAGTGACAAAATCACCAAAAAAGTTAGCTTGTGCAGGGCGAACAAAATTATAGTGCGGGCTATATTCAATCGCTTCGACCCCAATAACATAGATTTTATCAGGTGTTGGGCAGCTATTAGCGGGCATTGCCACCAACGACATGAACAATGTCACTATCAATGAAAAACTTACAATAGCAATAACAACCTCACAGCTAACTCTACTACTTTAGGTATAAAAGCTGGCTAGCTATCAGTCAATAGTTTCAACCATTAATTGCACAGTATGCAATCTGAGTTGCATTTAAGGTTATTAATGATCGAACTCATTATTCACAAGCTTTATCCAGCGACCGTTGACTCTATCATAGGAATTATAGAAAGCACTAATATCGTCGCCATAATTCGGTTAAACCAACTGATAAAAACCGGTTTATCCAATACGGATTGCAATCCTAACCCCATACTCAGCCAGAATAGTGAGCAAGGTAAGCCAAAAATCAAATATACGGCAGCAATCGAAAATACTTCAGTGGTCGTACTGCCGTCGGTCGATGCAAAAGCAACTATCGCACTGACTGCCATTACCCAAGCTTTGGGATTAAGCCATTGAAATGACGCCGCCTGGATAAAAGTAAAAGGGTTATTTTTTTCTTTCGCCGACAATTGACCTGACAAGGTCGCAATTTTAAAGGCTAAATACAGCAAGTAACCAATACCAATAATTTTTATCAGCAGATACAGGTTTGGCACTTGCCTGAAGAGGCTCACTAAGCCAAAACCGACAGCCACCACCATTACTGGAAAACCAATATTAATGCCAAGCACATGAGGAATACTTTTGCGAAAGCCATGGTTAACGCCTGAAGTCAACAACATGACATTATTGGGTCCGGGCGTCCCGGAAGAAGATAAAACAAAAAGTATCAGTGCAATGATTTCCATGTATAAGTCCTTAGCAGGGTTAGTGTCAAAATACTGTACTCAAAACAATAGCAACCTTACATATACAAAATATAATAAATAACACCTACACAGTTTTGCTTGACGACAAAATAAAGAAGTCGCCACTAGGACGACTTCTTAAGATAAAATTTTAGCTTTTGCTAACTAAAACGCTAAGCTTCTACCTGAAGGATAACATTATCCGCTTTCTTGGTATATTGCTCCATCTTGTGGAAATTTAAGTAACGATAAGTATCGGCCGCTGTCGCATCGATAGTTTTCGCATATTCCATGTATTCTTCCACAGAAGGTAATTTACCTAAAATCGCACCTGCTGCTGCCAGTTCAGCAGATGTTAAGTAAACATTGGCACCAGTACCTAAACGGTTCGGGAAGTTACGGGTGGAAGTTGACAGTACCGTCGACTTATCAGCAACACGAGCCTGGTTACCCATACATAATGAACAGCCCGGAGTTTCAATACGCACACCGGCTTTACCGTATGTTGAGTAGTAACCTTCTTCGGTTAACTGATCGCGATCCATCTTAGTTGGTGGTGCAACCCACATGCGGGTATTTAAAGTGCCACCGTAATTTTCAAGTAATTTACCGGCGGCACGGAAATGGCCGATATTGGTCATACAAGAACCGATAAAGACTTCATCGACACTGTCGCCGGCAACTTCTGATAATAATTTGGCATCATCAGGGTCGTTTGGACAACATACGATTGGCTCTTTAATCTCTGCAAGGTCAATTTCTAATACATGTGCGTACTCGGCGTCGCTATCTGCTTCCATTAATGAAGGATTTGCTAACCAATCTTGCATTGCCTTAATACGACGTTCAATAGTGCGAATATCACCGTAACCTTCGCTGATCATCCACTTAAGCATCACGATGTTAGACTCTAAGTACTCTTTAACTGCATCTTCTTCAAGCTTGATAGTACAACCACCCGCTGAACGCTCAGCAGAAGCATCAGACAACTCAAATGCTTGCTCAACCGTTAAGCCTTTAAGTCCTTCAATTTCTAATACACGACCAGAGAACTCATTGATCTTACCGGCTTTTTCTACAGTTAACAGGCCATTTTTAATGCCGTAATAAGGGATGGCATGTACCAAGTCACGTAAAGTAATACCTGGTTGCATTTCACCTTTAAAGCGTACAAGTACCGACTCAGGCATATCAAGTGGCATCACACCTGTCGCTGCTGCGAACGCCACCAGACCAGAGCCTGCTGGGAATGAGATACCTAATGGGAAACGAGTATGAGAGTCACCACCTGTACCGACAGTATCTGGTAGTAACATACGGTTTAACCAAGAGTGGATAACGCCATCACCCGGACGAAGTGATACACCGCCACGGTTCATAATGAAATCAGGTAGGGTATGGTGAGTTTGCACGTCAACCGGCTTAGGATAAGCAGAAGTATGACAGAACGACTGCATAGTTAAATCAGCCGAGAAACCTAAACAGGCTAAATCTTTAAGCTCATCACGAGTCATAGGACCAGTAGTATCTTGCGAACCCACAGTCGTCATTTTCGGTTCGCAGTATTGACCAGGACGAACCCCTTCTACGCCACAAGCTTTACCAACCATTTTCTGCGCTAAGGTATAACCTTTAGAAGATGCTTCAGTGGCAACTGGTTTTGCGAATAAGTCAGTTTCGCTTAAGCCTAATGCTTCACGAGCACGGCCTGTTAAACCTCGACCAATAATTAATGGAATACGGCCACCAGCACGCACTTCGTCCAGTAATACTGGGCTTAGCGAGAAAGTTGAGATAACTTCATCACCTTTTTTCACTACGCCTTCGTATGGGTAAATATCAATAACATCACCCATGTTCATTTTTTGTACGTCTAATTCGATTGGCAGAGCACCTGAGTCTTCCATAGTGTTATAGAAAATCGGCGCGATTTTACCGCCTAAACATACCCCACCAGCGCGTTTATTTGGCACATAAGGAATGTCATCACCCATAAACCAAAGTACTGAGTTAGTCGCAGATTTACGTGAAGAGCCAGTACCAACAACGTCACCAACATAAGCTAATGGAATACCGTCTTTTTGTAATGCTTCAATTTGCTTGATTGGACCAACAGTACCGTCTTCATCAGGGTTGATACCGTCACGGGCAATTTTAAGCATGGCTTTGGCGTGCAGAGGAATATCAGGACGAGACCAGGCATCGGGTGCCGGTGATAAGTCATCAGTGTTAGTTTCACCGGTCACTTTAAATACTTTTACCGTGATTTTATCGGCAACTTTTTCTTTTGAGGTGAACCATTCAGCATTAGCCCACGACTCCATGACTTTTTTCGCAGCAGCGTTTCCAGCTTCCGCCTTTTCTTTGACATCATAGAAGGCATCAAACATTAATAATGTATGTGATAAACCAGTCGCAGCGGTATCGGCTAATGCGGCATCATCTAATAAGTCAATCATTGGCTGAATATTGTAGCCACCTAACATAGTGCCCAGTAATTTTGTCGCTTTTTCAGCACTTAAAATTGGTGACTTTGTTTCACCCTTAGCAACTGCAGCCAAAAAACCGGCTTTAACATAAGCTGCATCATCAACACCGGCTGGCACACGATTGGTTAATAAGTCCAATAAAAATGCTTCTTCGCCCGCTGGCGGGTTCTTAATTAATTCAACCAATGCTGCTGTTTGAGCTGCATCTAATGCCTTTGGTACTATGCCTTCTGCGGCACGCTCTTCTACATGATTACGATATTCTTGAAGCACGGCGTTCACCCCTGTGATAAGTAACAATGGTTCAATAGCCCACTGAACCATTGTTATTGATTAGAAAATTTTCGGCGAGATTATACGATAAGCATTAAGCAAATAAAATCTCGCAACCATTCAACAAACTTATAACTATTATAAAAAAAAATTATAACACTTAATAATTAATAAGTTAGCTTAGACCAACTGGTATACCTGTGATCGATAGAACGTTGTTTAAAGATAGACTATTTCGTAGGACAAACAAGCTCTGCAGATAAAGATGGTTGGATATAATTAGGACTCACGTTACGGTCATCAAATTGCTCAATACCATTAAGAATTTTGAGCTCAAACTCATGGCCGCCACACAGGTTATAGGCATGCCTCAATAAAAAAGTCGCTAACTGACTAAAGCGTGTTTTTTCTTTAGTTAATAACTCAAGCTGGAATTGCCCTGGAGCAATACGCTTTTGTTTATAATGCACTTTATGATTAAAGTCATAATTGCTCTCTTTTTCTCCCGCAACTACTGCACCAGATAACAACATAAATAAAACAATAATAGAGCTTTTCATTAGAGCCTGTTTTTCCTTAAAACGTCAGTCACTTAGATTATAGTGTTATTCAGATATTTTTCTTAGAGAAATTTACCATCAATACTATGCCTATAGCTAACAGTTCCGTAAAATATAGCGCTTATTTCACCAATGACGACAATATAAGGGATCTCAATATGCGTCAGTTAACTCAGTTAAAATTATCTAAACTATTTCAGACTCTCGGCCTGTCATTATTTTCTTTACCATTAATTGCCACCGAGCAGCCAGATGCCGAGTCTTTAGTCGGCCAAAGCTATTTCGGCGGCCATGGCATCTATATTGAAGCCGATAATGATCGATTATTCACCGCAGACAAACATTCAGCAATTGCTCATGGTTCAGGCCTAGGTATCGAGTATGGTCACCGTCTTTCACCATCATATGAAGGGCGTATTTCTTATAGTAATTTAAACATCAACACTAAACATCAAGGTTATGATGTTGAAGGCGGCTCAAGCGTTGCACTTGATATGCTCTATTTCCCTTACCAAAAAAGCTTATACCTAGTTGCTGGTGCTGATTTTCTTGATATCGACAACTCCAACCTGTCTGCGGATTTAGGTGCTGGTTATCGCTATTTTATTAACGATAATGCAGCGTTTTATCTTGAAGGAAAAGGCCACTATCAACTAGACGACAACTATACCGATTTTTCAACTAAAATAGGTTTCATCTATTATTTTGATACCAATAAACCAACGCCAAAAGCCAATAAGGTTTCTCGTCAGGTACCCGCTAAAATTCAAACGAAAGACACCGACAAAGACGGCGTTATCGACAGCCAAGACAAATGTGCCAATACTCCGATGACACATAAAGTGAATGCTCAAGGTTGTACGGTTTACATGAAGCAAAAACAAACGTTTGAGCTCTTGGTAAACTTTGATAATGATAAAAGTGATATCAAAGACGATGGCATGAAAGAAATCGCGAAAATGGCGGATTTTTTACAACATTATCGCCAAACTAAACTGACCATCCACGGCCATACTTCAGCACTGGGCAAGGCAGAATATAATCAAAAGCTTTCTGAACAGCGTGCTCAGGCTATTATTGACGTGTTAGTCAAAGAGTTCTCTATCGCTGCTAATCGATTAACCGCTATCGGTCACGGTGAACAGCAGCTGAAAGATACGGCAAACACGACAGCTGCCCATGCAACAAACCGCCGCATTGAAGCAACTATCACAGGTGCAGAAAGAGTGCCAGTGAAGCGTTAAAGTGCGCACTAAATTGCTACAGTGTCATTCAGGACACTGTGGCATTGCTGATACCTGTACATACACGAAATTATGCTCCTGCAATTTCGACATACCATACATCCTGTATATACGCTCCTGTTCGTCCATGAACCCGCGCTATACCATACATCCTGTATATAAAAAGCCAGCGTTTATATTCACTGGCTTTTAATAGAATAACTGCTAGTAAATTATTTCAACTAGCTGGTACGTCTTCTAAAACTTAAAGTAATAAGCGCTAATGCTAGCAATGCGACTGTACTTGGCTCTGGTACATGTCTAACATCAAAACCAAACTGCAGTGAAGTATGAGCAACTTCCGGAGTGACGAAACCAAGACATGAAGCACTTAATCCTAAAGCTGAACAATATCCTGCGCCTAATGCAGCAATAGGTGCAGCACCGCCAAATTCATCAAACACTAGGATATCCAGTCCGTACGTACGACCATCATAGTGGAAAGGAATTCCAGTAGTGGCAAGCCCTTCAAAACCAAAAATATCAGGACAACCGCCAGTGTGAGATGCTACTGTCGAACCATCTAAACACAAACCTCCTACTCCTGCATTAGGGGTTTCCATAAACTTGAACTCTATCGCTAAGGTTGGCGCAGACTCAACACTGCCTGTATATGGTGATACAGCCTTTAAGGTTAAATAATCAGTT
This sequence comes from uncultured Thalassotalea sp., assembly GCA_964620605.1. Lineage (GTDB taxonomy): Bacteria > Pseudomonadota > Gammaproteobacteria > Enterobacterales > Alteromonadaceae > Thalassotalea_E. Next base: position 10,243 of record CAZUHQ010000121.1, read on the forward strand.
AAGGTACCAGATTCCAAAGTACTAAAACTACCACTAATGGTATTATTCCAATGGGTCATACTAATACCAAGACCTATTTCATCTGGAGGAGTTGGTGGTCCAAACCCCATAATAGTATCAACATTGCCGGTTGCATGACCGCCACCAAACCTGTCATCGCCAGAAGTATCTGTACCTATAGTCAGCGCACTTCTGTTCGCTGTAGGGTCGCCTGTTGGCGAAGTATAATCACCGGTACTTGCTCCCCAAGATAACTCATAATCAGATAATGTATCCAAATCAGTCGCAACACCAGTTGCAGCATGACCAGGATCAAACGAGGCTGCGGTAAACTCAGCCCAGGTATCAAACTCCCATTCAGTAACAATCACACCAGCCTGGACAGAAGTAAGCGTCGACAAATAACAAACAGCAGAAAAGACTATTGTCCGCCAACTATTACGTTGAAGTATTTTATTCATATCAACCCACCTTACTTTATCAGCTTTTCATTAATTACAAAGTACAGCTACACAGTAGCCTTACTGGTTAATTATTATGCATAACTGAAGCCACCCCTCTAGCTGTCTGATTTTTAACCACAAAACGTAACATAAAAATCACACCTTGATAGTTATGTATAAAATTTTGAAATAAACAAATGACGCAAATGATAAAGCAAGGTATTGAAATTTATCAACAATCTAGATAAAACAATAGTCGAACTAGCGAAAACAAATATCAAGCAAGATCATTTCACTGTAAAAAAAGCTGACATCGTCGTTTTTTATATCTATAAACCCACGCTATTGCTTACATGGATTACATGGAGGTAAATACTTAGTATTTGTTAGGAACAAAAACTGACCATACATCCTGTATATATACGCTCCTGTTCGTCCATGAACCCGCGCTATACCATACATCCTGTATATATGCGCTCCTGTTCGTCCATGAACCAGGGTAAGATCATGAGATTCCATTGAGACGCAATTTGTGATCAAATACTCAAAA
>CAZUHQ010000122.1:0-11232 GCA_964620605.1 uncultured Thalassotalea sp.
CCATTATTGGTCTTGTCCATCGTGTCATGATTGGGAAACACTAAAACCTGTACGCGGCCTCGAAGGCGAGTAACCTCGTCTTTTTTGCCAGTTAATCCAATCTCTTTGTCAAAGATACTTATTTATACTTATAAACTCCGTTTCTTTTCCTCGATCTTGAATTAACAGTCTTCAAATACAAAGATTACTTGTATAATGGCTGTTATTGAGATTTTAAGAAGAATTTAATTAAGGAATAAAAATGAGCGATCCAAAAGTGGTAGTGGCATTAGATTTTGATAATCAGACTGATGCTCTGGCTTTTGTTGATAAAATTCAGCCAAGTGATTGTCGGTTAAAAGTCGGCAAAGAGATGTTTACCTATTTTGGCCCTGAGTTTGTTAAAGCCCTGGTTGTACGTGGCTTTGATGTTTTTTTAGATCTTAAATTTCACGATATCCCCAATACCGTCGCTAAAGCGGTAACTGCTGCCGCTGAGCTGGGTGTCTGGATGGTGAATGTTCATGCTTCCGGTGGCCTCGCTATGATGCAAAAGGCAAAAGAAGCGCTTGTGCCATATGGCGAGAAAGCGCCGTTATTAATTGCCGTCACTGTGTTAACCAGTATGGGGGAAGATGATTTAGCGGGCTTAGGGATCTCTAAATCGCCGGCAGAGCAGGTTAAGCATCTAGCACAACTTACTAAGCAAGCAGGTCTTGATGGCGTGGTTTGTTCGGCGCAGGAAGCACAGTCGTTAAAATCTTTATTAGGGCAGGACTTTCAATTAGTGACGCCAGGTATTCGTCCTACAGGTACTAGTAGTGACGATCAAAAACGTATTGTAACGCCGGAACAAGCGGTTGCTGATGGCGTCGATTATCTGGTAATTGGCAGACCGATAACCAAGGCACAGGATCCACATCAGGTGCTACAAGAGATTAATCAGTCGATTAGCTAATCTTTATAGTAAACGACGTTATTAAAAAGGCGGTGGATTTATTGTAAACCATGGCCTTTTACTGTTTAGCTCAGTTGATTGGCTAAGATATTAAAACCTGATGCTTGTAGTAGTTCATTGAGTTTGATCAATGGCAAACCAATTAAACTGTTAGGATCATCACCTTCAAGCTTTTCAAATAAACAAATGCCTAACCCTTCGCTCTTAAAGCTGCCGGCGCAGTTAAGTGGTTGCTCGGCGTTAACATAATTAATAATGTCCTGTTGGTTAAGTTGCTTAAAGTGTACCTTAAAAGGCGCTACCAGCGACTTAGCTGTTTGTGAGGCGCTGTCATAAACACATAAGCCGGTATAAAAGGTTACGCATTTACCGCTAAACTTTGTTAGCTGCTGTATCGCATTCTCTGTTGTGTGAGGCTTACCTAAAATTTCACCTTCACAGGTTGCTACCTGATCTGAGCCGATAATTAATGCGTTACTGTGCGTATCAGCAACCGCTTTTGCTTTTAAGATCGCTAAACGTTCTACTAAAGCCTGAGGCGCTTCGTTGTCTAACGGAGTTTCATCGACCTGAGGTTTAGCGCATTGAAAGCTAATATTGAGCTTTTCCAGCAAACTTTTTCTAAATGGTGAAGTTGAGCCTAAAATAATCGATCTTTGTGCCATGCTTGAGCTTTTTTATAAAAAATAAACAGATTTTGCTAATATAAGGGCAAGATTGAAAAATTAAACAGATTTCGTTAATTTTCTTTTGACACATGGCGCTAACGGCTTTATTATGCGCGCCTTATGCAAAATCTTAAGCTTCCGATAACAATAGATCCGATCAGAAGTGCTCAGCGTCGACTTGAGTGCGAGGGAATTTTTGAGATATCGGAAATGAATAGATTGCTTGCTGTTAGTGAAATCAACAGCGAGCATGTACATGTTAAATTTAATTTTGATGTGGATGAACTTGGTCTGGTAGTAATATCAGGCAAAGGGTCGGCAACAGTTAATTTAATATGTCAGCGGTGTACTGATACATTTGAATTTCCACTTGAGCTAGACTTTACGTTTAGCCCGGTGAAAAATGCAGAAGCTGCTGAAGACTTGCCATCATATTATGATGCAATTGAATTAGATGAAAATGGTGAAGTGAATTTGCGTGAGTTAGTGGAGGATGAGTTAATCCTTGCGATCCCATTAATTCCTAGGCATAACCTTGAAGATTGTCAGTCACCGGCTGATAGTGTTTGGGGGGAATTACCTGAAGAGCATGATAAGCCGAATCCATTTGACGTATTGAAAAAACTTAAGTAACACTATTGTTACCAATCGATTTTAGGAGTTAGGAAATGGCAGTTCAAAAGAGCAAAAAGTCTCGTTCAAGACGTGGCATGCGCCGTTCACATGATGCATTAACAGCTGAAAACTTATCAGTAGATCCAGTATCAGGCGAAACACATCGTCGTCACCATGTAACAGCTGATGGCTTTTACAAAGGTGTTAAAGTAGTCGCTAAATAAGCTATTACTTGGTAAAACATTTTGACTAGTCTAACCATAGCGTTAGATGTTATGGGGGGCGACAAAGGCCCCCTTGTAACTATCCCTGCGGCAGTTCTTGCCATTAAACAATCAGCGCAACTTCACTTACTGCTTTGCGGTGACCAAACCATTATCCAAGAAATTCTCACTAAACATAATGCCTTAGACCATCCTCAACTTTCGGTCATAGCGACTACAGAAGTGGTTGCCATGGATGAAAAGCCAAGCTCTGCGCTTCGAGCTAAAAAACATTCATCAATGCGTAAGGCCCTAGATTTAGTCGAGCAGGGTAAAGCGCTGGCCTGTGTTAGTGCAGGGAATACCGGTGCTTTATTTGCGATGGCACATTATGTGCTAAAAACCTTGCCGGGCGTTGAACGTCCGGCGTTAATTTCTTCTCTGCCGACCCATAATGAAGATCAACATGTGTTTATGTTAGATCTTGGTGCGAATGTCTTTTGTGATTCTAATATTCTTTATCAGTTTGGTGTCATGGGGTCGGTAATGGCGGAACAAGTTGATGGTATCACTGCGCCGCGAGTTGCGTTATTGAACATGGGGGTTGAGGATATCAAAGGCAGCGATCATATAAAAATGGCTGCCAATAAGCTCAATGATAATACCGCCATCAATTATGTTGGTTTTATTGAAGGTAATGATATCTTTAATAATAAAGCGGACGTTATTGTCTGTGATGGCTTTGTTGGTAACGTCGCGCTTAAAACCTGTGAAGGGGTTGCCAGGTTGGTATACCAAAAATTAAAGCAGGTGTTATCTGAACATTTTTTTGCCCGTTTTATCGGTCGGATCCTTGCGCCGTCATTAAAAAAGCTCTTTAAACCGCTGAACCCCGACCAGTATAATGGTGCAAGTTTGATAGGATTGCGCGGCATTGTCATTAAAAGCCACGGCAATGCGAATGTCTCGGCATTTCACACCTCAATTTTTGAGGCGATGAAAGAGGTAGAACGTCAGGTACCAAAAAAAATTAAAATGACGTTAGAACAAGGCTTAAAGGAACGAATTGAATAGTTGTTGCTGCTCTTGTATTTAGCAGCTCAATGTTAATCAACATTCTGATGGTAGAAAAATACATATTGCTCAGAATGTTATCTTCGACAAATTAGGTAACAAAATGCAAAATAAACTCGCTTTTATTTTTCCAGGGCAAGGCTCTCAAACTGTCGCCATGCTCAGTGATTTTGCCGATAATGAAATCGTGCAATCGACATTTGCTGAAGCATCTGCTGCACTGGGTTATGATTTATGGCAATTGGTTGCCCAAGGCCCGGCAGAAAAACTCAACCAAACTAATCACACACAACCCGCATTATTAACTGCCAGTGTTGCTTTATGGCGTTTATGGCAAAGTGAATCTCAGGTTAAGCCAGATATGCTGGCAGGTCACAGTTTAGGTGAATATTCAGCCTTGGTTTGTGCAGGCGTGTTATCACTGACAGACGGCGTGAAATTAGTAGAAAAGCGTGGCGAATTTATGCAGGCGTCAGTACCGGAAGGCGTTGGCGCAATGGCGGCGGTCATTGGTTTAGCTGACGATAAAATTATTGAAGCTTGCCAACAGGCGGCGGAACAGCAAGTAGTGTCTGCGGTCAACTTTAACTCTCCAGGACAAGTAGTGATTGCCGGTAATAAAGAAGCGGTAGAGCGCGCAGGTGATCTGTGTAAAGCAGCCGGTGCTAAACGTGTATTACCATTACCTGTTAGTGTGCCATCACATTGTGCCTTAATGAAAGAAGCTGCGGACAACCTTGCTGAGCAGTTTAATCAAGTAACCTTTAATTCACCTGAATTACCTGTAGTTAATAACGTCGATGTTGCTGTTGAAAACGATGTCGCAGCGATTAAAGATGCGTTGATCAGACAGCTTTATAGTCCGGTAAGATGGACTGAAACCATTGAATCATTAGCACAAGCTGGAATAGCAACCGCATTAGAAGTGGGCCCTGGTAAAGTGTTACAAGGCTTGGTTAAGCGTATCGATAAATCAATTTCATGTATTTCGGTTAATGATCAAGCATCATTAGCTCAGGCAAAAGAATCAGTTTAGTAGGATAAGTTATGTTTACATTAGAAGGGCAAGTTGCATTAGTTACCGGCGCCAGTCGTGGTATAGGTAAAGCAATCGCAACTCAGTTAAAATCATTAGGTGCTACCGTTATCGGTACCGCAACTTCTGAGCATGGCGCTGAAAAAATTAGCGAATATTTAGGTGCAGATCAGGGCATGGTGCTTAATGTCACTAGTGATGAATCTGTTGCTGCGTTATTTGAGACGATTAAAGATAATTTTGGCGGTGTAGATATTCTCGTCAACAATGCAGGTATTACTCGTGATAACTTGTTTATGCGTATGAAGGATGACGAGTGGACAGATATTATTGAAACTAATTTAACCTCTGTCTATAAGTTAAGTAAATCAGTGATCCGCACCATGATGAAAAAACGTCAGGGTCGAATCATTAATATTGGTTCAGTGGTAGGTACCATGGGTAATGCTGGACAAGTAAACTACGCAACGGCCAAAGCGGGATTAATTGGCTTTACCAAGTCTTTAGCGCGTGAAGTTGCCTCTCGTGGCATTACGGTAAACACTATCGCTCCAGGCTTTATTGATACCGATATGACGCAAACGCTAACCGATGAACAAAAAGAAGGTATTTTTTCTCAGGTGCCAGCGAACCGTTTAGGTAAGCCGGAAGAAATCGCTAACGCCGTGGCATTTTTAGCGTCGGATTGTGCCGCTTACATCACGGGTGAAACCTTGCATGTAAACGGTGGTATGTACATGGTTTAGTTAGAGAAAATATTTAATATTATTCTTGATAAATCACTAGAACTAAGCATAATAATAGCACTGTCTACAGGTTAGACCAGCATAAAAAGCAAAATTAGAAGCTTGCAAGCTAAGCTGTAGACGAATACACTACACGCAATTTTGAAAAATTGTATTTTCTAGTAAAGGAAAAAAAATGAGTACTATCGAAGAACGCGTAAAAAAAATCACTGTTGAGCAATTAGGCGTAAGTGAAGATGAAGTAAAAAATGAAGCTTCATTTGTTGACGATTTAGGCGCAGATTCTCTAGACACAGTAGAATTAGTAATGGCGTTGGAAGAAGAATTTGATACAGAAATTCCTGATGAAGAAGCTGAAAAAATCACAACTGTTCAAGCAGCAATTGATTACGTTACTGCTAACCAGTAATCACAGCAAGCATTAAGAATTTTCAGGCGGTATATTCACCGCCTGTTTTGTTTCTGCTATTTGAAAATAGCAGCAAGTATTCTCATTAGAATTTCAAACTAGTTACTTGTCGTATGTCAAGTATCACTTTTCAAACTTAACTCTACGGAGGCAACTCGACAAATGCGACGTGTTGTTGTGACCGGTTACGGTATGCTTTCCCCTTTGGGCAATGATGCTGAAACAACCTGGCAAAACCTATTGGCAGGTAAAAGCGGTATCGATACTATCGAACATTTTGATGTCAGTAATTTTCCAACTAAATTTGCTGGCCTAGTAAAAAACTTTAACGCTGAGTCGTATGGCATCGCCAAAAAAGATGCCAAAAAGATGGATATTTTTATCCAATACGGACTAGCCGCAGGCATTCAGGCATTTAATCATTCCGGATTAGAAGTCACTGAAGAGAATGCGTCGCGCATTGGCGTTGCTGTAGGCTCTGGCATTGGTGGCCTAAGCTTAATTGAAGAAAACCATAGTAAATATCTAAAAGGTGGCGTGAGAAAGCTTTCGCCTTTTTTCTGCCCATCGACCATTTTAAATATGGCTGCTGGTCATTTGTCGATTAAATTGGGCTTACGAGGCCCTAATATCGCAATAGTTACTGCTTGTACGTCAGGAGTTCATAATATCGGCCATGCCGCGCGGATGATAGCCCACGGTGACGCTGATGCTATGCTTGCCGGTGGTGCTGAAAAAGCATCGACTGAATTGGGCATTGGCGGTTTCTGTTCGGCGCGCGCGCTATCGACCCGCAATGACGATCCGCAAGGTGCGAGCCGTCCGTGGGATAAAGACCGAGATGGTTTTGTGTTAAGCGATGGTGCCGGAATTGTAGTGATTGAAGAGTACGAGTATGCCAAAGCGCGTGGCGCTACCATGTATGCCGAAATTGTCGGTTTTGGTATGAGTGGCGATGCCTATCATATGACCTCACCGCCCGAAGACGGCGCAGGTGCCGCTTTAGCGATGGAGAATGCATTAAAAGATGCCAAAGTGGATGTTAGCCAAATTGGTTATATCAATGCCCATGGCACATCAACACCTGCTGGTGATATTGCCGAAACTAATGCGGTTAAGTCTGTGTTTAAAGCACATGCCGATAAAACCATGGTCGGATCAACTAAATCAATGACTGGTCACTTATTAGGAGCGGCTGGTGCGGTAGAAGCGATTTTTACTGTCCAATCGTTATTTAATAATCAGGTGGCGCCAACCATTAATCTTGAAAACCCGAGCGAAGGTTGTGATCTGGATTATATTCGTGGTGCTGCCCGTGACGTTAATTTAGAGTATGCGTTATGTAACTCCTTTGGTTTTGGCGGTACTAACGGTTCGTTAGTATTGAAGAAGCTCAACTAAATACCAATTTTATTTGTTCACGTTATGAAAAACCCAAATGCCGTTATGGTATTTGGGTTTTTTATATTTGGAATGAATGGTATTTAGCAATGGCATAAAAGTAAAAGAGCTGTTATCGCTGGCATATGGTCAACTCATTAACATATAATGACTTTTCACAATAACTTATGATGAGATAAATATTTTTAATGTCGCTTTGTTTAGTTAATGGTCAGCAGCAGGCACAAATTTCGCTAACTGACCGAGGTCTGGCTTATGGTGATGGCTTATTTACCACCGCAAAAGTGGTCAATGGTCAGGTTGAGTTTTTAGCTGAGCATTTAGCCCGTTTAGTTGATGGCTGCCGTTATTTAGCGATTAATTACGATCACCAGGCGCTGTTAGCCGAAATTAACGAAATTACTTCATCACAAAATGTTGCGGTCTTAAAAATTATTATCACCTCAGGCCGCGGCGGTCGTGGGTATTCCAGGCAGGGGGTGGAGCAATCACAGCGAATTCTAACTATTCACTCATTGCCTGCGCATTATCAAACCTGGTCTGAGCAAGGGATCACCCTGGAAAACAGTCAACAGCAGCTTGGTATCAACCCCATGCTCAAGGGCTTAAAGCATTTAAACCGGCTGGAGCAGGTGTTGATCCGTACTGAATTGGATAATGCCGATTGTGATGACTTGTTAGTAACAGATATAAACGGCCGTATCGTTGAGACCAGCTGCGCCAATGTCTTCTGGTTTGCAAATAATCAATTGTTTACACCAAATATTATCAGTTCGGGCGTAGCGGGCGTTTATCGAAAGTTACTGCTGGCAAATGACAGTGATATTGTGCAACTTGATGCCAGGCAAGAGCAGCTAAATGTGGTGCAAGCAATGTTTATTTGTAATAGCGTGATGGGGATAGTACCGGTAAGAGCTTATCAAGGACAAATGCTTGATATCGATATAGTTAAGCACTATCGAGCGGATTTTTTACATAAGATAGCGAAAGGAATTCAAGAATGAGTCGGCTTAAACGTTGGATTACTGCCGCTATTATACTGGTTGTTTTTTTGGTAGCGGCTTTGCTTGCGGTCACTCATTATCAAGTTCATCAGAAAACTCACTTAACCGAACCCAGGTTGCTGATCCTCACAAGTGGTACGTCATTTCATCAGTTTGTGAAGCAACTGGTGTCACAAAATATTATTGATAGTCGCGTATGGTTGAGAAATTACGTGCGTATTTATCGCGACTTAGCTGACATCAAAGCCGGTACTTATCAAATAACACCTGAGCAAACGCTAAAAGATATTCTTTCTATGGTGGTTACAGGGAAAGAGTATCAATTTACTATTACCTTTATTGAAGGTTCGACGCTTAAACAATGGTTCAAGCAATTGCGGGAAAACACGCATATCAAACAAACCATTAAACCTAACTCAAACCAGTATCAGCTGCTCGCTCAGCGGCTGAATATTGAAGGTTCAAATCCGGAAGGCCTGTTTTATCCTGACACTTATGCCTTTACCGAAAATACCAGTGATATTGAATTGTTAACCCGTGCCTATCAGCGCATGCAGCAAGAGTTAAATGATGCCTGGCAGAGCAGGGCATCAGGTTTGCCGTATGATGAACCGTATCAGGCGTTGATTATGGCGTCGATCATTGAAAAAGAAAGTGGTTTGCATGCTGAGCATGAGCTTATTGCCTCGGTATTTGTGAACCGTTTAAATGAGGGCATGAGGTTACAAACCGATCCAACGGTGATTTATGGGTTAGGTGATAGCTACCAGGGAGATATTAAGCGTCAGCATTTAAAACAGCGAACGCCTTATAACACCTACCGCATTAACGGCTTGCCACCAACACCAATTGCCATGCCAGGCAAATCGGCGATTAGAGCGGCGCTTAATCCAGCACCGAGTGATTATTTATATTTTGTCAGCGATGGCACAGGTAAACATATATTTTCAACTAATCTGGCCGATCATAATAAAGCGGTAGTGCAATATCAGTTGAATTAACCTCGGCGTTATCGTTAGTGGAATGTTATCTGTTTTCTATAAGGTGTTTTCCTCTGTACTAACTGCTGCGTTATTACTATACCAGCCATTTTGATATGCTAGGCTTCCCCATAGTGCATGAGCTAATGCTGTTTGCGCCAATTGCTCATTCAACTCTTTAGGTGTCAGTTGTTGATTGACAGCATCATAAGTAAAGTTTAATGGTGCTTTGTGTGGCCTGAGTATGGTGACGTCATTGTCTTGTAAATAGGCAAAATTGTCGGCATATTGCATCATGGCGCGTTCGGGAACATCCTTGTTATTAAGATCGTGTCCAAGCATCGGAGAAGTGTTAGTGATTCCGATCAAGGAAAGTAGGGTGGGTGCTAAATCCATTTGGCTGACAATACGTGGATCTATGGTCGGCGCTTTGTCAGCATTTAAGATAACACCCGGAATATGAAAGTGATTAATTGGCACTAAATCACGCCCAGATACTCTGGCATCATGATCGGCAACAATTAGAAATATGGTGTCTTGCCAGTAGGGTTGTGATTTAGCTTTGTTTATAAATTTCCCCAAGGCATAGTCGGCATATTGAATTGCTCTATGTCGTGCGAGTTCTTTGTCACTATATTGAGAGAGTTGCTGTTGAGTATAATTGATAGCGGGAGTATCAAATTCAGGGATTTCAAATGGATCATGATTACTTGAAGTAAAAATGAAGCTGAAAAATGGTTTGCCTGCTTGATGTAGCTTGTTTAATTCATCATTTGCTTGAGTGAACAAGTCTTGATCACTTGCTCCCCATGAGGCAACAAAATTAGGCTTGGTAATATCGTCAAAATCCACAATATCGCTAAAACCATTGCCGAGGAAAAAACCTTTCATGTTATCAAAGTGGCTTTCACCGCCATATATAAATTGTGTGGTGTAATTGTTGGCTTTTAACAAATTTGCGATAGTAAAAAAGTTATGTTGTGATTTATCCAGCTTTACTACGGCGCGAGCGGGGGTTGGTGGAAATCCGGTGATCACCGCCTCTATACCTCGAACCGAGCGGGTACCCGTGGCATATAACCGGGAAAATCCCCAGCCTTGTCTATAAAATTTGTCTAACTCTGGAGTCAGAGGTAATCCGCCTAGTGAGGAAACGAATTGAGCGCCTAAGCTTTCTTCCAAAATTACGACTAAGTTTTTTGGTGTGCCCTGATAGATAGGTTTTCTTGTTGCCAATGTGGGTTGATTAGTCGAATGAAACGCGCCTGGTGTTAGGCCCGTTGATTGTTGTACCAAAGCATTGACAGTTTTTTCCGGCATTTTTCCATACATTTTTGCTGCATTTTTTTCATTAGCTAATTGTTTGTAGGCATAAGCGACGCTGTAGAGGGAATTTATCGTTAAGGAATTCACTAAAGGGTCGGTTGAAAAATAAACCAATGACGGGTTTATTGGCCGATGGGCTAATGTTCCTCGGGCGCACAGTAATAAAGTTGATATTAATATTAACGATGAGATAGCGGCGCTACTCGTTGATATTTTGGTTATTGTTTGTTGGGCAAAAAAACGATTAATGAGTAATGAGGACAAGTAAGCATAAATGACTAATGATAACAAGACCAATAGCAAGGTTATTAAGTGACCATTAAGCAGCATTTTCGCTACTTCATTTGGATAGACTAGGTATTCAATAAATAAGCGGTTAGGTCTAAGGCCATATTCATTAATAAATGCGGGTGTGGCTAATTCAAAAAATACCACAGTCAGTAGGAGCAGATAAAACAGGCGTTTTAGTTGTCGTACCCAGCCCGTTGCGTAACGAGTGCGTAATATCCAAGGGTGGATAATTGCTGGAATAAACAGTAAATAACCTAAAGTGCTTAAATCTATACGTATTCCCTGAGTGATTAATGTTAGCGCCGTTTCAATATTAGTAAAATGTGGGTATTGCCATAGCGCTAGTCCGGTGCGAGAAATCAGTAGTGTTAATAACACTACTGATGACAATAGAATAAATGGGCGTAATAGATAAACAACATTCGTTAACATAGTAATTGATATTGACTCAAGCTTTTATCTTGTTCACGTTACGCTTGTAAGGCTTATACCAATTGAAATAAATATTTAACCCATTCAGAGCTGTGTCAGGGAAGTTAGAA
>CAZUHQ010000123.1:0-11182 GCA_964620605.1 uncultured Thalassotalea sp.
CATCCCCTAACGCCTCAACCGCCGCTTGCTGAACAATATTACCATTTACCACAGAGACATTTTTGCCATAGGCTAAAATTAGCGCGCGATCACAGAGTAAATTAACCACTCTGGGAATGCCTTTTGAGACTTTATGTAGTTCGCGGATCGCTGACTTATTAAATAACGACCGAGTACATTGAGCAACTGAGAGGCGATGCTTAATATATTCGGTTAATTCGGCTTTAGTTAATGGCAACAGATGATAACGTGCAGTAATGCGTTGAGCGAGTTGCCTGAGATCCCGGCGCTGCAATAACTGTTGCAGCTCTGGCTGGCCTATTAATATCACCTGCAACAATTTTTTAGTATTAGTTTCCAGGTTAGTTAATAATCTCAGCTGTTCTAAAACTTGCGGCTGCAGATGCTGAGCTTCATCGATAATCAACAGGGTATTGATATTATTTTGATGATTTTTAATTAACTTATCCTGAATTTTATCGGTCAGGTATTTCAAAGTCGCGCCGGTTTTTTTATAACGAATTTTTAAACTGTCGCAAATGGTGGCTAATAACTCTTCACAGGAAAGTGTTGGGTTTAAAATAAACGCCGCCAGGGTATTTTCTGGCAACTGCTCCATCACACTACGGCTAATAGTGGTTTTACCGGTGCCAACTTCGCCGGTTAACAAAACAAAGCCACCATGATCACCTAAGCCATGACTTAAATGTGCTAACGCCTCACGATGGCGATCACTCATAAACAGATAAGCCGGATCCGGCGAAATAGAAAACGGAGCTTCACTTAAACCAAAATACGCAGAATACATGACCAGTCGTTGCTAATTAAAAATACAGCTCGAAATTACCTTGTTGTGCTTAAGAAGTCAAAGTATCGAAATCCCATTGCAAGATTTATGATAGACTTTGGCTAATTTAATAGAGCAAAACCAATAATAACAATGACAGATACGAGTATTCATCGAGAAATAAACAGCTACCTCGTTGGTGGTGCAGTGCGCGATCAATTACTCGGCCGCAACATAGTAGAACGAGATTATGTCGTGGTTGGCAGTAACGTTAAGCAAATGCTGACATTAGGTTTTCAGCAGGTCGGCAAAGACTTTCCAGTATTTTTGCATCCTACAACCAAAGAAGAATACGCGCTGGCGCGCACAGAGAAAAAACAGGGACAAGGTTATACCGGTTTTGTTTGCCATGCATCAGAGGATGTTACCTTAGAACAAGACTTGCTGCGTCGCGATTTAACCGTTAATGCCATGGCATTAACAGAAGATGGCCGCATTATCGACCCCTTTAACGGTCAGCAAGATCTGCAAGATAAAATTCTGCGCCATGTCTCTGAGGCATTCGTTGAAGATCCACTTAGGGTATTACGCGTCGCTCGTTTTGCCGCCCGTTATCATTATCTCGGATTTACCGTCGCCGATGAAACCATGACGTTAATGGAAAAGATTTCAACAGATGGCGAATTATCAACCTTGTCGGCAGAACGCACCTGGAAAGAAATAGCCAGCTCTCTCAGTGAAAAAAATCCCGAAGTGTTCTTCCAGATCTTAGAACAATGCAGCGCACTTAAGGTTATCTGGCCTGAATTAGTCAAGCTGTGGCAACAAAGCTGTGATAGTGAGCTTTTTCACAACCAGGCAGAATTTAGCTTAGCAACACTAAAACAGGCGGTGAGTCTCAGCAAGGATATCAACATTCGTTTTGCCTGCCTTTGTGTGGCAATAGCAAATGGCAAAAATGTGCCTGTGCCAGCCAGTTTTACAGATATTTGCAGTTCACTGAAACCGCCGAAACAAACCCAGCAGTTAGCATTAAAAGCAGCGCAACACCACCAAACAGTACTGAGCATCAGCCAGCAAGACGCTGAAACAATTTTAAGCTTATTCGATCAACTCGATAGCTGGCGTAAACCTGAATTTCTTACAGATTTTCTTTTAGTATGTCAGGCGAAACACCAAAGCCTATCACCAGCTCAACCGGCAACCTTTACTATTGGTGATTATCTCAACAAGCTGTTTCAACATTGTCGCAATGTTAATGCTCAGCCATTTATTGACCAAGGTCTGACCGGTAAAGCGATTAAAAACGCAATGCAGGCAGAGAAACTGCGGATTATTACTAATACGCTATTTTCTGCTGGTTGATAGTTTTTACTACACAAACAAAAAACCATGCCGCTAAGCATGGTTTTTAATGAAATATAACAACTAATTAGAAGTTATATTGCGCTTTTACATAGTAGTAACCGCCATTGTAATCAAATGGACCACTTTCGTAGTAAACACCACTGACGGCACCGTATGCACCACCATTTTTCTGCAGTTTTTGCGCTTCTTTATCTAAAATGTTGTTTGCACCAGCAGAAATTACCCAACTATCATTGACAAAGTAGCTAATTTCAGCATCTAAAGTAAATGAAGAACCGACTGTTTCAGACCAACCGTAAGAGCTATCTACATCTGGCTCATCAGCATGTGTTGCAAACCATTCTCCAAAATAGTTCGCACGCAAAAACATACTGACTTGATCCCAGCTTTGCGCCATAGTTAACGTTCCCCGGTGCTCAGGAATACCTTCTTCTAAACGACGAACTTTAAAGTCACTTGTAAATTGACCCGCATCTTTTACTTCCGTTGAATTGTAGTTATACGCTAAGCTAAATTTGGTGTCACCACCCAATAGCGCCATTGAATAGTTAGCTACAATATCAACACCTTGCGTTGTCGTATCAAAATCGTTGGCAAAGAAGGTTACCTTACCGCCCAATAATAGTTCAGGGCTTGGATATTCTCCTTGTAGCTTAGTAACATCAGCTTGAGTGATATCTTGGCTACTGGTTTGCGCTATACGATCAGTTACGTCAATGGTATAGGCGTCTACGGTTAAAAAGAAATCACCACTTTGGTAAACTACACCAACAGCAAAACTTTCTGACTCTTCCGGCTCAAGTTCAACACCACCTTTAACCGCTGACACAGGATGTGTTGGCGGGTAAGTGGCTGACTGCACTAGTTCCCCATTAACAAGAGACGTTTGCGTGTTCACAACATTTGCTTGACCAACGGTTGGTGCACGGAATCCTGTTGAGTGAGAAGCACGTAATGAAACTTCATCGCTTAAGCTATATTGTGCTGTTAGTTTATAGTTTAGCGTATCACCAAATGATGAGAAGTCTTCATAACGAAGTGCGCCACCTAACAAGAACTCATCAGTTAATTGCGCTTCAACATCTAGGTACGCCGCAACACTTTGTCGCTCGTTAATCCCCTGAGACTCTGGCGAGAATCCGGCGAAACCATGTGACCCAACAACAAACCCTTGTGTCGCTAATGGCCCTTGCTTCCAAGACGCCTCTTCACCAGAAATAATTTCAAAGCTTTCCTGACGCCATTCAGCACCCGCAGCTACGTTTATTGGATCGACTAAACCAACATCAACGCCTTTTGAAATATCCACATTAAATGCTTTTTCTAGCTGAACATACGAACCCGTTTCAAACGCATTATCGAGCGGTTGATTCGTCCCCATTGATGGATTGACTGTATTTACTAAGGTATACGTCGACTTGTTACGACCAACTGACGCGCTGACATCAAATAATGCTTCATCTAAGAACCCACCTTTGATCTCACCTTTGACCCCAGTAGTTAATGACGTGTCATTAATCTCACCAGTAAATTGTGGCGTATAACCACCAGGGAATAATTCATTAAATGCCCAGCAAGTACCACTGCCTACCAGTGCTTGATAGTCAGCTTGGTTACGCACATCCAAAACTTCACCGTTAGGACCTGTTTGGATAGGAATATTTGGACAGGCATCCGCATCACCGGTCATAGAACCTAGTAGCAAGTTGCCATCAGGATCTGTAAATACACCGCCACGATTTTGTGGGTTACGGTAATAGTAGCCACCTGTTGCCGTTCGATCAGAGTAATTACCGAACATGTAAAATTCTTTATCGTCACCTAAATCAAGACCGATATTACCGAATAAAGTTATATCGTCGTCTATTTCAGGGTTACCCCATGTTTGTGCCGGAGACTTAATTGCAGTATTACCTGCAGCAGCCAACGCTGCAGCATCTGGACGTTGTACCGAGCGGCTAGTAGCATCAGCCGTTTTATACTGAAAGCTTAAATTAGCAAAACCATCACGAGTAAATGGTAAACCGATGTTACCGTCAACAATGGTGCTAGTACCGTCACCTTCGTAATATTCGCCTTGCTTAACCGATAATGAACCGCCGTCGGCGTCATCTTTTAAGACAAAGTTCATCACACCAGCGATCGCATCTGAACCGTATTGCGCCGCTGCACCGTCACGCAATACCTCGACCTGCTTTAGCGCAACACTTGGGATCACGGAAATATCTGGCCCCTGGGCACCATCATTAACCCCGCCCCCTTGGAACGCAATTACCGAGGCGCGATGACGACGCTTACCATTTAATAGTATTAACGTTGAGTCAGATGAAAGACCACGTAAGTTAACTGGACGAATAAATGACGCCGCATCACTGATAGGTTGCTGGCGAACGTTAAATGATGGAATAGCGCCTTGGAGCATATCCAACATGTCGCTTGATGCGTTTTTACCCAGTTCATCACCGCCAACGATATCGACAGGAACCGGTGATTCAGCAACTGAACGTGGCGCAGCACGAGAGCCAACTACCGCAATACGTTCTACTTCTTGTTCGGCACCTTTATTTTCTTCTGCATATGAGGGCGCTGTACCTAACGCTATGCCAACTGCAAGGGCGAGCGTTCCAGCACGAAATTTATTAGACATGTGTTTTACCTTCCTAGATTTTGAATCTTAAGTTATATTTATCTAAATTTTTATAATTATTTTATTTTTATAGCTTATGTCACGCTTTCGCAAAAACGCTGACTTAAGTTAATTCAGTTATAAAACAGTGAACAATGCTTTACAAGTGAGTAAACAAGCCAAAAAGTTAGCAATCAGCGACTTCAAGAGCCTGATACTATAAAAAATAATGACGAAATGAACTTAATCGACTAACAGGTCAAAAGGTTCTAATATTTTCAAAAGCGAGGAGGAATCGTTTCTCTGGCATGATTTAGCGAAAAGGCTAATGCGAAAAGGTTCGTAATTAGTATACATTGACCATATAACCTTTATAAATAAAAATTATTTTTTATATTCACAAATAAAATAACAGTTTAGTTTGATTGACTGCTAACAAAACAATTAATAGACAAAAAATTAACCAAATATTAACAGTAAGATTATGGTGCAATACTGCTCATCGCAAAATACTAACCACTAAACGCACGAATAAATGATAAATTGTAAAATAATGTTCATCATAGAGATGAATAGTTATGCAATTTATCCCAGTTTTTTATTAAACTGACACCAATATAATTGCCGCTCCTTGCCCCCTTTCACCGTTACATACCGTACATCCTCGGCACTGGCATCCTGCTTCACTCTACCTCCTGCATCCCTGCATCCCTGCAGTCGTGTACATACACGCTCTTGTTCATCCATGTAACCGCGACATACCGTACATCCTGTCATCGTCGCTCTTTTACATCCATGTAACCGCGACATACCGTACATCCTGTACATAAAAAAGGGCTTGTTAGTTACAAGCCCTTTATCGTCAGTTAACAAGTTAAAATGATTACTGTGCCGGTAATACTTTCGCTTCGACAAATCCAAAGCCTATGCCTTTAACTCCCGATTTTTGGCAATAGGCCTTCATAATGACATTGTCGCCATCTTCCAAGAAGGTACGAGTTTCACCATTTGGCAAGCTGATCGGCTCAGCACCTGCGTTGGATAATTCCAATAACGACCCTGCTTCTTCAGGTGTAGGCCCTGACTGAGTACCGCTGCCAAACATATCACCCGCTTGTAAATTACAGCCATTGACTGTGTGATGTGCCACCATTTGCGCCACTGTCCAGTAAGAATCTCTAAAGTTTGACTGAGATAACTGAACTGCTGCTTCGTTTGCCGCGCGCATTTTGTCGGTTTCCAGTAATACTTGCAATTGAATATCGAACGAACCTGAAACGCGGTTTTGCTCTGATTCAAGATAAGGCATCGGCTGAGGGTCGTTAACATCGCGCGTCCATTCTGACTTAAATGGTGCCAAAGCTTCAGTTGTTACTATCCAAGGAGAAATCGTTGAGGCAAAGTTCTTCGACAGGAATGGCCCTAATGGCTGATATTCCCAGCCCTGGATATCACGCGCCGACCAGTCATTAAACACACATAAACCAAAAACATGATCTTCTGCATTATCAATAGCAATCGGCTCTCCAAGCTCGTTGCCCTTACCGACAAAGATCCCTACTTCCAATTCATAATCCAAACGTTTACACGGGCCAAATGACGGCTCAGTTGCTGTTGGCGCTTTAGTTTGCCCTTTTGGACGTTTAAAGTTGCTGCCAGAAATTTCAATCGATGATGAACGGCCATGGTAACCAATTGGCACCCATTTATAATTAGGCAATAACGGGTTATCCGGACGGAACTTTTTACCTACCGAAGTCGCATGATGAATCGAGGTATAAAAATCAGTGTAATCACCAATACGACATGGTAAAGCATATTCAGCCTGTGCTTGCGCAACTAAACAAGGTGCCAATTTTTCTTGTGCTTGAGCACCGGTTGCCAATGCTTGTGACAATGCCGCTCGTACTGCACTCCATACAGCCTTACCCATCGCCATAAAGTCATTTAACTGATCTTTAGCACAAGCTTCAAGCGCCTGCTGAACAACGCCGTTAAATACGCCTGAGTCTTTTGTCGCCGCCAGATCTAATATTTGATCACCGATGGCAACACCACCACGGAAATCTTCATTGGTTCCCTTAGTGCGAAAAATCGCAAAGGGTAAATTTTGAATAGGAAAATCACAGCTAGCAATATTAGCGGATTCAACCCAGCTGGTTAACTGAGGATCATGGGTTTCATTGAGTAAAGGATTGTTTGACATTAGCAAAAAATACTCCAAATTTAGTGCGTTAAATGATTAAAATTCTAGGATTAAACGCGCGAATAAACAATGGCGACATTATATTCAAGGAGTCAGGTAAAGGCTAAATAAAGGCCAAATAAATAGCAAACAAGCAACTTTTTACTGTCAACTTATTGTTGCACCTGCTGATTTACAATAAAAGCTGACTTGCACAACCGAGTCAACTTTTGAACAAAAATCCTAAAGCTCTCGCAATATTAAGCCCCTGGCTTATAATTATTGATGCGTCAAACAACTTGATAACAGGCCGTTGATTTGCTCAGACATTACTGTAACACTCTGATTTTACTGATTTCTTTTAATTGTTATGGTCAACAAGCGCCATTAGAGGTTAAAGTGGTCAGCGAACAGTTTCCGCCATTTAATTACACAGTTAATCAACAAGCGCGCGGCATAAATACCGAGCAGGTAAAAAAACTATTGGCTAAACTGGCAATCAAAGCGAATATCCAGTTTCTTCCCTGGGGACGCGCCTTTTATATAGCACGGACAACACCAAACACTTTAATATTTTCAATCGCCCGCAATGCCAAGCGCGAACAGCAATTTCATTGGGTTGGGTTACTTTCTGAAGCAAACACTTGTGTCTTTTCACTCAAAGAAAATACGCACCTTAATGATATCAATTCGCTTGAACAGATGAAAAAATATCGAGTGGTCACCCAGAAAGAAAGTCATATGAGTCAACTGTTCTTGAAGGAAAACTTCATTGCTCACCAGAATTTTCTACGCTCAGTTTCCGTCGAGCATGCCATTAAATTACTACGCTATCAGCGTGCTGATTTCATTGGCTACTCGAAAGAAGTGCTGTATTACCATTTACGCAAGCAAGGTATAGCACCGGAAGAACTGCTCCAAATGAATTTTTGTATCGACAGCCTACCGCTTTATCTGGCATTTAGCCGACAAACGCCATTAGCCACAGTTGAGCGTTTTAGATCCGCTTTTGCCAAGCTTAGTGCAATAACAAAAACTTCGTCAAAAACTGGGGAAATGCCTCATGCTGATCTATACCTAAAAATAGAATAACTAATAAATTTCTATTTTTAATTATGGCATTATCATTTTTAGCTAAAACAAAACCTTCTGAACTGCCACCATGGAAAATCATGATTGTCGACGATGAAGAAGATGTCCATACCATTACTAAAATGGCGCTCAAACGTTTTGAACTGGAACAAAGAAAACTGGTCTTTCTGCATGCATATTCTGCTAGCGAAGCAAAAGAAATCCTGAGCAAGGAAGACGATATCGCGCTCATTTTCCTTGATGTCGTTATGGAAAGCGATAATGCCGGATTGGAACTGGTCAAATGGATCCGCGAGGATTTAAATAATAAATTTTCCCGGGTTGTGCTACGCACCGGACAGCCGGGTCAGGCACCGGAAGAACAAGTGATCGTTGACTATGATATTAACGATTATAAGGAAAAAACCGAACTTGATCGGAAAAAACTGTTCACCACAGTATTTTCATCACTCAGAGCGTATCGCGATATTATCGAAGTCGAGCATGCCCGCCAATACCAACAGCTTTATCGCGAAGGACTAGAGCGAGTAATCGACTCAACCAGTCATGTTTTTGAACAACGCTCAATTAAACAATTTTTCGATGGCTTACTACAGCAAATAATGTCTTTGCTCAGAGTCAAACAAGACAGCATGCTGCTACAAGTCACCGGCCTTGGCGCGGTATACTCAGAAAATGACTTTAAGATCATCGCAAAAATGTCTAACGGTAAAGATAATGAAGCGATAGAGCCAAGTATCTATAAATACCTGAATATGGCAATAGAGCAAAAAAGCAGTATTTATCAGGACAATATTCTGGTCGGTTATTTTCCCAGCCATTCAGATAAAATCAGTTTACTCTATTTAAAAGGCATCACCTCACTGAGTGATATTAATGCCAAATTGCTGGAAGTATTTTCCGGTAATGTTAGTCTGGCCTTTGACAATCTATTGCTCAATAAAGAGATCATTGAAACCCAGGAAGAGCTGATCTACCGCTTGGGTGATGTCGTGGAATCTCGCTCAAACGAAGCCGGAAATCATATCCGCCGAATGTCAGAAGTCTCTCATTTGCTGGCAGTTAAATTAGGCTTACCGGATGAACAGGCAGAACTGTTAAAACAGGCAGCACCAATGCATGATATCGGCAAAGTGGCGACTCCGGATAAAATATTGCTCAAGCCTGGTAAACTGGATAGCGCGGAAATGGCCGAAATGATGCGCCACCCCAGTATAGGCTTTGAAATATTAGATGGCTCCAAACGACCAATTTTAAAAGCAGCAGCACTGATTGCACAGCAGCATCATGAAAAATACGATGGCAGCGGCTACCCTAATGGCCTAAAAGAAGAAGAAATTCATATTTTTGCCCGCATAGTAGCGGTTGCCGATGTCTTTGATGCCTTAACCCACAAGCGCTGCTATAAGGAGCCCTGGCCTGCAGAAAAAGTGAAACAGTTTTTTAATGAACAAAGTGGCAAACACTTAGACCCTGCGGTCGTTAAAGTGCTACTGGAAAACTATCGTAAGGCAGAAAAAATCAACGATAAATATCAAGATCAGTATTAAAGCTTTTAATTTGCGATCGGAATTTTAATTAAATAAGCCAGTCCTTTGCCCGGTTCACTGTTTGCTTTAATCGAGCCACCTAATGACGAATGCACCAGATTATAAATCAGATGAGTCCCTAAACCGCTGCCACCATCGCCACGTTTAGTAGTGAAAAATGGCTCAAATAGTTTTGCTAAGTTATCACTATCCAGCCCTTTACCGTTATCCGCGTAATGTATCACCAGGTTTTGATTTTTAAGGTAAACATTGATTTTAATCCGCCCTTGCTCTATTTCCTCAAAGCCATGAATAATCGAATTCATAATTAAATTACTAAACACCTGAGAAATTGCACCGGCATTTATCATCACCGAGAGCTGAGGATCACAGTCAATCTCTATCGAATGCTTAAGTCGCTTCAGTTTAGGCTTTAACGACAACAATATTTCATCTAGATAATTGCGCACCAAAATCTGACGTTGCTCATTCGATGATTGATCTACTGCCACCTGTTTAAAGCTTTTTACTAGTTCAGCGCCGCGATTAGCATTGGTACCAATTATCTTCAGCCCTTGCTCTATTTCATCCAGATAATCTTGCAGCGCATCTTCTGTCAATGTGCCATTTGTGTATTCACTTTTTAGCTGTTTGTGCTCTTCGCTTAAATGACTGACTCCTGTGACACAAATACCCAAAGGCGTATTGATTTCATGGGCAATGCCTGCCACTAAACCACCTAATGATGCCATTTTCTCCCGCTGTACTAATTCCTGCTGCATCCTTTTTAGCTGCTCGACCGTTGCCGTCAGTTCCTTATTGCTTTGTTCAAGCTGTCGGTGGTTTTCCGCTAAATGATATTGGGCTTCCCGGCGTTGAGTAGCATTGATATTACTTTCTATCGCCATCGCGATATGGTTAGCGACATAATCGAGAAACTGCAAGTCATGGCTGTTATATTTCACCTGTGCGCTATAGCTTTGCACAACAATAATGCCATGCAGCATTTCCCCGGTGATCATCGGGGCGCCCATCCAACACTTGAAGTCTGCCGAGCCTAGCACTTCCTTAATCCCCCTTTCCTTGATCAAGCGCTCAATTTTTTCAGGGGTTAACAATTGCGGCTTTTTAGTGCGGATAACATAAGAGCTCAGTCCTTGGCCGAGCTGCAATACCTGACCTGTCATATCCTTATCACCTATATCCTGTTCATCAACAAAGTACGGCAGAGTTAAGGTTTGCTCTTCTTCATTGAGCAGGCCAATAAAAAAATTTTTTGCTTCGATAAACTGGCTGACGATGTGATGAACTCGCTGGTAGAGCTCATTAAGCGCCAGCTCATCGTGAGATAATGAGGAAATTTTATATAAGGCGTGGTGCAGCCGCTCGGCATACTGCAAGTCAAACAACTGCTGTTTTAATGCAGTAATTTCTGCTTGTAACGACTCATGCTCCACTGTAAATCAACCCTATAATTAGGTAACTTATTGTAAGCATAGTATGTTTTTGCTTGATTAGTTAATGGTGGGAATTAGAGTTCAAAATCACCAAAATCAATATCACTGCTATTACTGCCCACCTGGCTTGGAGGATCT
>CAZUHQ010000124.1:0-11147 GCA_964620605.1 uncultured Thalassotalea sp.
AAAAGAAATCTTTGAAATAGTAGCCCCAGCTCCTATACTAATTACACCTTGATCAACCTGGTGATAATTATGAAAAGCCAAAGCGAAATCATCACACAACTCAATAGAGTATTAACCAGCGAATTAACCTCTATTAATCAATACTTTCTCCATGCCCGCATTTATAAAAACTGGGGGTTTCACCAGTTAAATGATAAGTGCTATAAAAAGTCTATTCTGGATATGAAACAGGCAGATAAACTGATTGAACGCATTCTGTTTTTAGAAGGCCTGCCCAATTTACAACAGTTAGGTGCGCTAGCAATCGGTGAACAAGCAGAAGAAATGCTCACCTGTGATTTAAAGTTTCAACTATCGCAGCTGGCAACCATTAAAACCAGTATAGTGCTATGTGAACAACAGAAAGACTTTGTCAGTCGGGATATCTTAGTGGAAATTCTTCATCAGGAAGAAGAACATATCGACTGGCTGGAAACTCAGCAACATCAAATAGCCACAATGAAAATTGATAACTATTTGCAAGCACAATTATAGGAGTCAGTTATGAAAGGCGATAAAGAAATCATTAGCCAGCTCAACCAGTTGTTGGCATTTGAGCTGGCGGCGATGGATCAGTATTTTATCCATTCTCGGATGTATCAGGACTGGGGCTTAAATAAACTGTTTGAACGTATCGATCATGAATTTGA
The DNA here is from genome assembly GCA_964620605.1 of uncultured Thalassotalea sp. GTDB lineage: Bacteria > Pseudomonadota > Gammaproteobacteria > Enterobacterales > Alteromonadaceae > Thalassotalea_E. The sequence continues at coordinate 690 of CAZUHQ010000124.1, forward strand.
CGATGAAAAAGGCCATGCCTCAGCATTAATCGAACGTATCTTGTTTTTAGAAGGTATCCCCGATATGACCACCCGTGACGGCCTAAAAATCGGTAGTGATGTCCCGGAAATGCTGGCCAGTGACTTACGGGTAGAATATGCTGTCGATAACAAGCTCAAAGAGGTTATGGCACTGTGCGAGCAGAAACAGGATTTTGTCACCCGTGATATACTGCAAACACTGATCAATGATACCGAAGTCGACCACGCGTTCTGGCTGGAACAACAGCTGGGGCTCATTAAGAAAATTGGTTTGGAAAACTATTTGCAATCACAACTTTAGTATCATTTAATCTTTGTTATTAGCAAAATCAATACGCTTTAGAGGAGATGGCATGAAACAGCCAAAAATTTATATCTCCCCTAAAGCGAAACGTAATGCACTGTTTACCACCCTCAGCAGTGTGTTAGTACTACTGCTAGTTTTGTTAATTAGTCAGTTTTACTGGCAGCAGGCTAAATTTTCCCTAATGTTGTTATTATTACTGAGCCTGTCACTGGTCTTTGTCGGCATCTTAAAGTTATTGGAACCGGCAACCAGCTTTATTATCACCCCTAAAGATATTCGCTTTAACCATAGAAAAGGCCACTGGCAAATCCACTGGGATAATATTCGCAACATTTTCGCCATTACCAATACCTATGGCATAACCCGGGAACAGTTGTGTTATATCGGTATCAGGCTTAACTCGCTGGAACAACTTAAAGATAATATTTCACTCAGACTCGCCAATCATTTGATCCATGAGCAAAAACCACTGCTCGCTTATTGTGTTTCCAGGGATTTAATACCGGTAAAAGATGCGGTGATCAGCTTTGAGCCATACCTTTGTCAAAACGGCGATAAAATTAGCGGGCCATTAGCTGGATTTTTTCATCAGGCTCGTGCGCTAAACCAGGCGCTTGGTGCCGATATTTTTATTAACGACAGTGCGATTGATAGAGACGTCGAAGCATTTGCCGAGCTGCTTAAACAATGCCAGAGCTCGGCAAAAAATTATGCCGTATTTAATAGTCTTTAGCATAACAACCGACGAAATAAGTTAATCATGTATAGTACTTCTCATTGCGACTATAGTGCCAAAGTAAGAAAAATACTTTGCTGAGAACAGTATCCAGTATAAAGAAAAGCATATTGATATTTCAGGAAAATATTAACGAAAATTTAAAAATTTTAGTAGCACTGGCGCACCGGTTTGATTCTGGAGAAATGACAAAACGGTGGGGTTAATCGACAGATTTGAAAAGGTGTTTGCACAAAAAATTATCACTCAATAGACAATAGTTCTTTAAGCTGCTCTTTATAACGACGCGATAATGGGAGCTTTTTACCGCCGATTAAAGTCACTTCACTATCACCACTGCTGTTATGAGCGATAGACTCAATAGCATCCATGCGAATAGCAAAAGAACGGTGGATTCGACAAAAACCCTTAACCTGTAATTGCTGACTGAGGTTAGTCAAGGTAGCTCGAATCGGATAAATACGTTCACCTATATGTAAATTTACATAATTGCCAGACGATTCCAGCCAGTCAACCTCATTTACTTTTATAATAAATTCCTTACCTAATTTCTTAACTAGCAAACGTTCATATTGTGGCTGTTGCGTTTCTTCTGTCCGCTGAAATACACGAGCCTCTCCTTTCAATTGCGCAATAAAATATTGATAACTTTTAATCACCACGATTAAAAAGATAAAGCCTAGTAGATCTTTGCGGTATTCATACAGGAATTCATACCACAGTAAACCAAAATCATAGTTAACACCGCATGTCCAATATACCAATTTACGTAAGCCAATCATTAGGCCAACATGTAATACACTAAAAACAAGAGAAGCTACCCAGTACACCCCTACAAAACGACTAATAGCCTGCCAATTAAACGGGTATTTTGCTAATAACAATAAAACAGCGGGCACAAGTAATAAGGTACTGATTGCACTGCTATATTCCCAAACAAATGGTTCCCACAACTGAAATGGTAATGAACCTGCCCTATTTGCTTCCATGATGTCTGAAGTGGCATTTATAGAATTATTGATAAAAATATAAGCAATGAGTAGCAAAGCACCATAACGATTCGAGTACTGCAGTAAACTAGAAAAACGAGCCATATAAATAGTCTGAGTTATTTATTACGCTAATAGCTTATCAACTAACATTTACTATCCCAAGGTGTTTATCCCTAATTTCTGCCTTTCATCCCTACTTATTGTTTTTTAAGCACATTCCCCTTTAAATAAGCCTGTATATAAGTAGCCTGTTAACCTTTGAGGATAACTGTACAAGAGTTAAATGATAGCATCGCTTAAAAGATTATGGAGAGTACCACCCCGTCAGACGATATCTGAAATCAGGTATATAGAACTTGATTGGCTCAGAGTATTAGCCTTTGGTTTACTGATTTTTTATCACACAGGCATGTTATATGTCGAAAGCTGGGGGTTTCACTTTAAAAGTCGATATTTAAGCGCAAGTGTTGAAAATGCCATGTTGCTGCTTTCACCCTGGCGTATGGGGTTGATCTGGTTTATATCTGGAGCAGCCATCGGTTGCTTATTAACAAAACAGAGTTTATCGAACTTCCTAGCAACTCGAACCATTAAAATTCTATTACCTTTGTTAGTCGCTATTTGGCTAGTGATACCGATTCAATTATATGCACAAATGCACCAGGAAATAGGGTTAAAGCTAGGATTTCTTGAATTCTATATTGCATTTTTTGATCTGGAACACCCTATATTTGCACAATATCAAGCAGGAATTTGGCCACATGTTGACGTGAACCACCTCTGGTATTTACGCTCACTTTGGCAATTTACCTTAGTAATCGTTTTGTTAATTCCGATATTAAAATCTACCAAATTACAAAGCTTTTTAGATCGGTTTACACAAGTACCAGTAATCTGGATTTATTTTGGCTTATTGCTTCCTTTATGTATTCTTAAACTCAACTGGCCAAGCGATACTTTTCGCTACCCTATGGGGTTTATATTTTTATTGTATGGATTTTTATTAACTCCTCAGCGCCAATTTATGCTGGCTTTGGCCGAGAAATGGTTTTATTTGCTCTGGCTATTTCTTTTAGGTTATCTCTGTGTACTTTGGGGTTATCATCAGATCTGGCATAACCCAGAGAGCCAACCGTGGCAAATTACCAGTGTAGATATACTTTATACTGCCCAGCGCTTATTAGGTGTGCTCACTATGCTAGCACTAGCCACACGATTTTTAACAAACTCACATCCCTTACTACCCAAACTAAATAAAATAATATTTCCATTCTATATTTTTCATCAAAGTGTCATTATTGCACTTGCCTATTATCTAACACCTTTACAATTAGGCTACTGGCTTGAACCTGGCCTGATCATAATCCTCACTTTTGTTTTGTGTTCGCTAGTATGCTGGATATTAACCAAATTTGAATTGCTCTCACTGCTCTTTGGCATGAAGTTAAGTAAAAAAGCCTCTTCACAGCAACAAAAACTAGGACAAATTATTGGACTTATCATAGTAACCCCAATAATGATTAGATTACTTTTTTAGTTAATGAATAATGGCTATGTTCCTTTTAATTGTGGTTGTTAAGCTAATCCATTGATAAATAAGGATGTTGCTATGGTGATAAAAACAAGCATCACCAGCAGGGATGCTGGTGTTGAGCTTCCATGGATGGACTTGCGCGTCTTGTTCGTTTACCTAGCAACAGTTATCGGGAACATAGCCTTAATAATATATGCAACCAGCATTAATAGTTACCTTGCTCATTGTCTTTAAAGAAGTAAACAAAATGACTCTTTAAATATAAGCAAAAGCGTCAGCATACATATGATTGATATCCGCGCCTTGAGCGACAAAGTCATCGCGCACTGCGGCAACCATATCAAAGCGACCGGCAATATAAATATCGTAATCGCCGAGGTTGTCTATGTCTTTCATCACCACTTTATGCACCATGCCAATACGGCCTTGCCAATCATCATGTGGGGTTTCTACTACCGGATGAAAACTACCGTTCGCTAACTTTTCGATAGTTGCCCGGGTTTTATCTAATTCATAGCAGGCACTTGGGTCACGTAGACCCCAATATACTGTTACCTGACGAATAGAATTATTATTCGCCAAATATTCAAACATCGACTTGATATAGGAAAAGCCGGTACCGCCAGCAATCAACAACAACGGACGCTCACTATCGGTTTGCAATTCTGCCTTACCTAAAGGAATTTCGATAGTCACCGTTGAATTTTGCTTGATGCGCTCGATCACTTGCATCGGGTAACTGTCGGCACCAAAGGCGCCAATTTGTAATTCAATCGACTCACTATCCGGCGAACTGGCAATTGAAAATGGACGCTTGTCGTCTTCATCCATGACAAAATTTAAATATTGTCCCGGCAAAAACGCCACCTGCTGCTCAGGCTTCAATAACACCTTATAAACATATTCAGTTAACGAAGATATTGACTGAACCTGACATTGTATTTGTTTCATTTACTAACCTATATTTTCGATAGCCCTAACTATCAAGCCTTATCTAGTTTGAGTTACTCAAATATATTGAGTTCACTCCAGATTTCATCAACCGCTTGTTTAACGCTGTTATCCATCACTATCGGCTCGCCCCATTCTCGATCCGTTTCACCTGGCCATTTATTGGTAGCATCCATTCCCATCTTAGAGCCGAGACCAGATACCGGCGAGGCAAAATCCAAATAATCGATTGGCGTGTTTTCAATTAATACCGTATCACGCGCGGGATCCATACGAGTGGTCATCGCCCAGATCACATCCTGCCAGTCGCGAGCATTAACATCATCATCACAGACAATAACAAACTTGGTATACATAAACTGACGCAGGAAGGACCAAACTCCCATCATCACCCGTTTGGCATGACCGGCGTACTGCTTTTTAATAGTGACAACCGCCAAACGATAAGAACAACCCTCCGGCGGCAAATAAAAATCCTGTATCTCCGGAAATTGTTTTTGCAAAATCGGCACAAACACTTCGTTTAATGCAACACCTAAAATCGCCGGCTCATCCGGTGGCCTGCCAGTATAAGTGCTGTGGTAAATCGGCTCGTCCCGCATGGTAATATGGGTAACGGTAAACACCGGGAAATCATCCACCTCATTATAATAGCCGGTATGATCGCCATACGGGCCTTCCGGCGCCAGTTCTTCCGGGTCGATATAGCCTTCAAGGATAATTTCCGCGGTTGCCGGTACTTCCAGATCATTGCTGATACACTTTGCTACTTCGGTTTTAGCGCCGCGTAACAAGCCGGCAAAGGCATATTCAGACAAGGTATCAGGCACAGGTGTTACCGCGCCTAAAATAGTCGCCGGATCTGCGCCTAATGCCACTGACACCGGATAATTTTCTCCAGGATTGGTTTTCTTAAATTCCTGAAAATCTAACGCGCCGCCGCGATGTGACAGCCAGCGCATAATAACCTTATTTTTACCAAGTAACTGCTGACGGTAAATACCAAGATTTTGCCGCTCTTTATGCGGACCACGGGTCACGGTTAAACCCCAGGTGATTAAAGGAGCAATATCCCCCGGCCAGCATTTTTGAATCGGTAATCTGGTTAAATCGACTTGCTCGCCGGACAATACTTTTTGCTGACAAAGTGGTTTTTTCACCACTTTTACCGGCATATTTAATACCTGTTTATACAGAGGCAGTTTATTCAGCGCATCTTTAAAGCCTTTTGGCGGCTCCGGCTCTTTTAAGGTTGCAAGTAGCTTACCTACTTCTCTAAGTGCACCAACATCCTGTTGTCCCATTGCCAATGCCACCCGCTGTGGTGTACCAAATAAGTTAGTCAACACTGGAACATCATAGCCGACAGGATTTTCAAATAACAAGGCTGGACCGCCCGCCCTTAAAGTGCGATCACTGATCTCTGTCATCATCAACTCGGTAGAAATCGGCTGGCTAATGCGCTTTAGCTGGCCAAGTTTTTCTAACTGGTCAATAAAATCTCTTAAATCGCTGTATTTCATTGGTATCTTTTTTAAAAATTTTCGCCATTATACTGATCTACATCATAAAGGCATACTAATTCACCGATTCTCTTGGTTTTATCATCAATTTCCTCCAAAGATCACAAATATCAGGTTATCTATCACAAAATACCGCAGACAAGAGTTTATTGCTCAACTAACGCCTGAGCCCCGTTAGCTAAAATAGCTTCTGACAATTGCTTAAATGCCCCTTTGAGCAACACCCAACGGTGCCAATATAAGGTGCGGGTTAGGCTATTGTCCGGCAATAAATCAATTAATGCTCCTGATGCCAACTGCTGCTTAATTTGTAATTTAGGAATTAGGCAGTAAGCCAGCCCATGTTGAGCAAAGTTAACAAAAGCTTCTGACGAACGCACGGTATGACAGGGATAACTGCCGCCAGCTAATTCAAATTGCTGCTCGATATACTTAATATGCATATCGTCTTTTTGGTCAAATGCCACCGCCGGTGCCTGCAATAAGCTCTGTTGGTTAATGCCTTTGGCAAAATACCTCTGCTTAAACTTGGGGCTGGCAACCAGGGCGTATTCAATGTCACCAAGTTTTTCCAAAGTGCAACCTGGCAGTGCTTTTTGATAGGTACTGATAGCGCCAAACGCCTCACCATTCTTTAAATATTCAATAGTGCGGTTTTCATCCGCCACCAGAAAATTAACCGACAATTTGTACTGATGCACTACAGCTTCAATTGCCGGTACGAGCCAGGTCGCCAGACTGTCGGCATTTGTGGCTAAATTAACCGCGATAATTTCATTGCTGCTATCGGCAAAAATATCCGGCAATACATCTTGTTCCAGCAATTGCACCTGTTGATAATGTGCTAACAGCTTTTTACCTATGGCTGTGGCAACGATCGGCTGGCTTCTCACTACCACTGGCTGACCGATAGTTTGCTCTAATAGCTTGATGCGTTGGGAAACCGCAGACTGAGTAATGCAAAGTTCATTCGCGGCTTTTTCAAAACTTTGCTGAGTGATCAACACACTTAACGCATGCAGTAATTTGTAATCTATCACATTAATTTTTTTAATATATAATAATATTTATTAATTATACTTTAGCCAAGCTAAAGCATAAAGTAACGAAAAACCTTACCGGAGTACTTTATGTTATCACCACTTTTTCAGGGACTAATGCTTGGCGCGAGTATGATCATTCCAATAGGCGCACAAAATTCTCATGTCTTAAACCATGGCATTAAACGCAATCATCATATGCTGGCTGCGACCATTTGTCTGGTCTGTGATGTTTTATTAATCGGCTTTGGTATCTTTGGCGGTGCCCAGCTAATTGCCGCTTCTTCACTGTTAATGGCAATTATTTCCTGGGGTGGGGTGATCTTTTTATTCAGCTATGCCGCCTTGTCGTTTCTAAGCGTCTGGCAAAATAACTATCAACAACAGCAACTTCAGCATCAGCACAATAACCGAATAGGGGTGATTTCGACTACCTTAGCGGTAACGTTACTGAACCCTCATGTTTACCTTGATACTGTTGTTATTCTCGGCAGCGTCGGAGGGCAGTTTATCGGCCATGAAAAAATCGCGTTTGCTATCGGTACCATGCTAGCGTCACTGTTATGGTTTTACAGCATTGCCGGTGCCGCGGCTAAACTTTCTCCCTGGCTTAATAAGCCACAGACCAAACGGGCAATTGATGGACTGGTAGGGTTGATAATGGCAACAATAGGTTATTCGCTATTAAGCTCGCTTTGATCATCTAAATTCAAAAACAAAAAAGCAACATTTTGCTTAATGCCAGTCAGTTAACAAACAATTAGTGTAATGTTGGAAAGAAATACTTTCTAACATTGGTTTTCTTATCTGGTCATATTGCCGGGGTGCCGGCCTCACCCAAAGAGGAAAAAACGACTGTTTCCTCTTTGGAAACTCCTCGTCGCCCAACACAGCGAAAGACTTTGATAAATACCAAGCGTAGCCTTTGAACACTGCCGCTAAGCCTGTAGAAAAAGTCGTCCTGAACAGCGGCAGCCTTCGACGTCCTGTCTCAGGTCAAAGGCTACCTCTGCTTGCTATTTCTCAAATCGCTGTGATGGGAAAGGTGTAGCTTTAAAGGCTCACTTAATGCGGCGAACTTCATCACAAAATGTAAACGAAGCATAGGTCTGCTTGGGCAAAATGTCTGGATGAAAATTTCAATCACAGCTATTGCCATCATGGATGATGGCAAAGTGCAGTGGCACAAGGATGTGCCATCTAAGCGTTTGCTCGATGATTGAATTTTTCAGTAAGATTAACATTTTGCAGCAGCGCGGGAGAGTCCAGAGAGGGTTCGCGCAAACCCTTTCTGGGTGCCGTCGCCACCGCGACAATATAACTATAAAATAACACCGAGCTATTAAGTATTATCTTGCTTAGTAATGCTTAACTGATTGGTATTAAGCATTTTGCTGGCTTTTAGAGAATTGATAATCGACTTCTATTTACGCTTCATCGAATCAAAGAATTCATCGTTAGTTTTAGTCATCGCTAATTTATCGATCATAAATTCCATCGCATCAATCTCGCCCATTTCATGAACGATTTTCCGCAAAATCCACATTTTTTGTAGTTCATCGGGCTTAGTTAACAGCTCTTCACGACGAGTACCACTACGGTTAAAGTGAATAGCCGGGAACACACGTTTTTCAGCGATCTTACGAGACAAGTGTAATTCCATATTACCCGTGCCTTTAAATTCTTCGTAAATAACCTCGTCCATTTTCGAACCGGTTTCAATCAGAGCGGTAGCAATAATGGTTAAACTGCCACCTTCTTCGATATTACGCGCAGCACCAAAGAAACGTTTTGGACGATGTAGTGCATTAGCATCAACACCACCAGTTAAAATTTTACCTGACGATGGAATCACCGTGTTGTATGCACGAGCTAAGCGGGTTATAGAATCGAGTAAGATCACGACATCTTTTTTGTGCTCTACTAAACGCTTGGCTTTTTCAATCACCATTTCAGCAACTTGTACGTGACGATTCGCTGGTTCATCAAAGGTCGAAGCTACTACTTCACCTTTTACCAAGCGTTGCATTTCGGTAACTTCTTCCGGACGCTCGTCAATTAGCAACACCATTAATTCACATTCAGGATGATTATAGGCGATACTTTGCGCAATATTTTGTAATAACAAGGTTTTACCGGCTTTTGGCGGCGCAACAATCAAGCCACGTTGGCCTTTACCGATTGGCGATGCCAGATCCAGTACTCGAGCGGTGATATCTTCGGTTGAACCATTACCACGTTCCATGCCAATACGGCCGTTTGGATGAATTGGCGTCAAGTTCTCAAATAAGATTTTATTACGTGAGTTTTCCGGCTTGTCAAAGTTGACTTCATTAACTTTTAACAAGGCAAAATAACGCTCACCATCTTTTGGCGGACGAATTTTACCGGCGATAGTATCACCGGTACGCATACTAAAACGTCGAATTTGGCTCGGAGAGACATAAATGTCATCCGGCCCTGCTAAATAGGACGAATCTGCGGAACGTAAAAAGCCGAAGCCGTCTTGTAAAATTTCTAAGACACCACCGCCAAAAATATCTTCACCACTTTTAGCGTGCGCTTTTAATATCGCGAAAATAATGTCTTGTTTACGATTACGAGCAAGATGCTCAAGTTTCATTGATTCAGCTAACTTTACCAGTTCGCTAATGGATTTCTTTTTAAGTTCGGTAAGATTCATATTGAGGTTCTTAGACTTTGTTACGTTTTTGAACTTGCCAGCAGGCAAAATAACGAGTTGCGTAGTATGAGTTTTGAAATGCTATTTTATTTGATAATTAACGTTAGCATTAAATCATCAGTACGTAAAGTTACAAAAATACTTAATTTGGTGTAGCTAACTTGATTAAAAACAAAAGGCTCGCGATCAACGAGCCTTATGCAAATTATAAATTGTTATCGATAAACTCTTTTAATTGGGTTTTTGATAATGCACCAACTTTAGTGTCTACCACCGCACCATCTTTAAATAACAACAAAGTTGGAATGCCGCGAATGCCGTATTTTGGTGGCGTTGCATCATTTTGATCTATGTTCAATTTACCAACTGTTACCTGATCTGCGTATTCTTCCGCAATATCATTTAATAAAGGGGCAATCATTTTACAAGGGCCACACCATTCAGCCCAAAAATCAACTAAAACCGGACCAGATGCATTTAATACATCAGCTTCAAAGCTGTCATCTGATAACTGAACAATTTTATCGCTCATTTTTTTCTCCAATTATGATGGCCTATATCGCCAAACTGCTCGGGATTATACCCATATCCTGATTAATTACCAACATATGCTAAATCAATTCTAGCAAATTTACCTGCTATTTTACTGACAGATTAAGACAATTTCGTGC
>CAZUHQ010000125.1:0-10799 GCA_964620605.1 uncultured Thalassotalea sp.
AAGAAATGTTAACTTTCTGGTCATTAGTTACTTGTTGTTAACCTTGGGTGTTGTAGTTCTCGGATGCCAATGCCACCATTGCTGCTCCTTGTCTGCTTTATCTTTTTGGTTTTGCACTATGTCCCAGGTCACCAGATAGTCGGGGTTTGTGATTGTGATATTAGCATCACCGGTGTGGTAATTGCCTTTTGGCGCTATAAACCAACAGCAAAGTTCTGCTGGAATGATAAAGTGAGCTGCTGACTCAGGTGATGGCTGGGTATCGGAAGAAGCATGTTGAGCTAACTTAACTGTGATCCCGGTTTCCTTATCGGCTTTGATCACGGTTCCACCCAGCATGGTTTGTTTAATCAGTGTTGATTGAGCATTAAAATAACTTAACCCGATAACGCAAGTTTTCCCTAATGTTTCAGTGATTGTCTTTAGCATAGCGTTTCCTGTGATTGCAATGAAAGAGCAGGCCGTTCACCTGCTCTAAGTAGCTTTAAATGATTGCTTAGAGTGATAGCTTAATGGGATAAAGGCGCTATGCCGCTAGCCGGGTTATCCGCCAGGCCAATATCTCGGGCATGTTGCTCAAAGCCTTTGTTTTTCCAAAAGAATGCCCCTGGCATAGTCGTTGGAATAACTAACACGTAAAACAGTGCGCGACCAATTAATGCTGAAATGCAACTAACTAGTGCCAGGATAAACCATAAGGCATAAGTTAATGTGCTATCCAAACTTGGCGTTAATGCAAACAGTGTTATCGCGAGTAAAATATTGACCGCTAACAGGTTGTTTCTTAAGGTATAGGTTTTGCCAAAGGTGGTACATTGAATGTAATGTGACGCGCCACCTTCATTGTTGCTGCGGTTCATATCGCTATTGTGTTTGAACAGTCCTAACGCTTCGATCACCAGGCCAGAGATAAAGCTAGCAGCCAACACCAATAATACTTGTTGGATCGTTTGACCATTCGTTTGCTGTAACTCCAAAGTGGCTAAAATGATCACACCAGCGACAAATGAACCAAGTGAAAGGCTATTACCAATAAATGCCGTTGCCGTTTGGATATGATGCCAGAACGGACGCGCTTTTATTTGATAACACTTGTTCATGTAATACAAACCAGCTGCACCTGCGATAATGGCAAAACAGCCACTGGTAAGTTGAGCTGTTGCTAATGGCAAACCAGCGGTTAAGCTCATTAAATCCAGACCTAACCATTGAACTGATTTGTTGGCTAACCAGTTATTATTTGGCATTGCAAATAACGCGGTGATACCACAACCGGCACAAAACATTGCCAGGCCAAAGCCTTCTCTTGCCATCGGTGAGTAACGTAAATTGTTAAAGCCACGGTAAAAGCGCATCGGCTTGCCCAGGTGGGTGACGCTCATTAATAGCGCAAATGCCGTCATGATCAGCGATACCAGCGTTAGCGGTAAAAACATCTCTGAATGGTAAAATTGAGTAAAGCCATCAACTCCCAATAAGGTGCCGATAAAGGCAATAAAGAAAGTGCCAACGGCGGCCTGAGCAAACAGGGTAAATAATACCAGAGGGTTTTCACGGCTGTTGAGTTTTGCCAAGTTCCATGATTTTTCTTTGCCTGCTTTTTGATCGATTACCGGGCGATAATCGCCATCTTTACCTTTATGATATTTTACCGGCATAGAATCGGTACGGATCATATCATTCGGCAAGGTTTTGGTTTGCTGAAAACGAATGTTCGGATGGGTAATTTCTGGATCAGGAAAACCGGGGATTTTGGTTTTACATTGCTCGCGCTTATCCGGGGTATTTTCAATAACGCCAAAGTCTAATGCGTTACCGACACAGGCTGAAACACAGGCCGGCTTTAAGCCAACTTCCAAACGGTCGACACACATATTACATTTTGATACCCGTCCTTTAACAGGATCTAACTGTGGCGCGTTATAAGGGCAAACCCAGGTACAATAACCACAGCCGAAACAGGTTTCAGGATCTTGCAGCACGGCGCCATATTCCGCGTGTTTGGTATAGGCGCGGGTCGGGCAGCCTTTTAAACACACAGGATCATCACAGTGATTACAGGCCATGGAAATATTCATTCGCTTGTAATCCGGATAAGAGCCACCTTCGACATAACCGACGCTGCGAAACGCTATATGGGCCGGATTCTCATTTTTTTCTGAACATGCTGCTTCACAGGCATGACAACCGATGCAGTTATCGGCAGTAAAAAAGAAACCGTGCTGTTTGTTACGGTTAGGGTTAGAGCCAACTTGTGGATTTTCGTTGATAAATAATGAACGGTTTTTCGGCTTATCCGTCAATTCGACCAAGTCGATGCGCTTGCCGTAGCGGTTTTCAATTGCCGCTTCTTTGTCGGGTAAAAATGCGTAGTCCTGCTCCTCGGTTCTGACTTCCCAGTGATTGGAGCGACCCGCTTGTTCAGGTGTCGGCTCAGAACTCGTTGTCATTGTTGCCGGATCAAAGCTTTCAACGACTGTGTCTATCTCAGGTGATTTTTTCAGTTCTTGATTCATAATAAATTTCTCTGGCAACTTAATTAGAATGTACGGCGTTCAACGTTTAATTGCGCGGCTTGCTGTTGATCTACTGCTTCAATACGCACCGAACATTGCTTGAACGCTGGCTGGCGAGAATGGGGATCGAGTAATCCTAAGGTTAAGCGGTTAACACAATCGTGAAAATGAAATGGAATAAACACCATATTTCTCGGCACTCTTTGTGTCAGTTGCACCATAACTACTGCATCACCACGGCGACTGGTTAATCTGACATAACTTTGATGAGTAATGCCAAGCTCTTGTGCAGCATCTGGATTCATTTCCATGTAAGGGGTAGGGCTGAATTTATTGCAGTTACCTATTTTTCCAGTACGGGTGCGGGTATGGAAATGTTCGACCACCCGGCCGCTGTTGAGCCAGAATGGATATTGCTGGCACGGCTGCTCATTATTGTTAAAAAATTTCACCGGGATCAGGTTTGCTTTGCCGGATGCGGTTTGAAACTTGCCGTCGGTATAAAGTCGAGCTGCGCCTTTTAAGCTGGTTGCGCCTTCGCGATACGGCCATTGAATGCCGCGCGCCTTGATGATTTTCTCATAGCTCATGCCGGAAATATCTAAGGTACGATTTGAGCCTTTCGACAGTTGTTTCATTTCTTCAAACGCCTGCTCAGGTTCCTTCGGAAAATCAATGATATTGCCGTTATCAAAGCGCTTGGCGAGCTGATTGAAGATCCAAAAGTCAGGTTTTGCATTGGCATACGGGGGCAGGGCGTTATCGATTAAATTGACCCTGCGTTCGGTGTTGGTATGACAGCCCTGTTTTTCCGCCCAAACCGCTGCTGGCAGGTAAACATGGGCATACTGGTTCATTTCAACATCTTGGTATACGTCCTGAACAACTAAAAATTCTAGTTTTTCCAATGCTTTACGAATGCGTCCAGTATTTGGCATTGAAGTCATCGGGTTGGTGGCCACTATCCACAGTCCTTTAATTTCACCAGTTTCGATCGCCGGGAAAATATCGGTTTCTGCCAGGCCGCGTTTTTTTGGGAAAAACTCCGGGTCTATGCCCCAAAAGTCAGCGATTTCCTGTCTGTCTTTTTCATTTTCCAAATAGCGATAGCCGGGCAAGCCGGAGCAAGATGACCATTCACGAGTTCCCATGGCATTACACTGACCGGTTATCGATAAACTGGTGCCGCCAGGTTTACCAATATTACCGGTAATTAAGTTGAGGTTATTGATGTTAGCAACCCCATCCGAACCGTGAGTGGACTGGTTAATCCCCATGGTCCAGATACTCATCGCTGCCGGCGCCTTGGCATATAGGCGGGCGATGGTGCGAATCTTATCTTCATCAATACCACAGATATGTTGGGCAGATTTTGGATCATAATCTTGCACCAGCGCTTTTACTTCATCAAAACCTTGGGTATGAGCGTCGATATAAGCCTGATCCTGTAAGCCTTCGTTGATGATGACATGTATCATGGCGTTGATCAGTACGCAATCGGTGCCAGGGGTGATTGGCAGGTGAATATCGGCAAATTGCGCCAGCATGGTCACTCTTGGGTCAACCACTATCAATGGAAATTTACGTTTTTCCTGTGCTTCTTTTAAGCGCCAGTAAATGATCGGATGTTGCTCAGGCAGGTTAGAGCCAAATGCCATCAAACAGTGAGTATGCTCAAAGTCGTCATAACAACCAGGTGGGCCATCTGAGCCAAAGCTGCGTTTATAGCCGCTGACCGCAGATGCCATACAAAGAGTGGTATTGCCATCGTAATTATTGGTGCCAATACAGCCGCGCGCCAGCTTGCCCAAGGTGTAAAACTCTTCAGTGAGCAGCTGCCCGGTTGAGATAATAGCGAACGCGTCGCGCCCGTATTGGTCTTGTATTTTTTTTATTTGCTCGGCGGTAGTATCTAATGCGTGATCCCATGTCGTAGTCTCAAAGTCGTTATAATGTTTATCGCGTATTAATGGCTCGGTGCCGCGGCCGGGACTGTTAAATAAATCATGCTCTAATAAACCCTTAATACAGAGCTTACCCCGGTTGACATCCGCACCAGCATGGCCACGAGAGGTGATCAGTTTCTGATTTTCATCCAAGCCAATTTCGATGGAACAGCCGGTTGAGCAGTAATTGCAGGTGGTGTATTTCCACTGAGCGACTTTTTTTTCAGGAATTGAGATAGGTTTTCTTTTTTTTCGTCCAAACAGCATAGCGAAATTAATTTCTAAATAATGGTGCGTTTGCCATGAAATTGCAAAATTCAAACCATATAAAAAACATCAATAAAAACAATGAAGTGCTGATTTTTTCTTGCTTAACTTTGAACTAAATAGGGGCTTAGTGCTTTAATTTGGTGCGAATTGCTTTTGCTGCTATCGTTTATTGGTTGTGCATTATGATAAGCTAACGGATGAAAGTTTTAGCTAATAATAAGAGAGAATATGGACGCTAATGCTATTTTTCAGCCAATGTTCATCGTGGCTTTGCTGACTGTTTTGGTGACTTTACGGATGTATTTTACCCGGGTTGGCGCGATGAAAAAATTGCGCATTCACCCACAAAAAGGACAAGATACTACGAAGTTAAAAGCATTATTGCCTGAAAAAGTGAATCGGGTATCAAATAACTATAATCATTTATTTGAGCAGCCGACACTGTTTTATGTGGTTTGCCTTGCCATTGCATTTTTAGATCAGGTTGACGGTTTCTTTGTGACTTGTGCCTGGCTTTATGCGGGTCTACGCATTGCTCATACGCTAGTGCAAATTACGATTGATTATGTGATGGCGCGTTTTAGCCTGTTTATTTTATCCTGGCTGGTGTTAGCGGCGATGATAGTGAAAGTATCATTCTTGGTCTTTGGTGTTCTTTAAACGTTAAGGAGTTGTTATGTCTGATAAAAATAATGATAAACCCGGTTGTCAGAACAATAACAGTAATTATTTGGCAGTAGGAATTGCTATTGGTGTTGGCGTTGGTGTTGCAATTGGTAATGCCATGGGCAATCTCGGCGCTGGTATCGCAATTGGTATCGCTCTGGGTATTGCCTTTGGTTCAAATATGCAAAAAAAGAAAAAGTAGCGGGTAGTTAATATTCGGTAAGAGAATAGCTGAATAAGCCTTACTTGATTTGTCAGATTTGATTAATAAGGTACTATCAAATTTGGCTGCCCTGTGCCAATTACGGCTGTTGCAATAAAGCTACTAGCTACTTAAATGTAGCTCAACTTTCATTTGTTGGTGAAGCACTCTAACGATGAAAATATCTTTTTTTCTTCGTTTAAAAAAAATACTATGCTTACGGTAAATATATCGGCAATACCCTATTCGTATATCACTTACATCTTGAGCGATATCGGGCTCATTAACGAGTAACTCAAGGCAATCATGTATTCCAATTAAGTAACCTTCTGCTTGCAATTCTCCAAATTCTATCGAAGTATATTGGAAGATTTTTTCTAAATCCGTTTGAGCCTTTTTAGATAAAGTATACTTTTGCATGATTACTTTTTGTTTTTTTGTTTTGCAATGATATCCATAACAGTCAAATTACTTTCACCGCTCAATTCACCTTCGACTAGAGCCACTCGAATAGCATCTTTTTCACTTTGGTTGTGACGTATAAGATCTCTAATATAATCACTTGCATTAGCATATCGGCCTGATTCAACCTGATTATCTATCCAAGTTCTCATTTCATCAGGAATAGAAATATTTAGTGTTCCCATAATTGTTCCTAAACTTTAGTCTCCAAGTAAATTGTGACACATATTGGCAAATATTAGCAATACTATATATTCGAAAGGAATTACTGTGCTAGATACGGATATTTAACGCCATAGTCTCTTGTATGTGAACGGCCGTTTTTCGCTCATGAATCAAACATAAATCTATTTGTCAAAACGGTAAGCTCAGATTAAGCTAATACAGATAGCTAATGTGCATTTTCACTCTGGTATTCAACTGATGCCATTTCAATTAACCGGCTTTTGGTGCGTTCAAACTCAAAGGTTAGGGTGCCGCTGTGATAGAGCTGGTGTTGCGCTACCTGAGCTGTGATCACTAGTTGGACTTTTCTGTCATAACATTCATCGACTAACGCAATAAATCGCCGTGCGGCATCATCCATCGGTGCTAGAATTACCGCCCGCTCGCCGGTTTCTCCCGCTGCGATATTAATATTGGAGCCGTTATCTTCGGTACCTCTGGCTTTGATGGTCTCAAATGCCTGGCCGCTCATTGCAGGGACATTAAACAG
The DNA here is from genome assembly GCA_964620605.1 of uncultured Thalassotalea sp. Classification (GTDB taxonomy): domain Bacteria; phylum Pseudomonadota; class Gammaproteobacteria; order Enterobacterales; family Alteromonadaceae; genus Thalassotalea_E. Next base: position 6,778 of record CAZUHQ010000125.1, read on the forward strand.
TAAAATGCTATCGAAGCGGTTTGCCAGCTCGACGTAGTCAAAATGACTACGCGGCCCCTGACAGAGCTCGGCAAACTCAAAACCTACTACCTGATTTTCTGTGTGATGCTTTTGTGCAATGCAGTTAATTTCCCGCCCTAAAATTGTCAGGGTTTTCGCATCCGATGTCGCCAAAGCAAGGTTATTCAATCCAAAGCGATTGAGCAGGGTGTTGTGTAACTCAGCTTGTTGCTCAGCACAAGCTGGCAGCTCAAAGTAGTTTTGTTTAAATGTTAATGTCCGGCGGCGATGATCTTGCTGGCCGTCGAGTTGTAACACATCCATATACTGTTTAATTGCAGCGATTGCCGGTAAAAATCGTGCCCGTTGCAGACCGTTTCGATAGAGTTCATCCGGTGCACAATTACTGGTACTGACTACGACAACGCCGAGCTCAAACAAAAATTGCATCAAATTACCAAGCAGCATGGCATCGCCAATATCAGCAATAAAAAATTCGTCAAAACATAACACTCGATATTGTTGACTAAATTGCTTTGCTAAATAACGCAAAGGTTCTGCACGTCCTGCGCATGCTTTAAGATTGGCATGTACATCTTGCATAAAATGATGGAAATGCTGGCGCTTACAAAGTGAGTCAGGCAAGCTGGCAACAAAAAGATCCATTAAAAAGGTTTTGCCACGTCCGACTTTACCCCACAGATAAAGGCCTTTTATCGGCGTTTTCTTATATTTCAGCAATGATTGTTTTGCGGTTAATTGAAGATAGAGCTGTTCAAGCCGCTCTACGGCTTGCTGCTGCGAGTCATCAAAGCTTATTTGATGGCTGGCAATTAGTGACTGATATTGAGTGGCAGGGGAGTTTTTTGACATCGATAGTAAAGGTTATGAGTACCGAACTATTTTATCGTTAAATCACTGGCTAAGAAATGCTTTCACTGTATTTTTTAAGGCTAAGGTTTTTGTTCATTAGTCAGCATGTCGATAAATTTGCTAAATCGTCGCTCTCTGGTTTCGGCTTTCTTGGCACTGGTTAATCCGTGGGCAATAACATAATGACTTGCTTTGGTGAGTGTTGCAAAAAACTGTTTCGCTTTCGGTTTGTTTTCCAGCGCTGCCAGAAAATCTGCTGGGACTTTCATTTCACTGACCGCATAGGCATTATCCCATCGGCCATCTGCTTTGGCGGCACGAACGTGAACCAACCCCGGCTCTTTCATCCGACCTTCTTTTATTAATCGCCCAACATGGGCTCTATTTCTTTTTGACCAGCTGCTACGTGCTTTTCTAGGTGTGATCCGCTGAAGATAGGCATGCTCATCAATTGACTTTTTGATGCCATCAATCCAGCCCCAGCATAAAGATTCAATTACTACATCGTCCCAGGTGACACTGGCAATACCGGTATTTTTCTTAAATATTTTAACCCAGAGTTCACTCTCGCTGGCATGATTGACTTCCAGCCAGCGGGCAAATTCTTTTGGCGTTGCAAAGGGGATGATTTTTGATGGATCGGGTTCGGGCATACAATTAGTTTCTCTTAGGTGTAATTCTATTGATATAATGTTCGTTTATTGAGGCGTAAGTCTTGGTTAAAGTAAGTTAGGAATGCTAGCAAATATTTTCGTCCTTTTTGATGTTGTTATAACTTTTCATCTCCAGGTTGTAAAAGTTGGCGACAATTACGCACTGTTAAAATTTCAACACTATTATTTACTTAAATTCGCCAGTACTTTAGCGCGCATCCGAGTTTGTAATACCTTTACCGCTCGCTAATTGTCGCTCTGCATTTTGAACTTCTTCGAGTAGCTCTATTTTTGCTTGCATAGCTTCATACTCAGATACATCTAAAACGACGGCGACACCTTTACCTCGTTGAGTTATAACTAATGGTCTGCGAATTTCGTTAATTTGCTTGATAAACGAGGTAACTCCAGCTCTAAATTCAGAAAGAGGTTGAATATCTTTATCAAAACGAATTCTACTCATATTTGGTGCCTTTTTTGTACAACTAAAAGTACTTTAAATGTAACTATTTTGTGAGTAAAAACTAAAAGTATAATATGGGATTTTTACTGAGTTAATAAGCCAGCGATATTAATAGCAATAACAAGAGAATAGCAGAAATACTTTGCCAGAACACCACAGGATTGCGCTCTAATATCGGTTGTTTATTGTAGTGTTCTACTGCGCTCAGGTTTGGTTTGTTTAAGTCCTGATAAAATTCGGAAAACGCCTGATAGCGCTGTTTTGGATCCGGATGGCTACACTTTTTAAGCGCCAAATCGAGCCAATAGGGAAGCTGTGGTCGAAATTGTTTGATACTGCGATAGTGCCAGTCACTATAAGATGTTTGGCTGACCTCTGCCCGTTGCACAGGTTTAAATGGCAGTTCACCACAAAGCATTTGATAGCAGATAACGCCAAGTGAAAATAAATCGCTGATATGATCTGAATGCAGGGAGAGCAGGGTTTCTGGGGCAATATAATTAAGAGAACCTTGCGGTATGGTTTCCTCGATGCTGTCACTACTTTCAGTCAATGAGGCAATTTTCGCGGTGCCGTAATCAATCAGTTTAATACAGCCAAATTTATCTATCATAATATTATCTGGCTTAAGATCTCTGTGTACTATTTCCAGGCGTTGAAAGGTTCTTAATGCTGCGATTAATTGTTCGATGATATTTCGTACTTGGGCTATGGTTGGCTCAGGGTTGTCATGGAGCCAGTCGGTCAGTGTTTGTCCTTCAATATATTCACACAGGTGATAAAGAAAACGGCTATTGTTGCTGTCGGCTTTAACTTTCATGATATTTGGATGGTTTAAGCGTTCTCCCACCCAGGCCTCTCGAATAAAGCCCTGAAGATATAAACTGTCGTCATCAAAATTTAGTGACGGCACTTTTAGCACTAATTTACTGAAGTTATCCGGATGTTCCACCAGATATAAATGTGAGCGAATACTGGCATGGATCACCTGACAAACTTTATAGCCGTCGAGTTTCATACCGACTTTAAGGGCCGGCGGGATCGCTTTGGCGAGAATATCGCGCTCAACTTCTGCCAATGCACGCTGCGGTGTATTGGCAACATAAGTGAGCAAACAACTGACATTGTCATTACTACCATTTTTTACTGCTTGTTCGGTAATTTGTTGGCTAAGCTTTTCCAAATCGGCAGTGGTTGGTTTATCGGGCAGTTGACTGCTGAGCTGTTTCAATTCTTTTTTACTGATAAAGTCATGCACCCCGTCGCAGGTCAGGAAAAATAAATCGCCAGCGCGTAAATCTGTTCGATGAAAATCAACTTTTACCTGGGTATCAGCGCCAAGGGCGCGGGTTAGTACTAAATGGCTGCCACCTTGTTTACGGTTATGATCTTGGGTCAGCACTTCAAACTCCTGCCGGCGCAGGCGACTAATGCGGGAATCTCCGACATGAAAAATATAGCCGGTGGCGGATTTTAAAATCAGCGCAGAAAAGGTGGTTAGCCATTGTTGAACCGTATCTTCATTAATGCTGCTAATAGCGCCAATGGTGCTGGCCTGGGCATAAAGCCACTGATTTAAACTGTTAAGCACTTTAGTGGCCGACTTTTCCGTTGACCAGGTTTCCGGCGTACTATAAAACTCCTGAGTAAACTGGGTGACCGCCAATTGCGCTGCCTGTGCGGCTTTACTGGCGCTGCTGGCACCATCGGCGATGGCAGCAACGGCTCCTTTAGTGGTTAAGGTGTTGTTATCAGGGGAGTTAACGGCAAAAGCATCCTGATTCTCGTTTTTTTTGCCTTTACTGGAATAACCGCCAAAGCACAGCTGCAAGTTTGCCGCTGTGCTTGATTTATTATTGCCTAAGTTAACAGGCTGTGTACTAGCTAACATTGATCAACTCGATTGAACCGTCATCACGTACTTCGGTTATTGTTCCTTGCGGCTCTTCCATTAGTAGTAGCGTTAAGAAGCCAACTAATGCGGTTGCCGCGATAACCAAAAAGAAGGTTTGATATTCAACCATAGATAAAAC
>CAZUHQ010000126.1:0-10796 GCA_964620605.1 uncultured Thalassotalea sp.
GACTTATGACTCAAGCACAACACACACATAGACCTAAATGGTTTCTGGTGGTATCTATCTTGGCCTTGATCTGGAATATGCTCGGCTTAATGGCGTTTATTAGCCATATGATGATGACCCCGGAAATGATCGCCGAACTCCCCGAAGCGCAGCAGACGCTCTATCAGGATGTTCCCATTTGGGCGACCATGGCATTTGCTGTTGCTGTACTTGCTGGAACCTCAGGTTGTATCTTTTTAGTATTAAAAAAAGCGTTCGCTAATATGCTATTTGTTGCGTCACTCGTCGGTATTTTAGTACAAGACTATTATGCATTTGTAGTTGTCGACTCGATTGGTATTTTAGGACTATCCAGCCTGGCAATGCCACTTACGGTATTAACTATTGCCATCGCGCTAATTTTATTGACCTCAAAAGCAGAGCAAAAACACTGGCTACAGTAAGCTCGCTTAACCAACTATGGATTAGCTTTAAGCCAGTGGACTATTTCAGGAAAGTGATCATCAAGTGCGTGCGGGTGGGTAAGAATATTGATATGGTCGTAATCCAGTGCATTACCCGCATGTTTACCAAGCAATGAAAATTCAGCATCTTGATTAGACTCTTCAATAAAGGCTTTCACATCCTCTTGATAGCCCAAAAGATGATCTGAAACACCTGTGATATGCCAGGTTTTCGGCCAATTAATTGACTTTGCCGCCTGGTGGTAATCAAAGCCATCAACAGGATCGCACCAGGCTTTGGGTTTGACCCATTCAATGCTTTGATGAAGAAATGGCAAGCTTTCGTTATCGGCACCAAACTTTAACTTCACCGCATCAATATAGCCTTTTTTGCGCGCAAGAAACGGCGCCAGGCGATTCCACAACAAATCCACCGTCCAACGTTTACGCATAGTATTTCGATAAATCGCACGCTTAGTGCCAAAACAAATATTACTTAACACTTGGGCGCAGCGCTCTGGATAACGCGCCAAGCAACTGGCTAGCAAAACTCCCCCCCAGGAATGACAAATCACGTGCATCGGCTGCTGACAGCGCTCGGTAATAAAATCGAGAAACAGTGGAATATCGCGAGTAATGGCTTCAAACTGACCATGATCGGCATCCTGTTTCAGGTTGGGCGTACTTTGACCTTTGCCTCGAAAATCAGCGACATAAACATCAAAACCCTGCTTTGCCAGATAACAAGCCAAACCTTTACCGGATAAGGTATAAAAAATTTTGCCATTTTCGATCGTGCCATGAAGCATCAACACAGGCACACCACCGGGGTTTTGAAAAATATGCCTTAAGTGCAGTTGATGACGGCCGTCCTGGATAAATAATGATTCTTGTTGCATGTGATGATAATCGAGTGACAAATCTTATAGCTAACATACACAACAAGAGGTCAGACCACAATAGGTTTTGCATTATTACATTTCGACTATGTTGCCCGACCAGGTCAGTAAGCTCTGCTAACTTTGCCGGAAGATAAGCCTTTATCACTTAATTTGAGAACAACAGCGCAGGTATAGAAGGAAGGGGCAAGCATGAAGCCTGCTCTGCAAAAAAACTTGAAAGATCAACACGCTTTATTCTGTCCTTTCTGTCAAAACTTTTAATTAAACTATACTCAAGCTATTTCCATGAATAATGTTTGTTGTATGTACGCACTACCATGTTTCTTATGTTTAGTTATTTTATACAGTATCTCTACCCCAGCCTATACACAGGATAACGATGATCTCTTAGCTTTATCGCTTAAAGAGCTATTAAGCATTAAAGTAACCGTTGCCGCGCAAAAAAACGAATCATGGTTATCCTCTTCAGGTACTGTTTACGTAATTCATCGCAATGACATTGAGAATTATGGTTGGCGTGATCTTAAAGAAATTCTCGCTTCAGTTCCTAATATGGATTATTTCTACCAATGGAGCTGGCTACCCGGTGGCCAAAGAGGTTTTACCGGTAACATGTCTGGTACTTTATTGCTGATAGATGGTAGAGAAGTTCAAAATTTGCTGGCTAACGAAGCCTTTATTATGAACAATTTTCCCTCGGCGCGTATTGAGCGTGTGGAAATTCTCCAAGGCCCAAATTCTACCTTGTATGGCGGGAATGCTGCGCAAGGAGTTATCAATGTCATTACGCGATTGGGCAAAGGAGTCAATGAAGTTAGTGTGCTGCTAGGAGAAGTAGCAACCCGTCACGCTCATCTATTAGTTAACCACTCATTCAACAAAGGAACATTCGCTGTTTCAAGTAGTTATTTCACTAGTGATTTAAACTATGCACCTTTGAAACACTTTCTGATAGATGATGAAGCCTTCAGCCGCAACAGCAAAGATCCTCTTAGAAATCATAACGCTAACGACTTTCGAAATAGCGAAGAAAATTACACTTTTGACGCTGCTTTTACCTATAACGATTATTATGCAGGAACAAACCTGACTCGCACTGTCAATGTGAGTGGTATCGAAGCTGTGGCTTACGACTACCTTACCGGCGACGACTCCAGACGTGGTTATTCCTTATATTATTTTGGTAAGCAGTTTGATTTAAACAATGCCTTTACTGGCAATGCTGAAGTTAGTTACTTTAGAGAGTATAAGGAAAAAGATAGGTTAACCGCCATCATTGCTGAAGACGCACAAGTGTATGACGACCTGATCTTATATACAGAGCGTGAAGATATTGGCCCATCAAAACGGCTGCGATTTAAAACTCAATGGCAATATATCGGAGAAGATGATCAGGATTGGATTTTTGGTTATGACGGCTGGCACACCGAGATTGGTCGAAAAATCAAGTATCGTCAAACCGCTAACGGCATTGTCTTTGAGACGCCAGAATCTTGGCCAATAGACAAAGAGAAATCAGACAAACATGCAGTTTATGGCCAATACTCTAAGTTATGGTTCATCAATCCGCAAACAATAAAACTCAGTGCAGGACTTCGCTATCATCGACAAGATTTTACCGATTCCAGCTGGCTACCACGTATCAGTTTAGTATATCAACCAGACTCAGCGCAGGCGTTAAAGTTTACTTATGGCGAAGCATTTCGCCCCCCTACCATCTTCGAATTCGATTTAGTGGAAGATGATAAAATCGAGTCTCAAACCATGCAGATGTTTGAATTAAATTGGAGCAAAGCTTTTACATGGCGCAATATTCAATTTGCCAATATCTCGGCAATCTACCGGATGAAAGCCAAAAATTTCTATCAAAAAATTCAAGATGCCATTTCAGGTAAATGGCAAACCGAAGTCACAGGACAACATAGCGTCAAGGGTTGGGAGCACTTAACCTCATGGAAATCACAGCAATTTGAAGGACAATTTTCTTTTCGAATAGCCAGGCCAGACAAAATGCAGGTAAATAGCAAAAAAGTCATACTCAATATTCCTGAGTACAAGTTCAAATTAGGGCTAAGTTATCATTTTGACCAAAATTGGAGTTCAGGCGTGTTTGTTGACCATTGGAGTGACACAAAAACAGAAGCCAATCGATTTAATCAACCGAGAACAGAATTAGTAACAATACCCAGCTGGACCACGCTAAGTTGCAATATCGGGTATCAATATCAGGCAGTTAAAATCAACTTTTATATCGAGAATCTGCTAAACAAAACCTACTACCATGCAAATGCACGAGCCACATCGCCAGTGAAGTTCATCCAAGCCCCGAGAAATGTTCGGCTCAGTTTCAGCTATCAATTTTAGTAGTAATACCAATTTGATTCATGATCTGCTCACTCAGCGAAAACGAATAGAGGCAAGATGTTGATTAACAGGCTATCGGCGCCTCACTGACCTAGAGTCAGCCATGCTTTAACAAAAAAGCCTGCATGTTACAGGCTTTTGATTATATTGGGCTTGGGCAAGCTACGTAAACTAGGCCATATGCACCAGCATATTCGACGGTTCTTCGAGGAATGACTTCCATAAATTGCTAAATTTCGCCATGGTACCACCATCAATGATACGGTGATCACCCGACCAACTCACTTGCATTATAGAGCGCGCTTCCACTTCTCCTTTATCGTTAAAGCGCGGCAGTTTTTGCAATTTACCTAAGGCAACAATGGCTACTTGTGGTTTAGTGATGATTGGCGTTGCCACCGTACCACCAATAGCACCGATATTGGAGATGGTAATAGTACCGCCTTTAAGATCGTCATTAGAAACTCGTCCAGAACGGGCATCATTAGTTAGGCGGGTAATATCTAACGCCAGATCAATAATTGATTTAGCCTGTACCTGTTTAACGTTCGGTACCAATAGGCCAACTTTTGAATCTACCGCCATGCCGATGTTGTGATCGTCAAAATAAGTCAGTTCTGTACAGTCATCATTAGGCTGAGAATTAACCACAGGGAACTGTTTTAACGCCAGCGACATCGCTTTCATAAAGAAAGGCATCATGGTCAATTTGATATCTTGCTTGGCATAAACCTCTTTTAACTCAGCGCGCAGTTTAATGAGATTGGTCATATCAATCTCTTCACAGTAAGTAAAATGCGGAATAGTAGAAACAGACAAGGTCATGGCTTTCGCCATCACCGCTTTAACGCCACGAATAGGTTCAACCCTTGTGCCGCCGGTTGCAGCAACTGGCGCAGTACTGGCTTGTACTTCAGGTGCAGTATCTGCCTGATTAAACGCTAATACATCCTCTTTATAAACCCGGCCTTTTTTGCCACTGCCTGGTACCTGATGAATATTGACATTTAATTCGCGGGCAACACGGCGCACTGCCGGGCTGGCAATGGCTTTTTCATTGACGACTTTTGCTGATGCTACTTTTGCTTGGCTTGACGAAGCGGCTTGTGGCTCAGGCTTAATTTCAGCAGCTGCTTTTTCTACAGTCGCAGGCGCTACAACCGTACTTGTCCCCGCTCTTTCCAATGAAAATAACGGCGCATGTACTTTCGCAATATCGCCTTTATTGTAATAAAGCTTAACCACAGTACCGGCATGCATCGCAGGTATTTGCACTAAAGCTTTATCTGTCATCACATCGGCAACCGGCTGATCTTCTTCAATTTTCTCGCCTTCGGCTACCAGCCATTCCACCACTTCACATTCAACGATGCCTTCGCCGATATCCGGTAAAATAAAATCTTCAACAATAGTGCCTGATACTTGCGCTTCACTGGCAGCTGGTGTTTCTGCAACGGAAGCAGGTGTTTCAGCTGCTGCAGTTTGTCCGGCAGCACCATCAGATGGCGTCATGGCAAACAGTGGTTGGTGCACCTTGGCAATATCACCTTTTTGATAATAGAGTTTATCCACCACACCAGAATGCATCGCTGGAATTTGTACCAGAGCCTTATCTGTCATGACATCGGCGACCGGCTGATCTTCAGCGATAGTGTCACCTTCTTTTACTAGCCATTCAACCAGTTCACATTCAACGATACCTTCACCAATATCCGGTAATATAAAATCAATGCTCATGTCTAATATCCTAGTAATTTACGCTATCTTTAATCGCTTGATAAATTTTCAAATGATCCGCGACATATTCTTTTTCAAGTGCTAATGGGTAAGGCGTGTCCATACCGCAAACCCGGGCAATTGGCGATTCCAAATGCAGAAAGCACTCGCTTTGAATAGTGGCGGAAATTTCACTGGCAAAACCCGCAGTTAACGGTGCTTCCTGAGAAATCACCAAGCGACCGGTTTTCATTACAGAATTGGCAACAGTTTCTACATCCCAAGGTAAAATCGTGCGTAAGTCGATGATCTCACAGGAAATACCATCTTTGGTCGCTAGCTCAGCCGCTTTTTCGACGATTTCCAGCTGGGCGCCCCAGGCTAATAACGTAACATCACTGCCCTGTTGCATCACTTCCGCTTTGCCTAATGGCAATTGATAATCTTCTTCCGGCACTTCACCAACCGAGGCACGATATAAGCGCTTAGGCTCAAAAAATACTACCGGGTTATCGTCGCGAATCGATGCTAATAACAAGCCTTTTGCCTGATACGGATTACGTGGCACCACTAACTTCAAGCCCGGAGTATGGGCAAAGTAAGCCTCAGGCGACTGGCTGTGATATAAACCACCGGCGATACCACCGCCGTACGGTGTACGTATGGTTAACTGCCCAACATTAAACTCGTTACCGCTGCGGTATCTAAATTTTGCCGACTCGTTAACAATTTGGTCAAATGCCGGGAAAATGTAATCGGCAAACTGAATTTCGGCAATTGGGCGACTGCCCTGCGCCGCCAAACCATTGGCAAAACCGATAATCCCCTGTTCAACCAGCGGAGTGTTAAAACAGCGCGCTTTACCGTATTTTTCCTGTAAACCGCTAGTTGCGCGGAATACGCCACCAAAATGACCGACATCTTCACCAAAGCACAAAGTACTGTCATTTTCTGCCATGGCAATATCAAGAGCATTATTAATTGCTTGTAATAAGTTCATTTGCGCCATTATTTAATTCTCCCAGCAGTAAATGGGTATGATTGTGGGTATTTTTTAATATGAGTTTTCAATTCATCTAATTGTTTTTGCAGATGGGCTGGAATTTGATCATAAACATCAGTGACTAAATCTTCGACTGGTGGCTTATCAATTTTTTCTGCCACTTTCACCGCCGCCAGTACCTGTTCACGTAAGGTTTCAAATAAAGCCGTTTCTTGCTCCTCGTCCCACCAGTTTTGCGCCAGCATCCAGTTTTTCATTCGTAAAATCGGGTCATGTGCTTGCCATTTCGCTTCTTCTTCACGGGTACGGTAACCGGATGGATCGTCAGAAGTTGAATGAGCGCCAAGACGATACGACATCGCTTCAATAATCATCGGCTTGTTTTCTTTTAACGCGTAGTCACGAGCAAACTGCACAGCCTTGATCACCGCTAGAATATCATTACCGTCAATACGAATGGTTTTAATGCCATAACCAACACCGCGTGATGCAATACCATTACCAATATATTGCTCATCTGACGGCGTAGAAATCGCATAACCATTGTTACGACAGAAGAAAATCACCGGTGCCTGATGAACCGCCGCCATGTTTAGACCAGCGTGGAAATCACCTTCAGAAGCTGCACCTTCACCAAAATAACAAATGGTTACCGCATCTTTGCCCTGTAGTTTTTGACCATAAGCATAACCGGCAGCTTGAGGAATTTGCGTACCAAGTGGTGATGAAATCGTCATATAATTAAGTTCATTGCTGCCGTAATGAATCGGCATCTGACGACCTTTCCCTAAATCCTTTTCATTGGAAAACATCTGGTTCATAAAGTTTTCCAATGAAAAACCGCGATAAATTAAGGCGCCCTGCTCACGATATTGCGCCATGATCATATCTTGTGGCTCTAATCCGGCAGCACCACCGACACTGGCCGCTTCTTCACCTAAGGCCGCCATGTAAAAACTAATACGACCTTGACGCTGCGCCGCCACCATACGTTCATCCAATACCCGGTGAAACGCTAACGCTTTATAGACTTTGACCGCATCCTCCTGATCTAATTCAGGTAACTCTGCGCCGTCATAAACGCTGCCGTCTTGTTGTAAAATTTTGAGGATTGGGATTTCAACTGAATGACCGTCAATGAAAGCAGGCTGATGGACAACCGGACTTTCTTTATATATTTCAGTGTTCATAGCATTCTCTTTATTATGTCCTTGCACGCAAGGGTATTAATTATCCTTGCTTACCTAGTATAGACAACTGATAACAAGTATTAATTTTGTTTTTTATTAAAGGAGGTTGTTGTAATGATTAACTGCCGACACTTTACCTTTACGTAAACTGAAATACAAGTATTTCACATGATTTAGCGCCGAAAACCAGCCCGTTATTTATGCTGATTTTCGGCATTTTTACCCATAAAAGAATAGTTTATAAACTGGTCGGGACAACCGTTAACAGTGCACGTTGCCCGATAGCTACTTGGGCATTGGGGAAAATAATAGCTTCTCCCGGTTGCTGGGTTTTAATTTCAGTATCGCCGTCATAAGCTAACACTTCACCTACCGGGAAATCGGTAAAGTTTTCAACATCATCGGCAAAATTTAACTGGAAACTTTCCTGAGTACGATTAATGATTTGTGAAATAACAAAGATATTAAAATCTTTTTCTTTATAAGGCGCTAGTGCTAAATCCTGCCCGGAAATAAACTTAGTCAGGGTTTGTTCAACCGTGGCAAAATTTGTCATGTCATTTTCACCAAAGGGTCTGACTTTACCGAGTTCAACGGTAAAGGCATCGGCGCCAAACTGACGAGCAGAAAAATAACTAAAAGTCGTGGTTGGTGAGTTAGATAACAAGATAGTATTGACGCCGCAGGCTTTTAGAAACTGAAGTTGCTGCTTTTTCCGCGGTGCCCCGTGAGTATGAGGGTAAACGGCAAATTTATCATATTTAGCACCGCGAATAGCGGTGTGGAGATCGTAATGATAACGCTCGCGATCACAGCCTGGTTCACTCGCTAATGCACTACCTTGCTCAAAAAAATCTCGTACGGTATTTTCCAGCAACAAGGCGCGGTGACGTTCTTTGTTAATCAGCCCTGCACCTTGCCCCTGATCAATAGAATGACCACCAAAAAACAAACGGTTCATGTTTTCTTCGACAAAACGCTGAGCAATATTCATCGCCGCCGGGTTGCCAAATAAAAACAGCACCCGCTCGGTCAGTTTAAGCTCACCTAAAATAAGCTGCTGAACCAGCTTGGCACAAATTTCGATTGGTGCGGTTTCATTACCGTGGACACCACTGGAAAGCACGATATCTTTAGTCGTTAGACGCTCAATGGGTTCAAAAACAATAATTCCCGTATCAAGCACAGTCACTTTTGAGCGGGTTTGGCTTTGTTTATCGGTCACTTCAAAAGTAAAAGATGGCGCAAGCGACCATTCATGGGCTCGGGTGATCGCGAGAAAATCACCGTATTGTTGTAATTGCTGTTGTATGTTTTGCAAAACGATTTCTTACCTGTTAGTAGCATTTGTCACTATTGTAAAAGATCGCGCCATTAATTCGTAGCTGCCAGCTCAAATTATCTGCATTACTCAACCAAGCGAATGTCATTAGTTACCTTTAACCTGGCTCTTACCTGAATGTTTGGCATCCATCAGCGCCTGTTCAACATCGTGATAAATATCCTCAACCTGCTGGCCGTTTTGCCAAATTTTATAACCGATGGAAACCGTTAAATCCATGGTGTTAGTTAATATTTTATGATTAATGGCCGCCTGAATTTGATAGGCATACTGGTGCGGGTTGTCAATAGTGCTTAAGCGAATTGCCACGAGATAAGTATCATCCAGCCAACGACAAATTAAGGCTGAAGGTGGCAAAAACTCAGTTAACATTAACGCCACTTGCTTTAATACTTCATCGCCAATCGATTGACCGTAAATGGTATTAACTTGTTTAAAGCCGTCTAAGTTTAACTGATAAACTGCAAAGGTTTTGCCCTTGCGCTCAGCTTTTTGACACCAGGCAAACAAACGTATTTGTCCGGAGCGGCGATTCGGCAAACCGGTCAGCGAATCGACTAAAGCCATTTTTTCTAATGCAGTGGCCAAAGTGCCGAGTTCAACGATTCTTCGATAAGAAAACACTAATAAACATAAAGAGATGCTAATAGCCAACGGCACTAAAGCATCGAGTTGGTAAGCCGGATAACGGCGAGAAAGCTGATAAATCCACTCAAGCATGTCGAACTGGCTAAACAGCAACATCAGTAAGACATTGACAATAACCACTATCATCAGATCTTTAATCACCGTTGGCCGGTGGATATATTTCTTATGTGACATTCGTTATTTTTATTGTTAGTAAGCAAAAAGGTGTATATTAACCAGTCAGTCAATATACACCTTTTACAACAAAGTGAAAGTATATTACCCAAGACGGGTAATTAATCCTTGCTATACACCATTAGCTTTAAACACCTGGTCAATTAATTGCTGGGCATCATTAATAATTTGCTCAAGATGTTGTTCACTGATAAAGCTTTCAGCATAGATTTTATAAATTTCTTCGGTACCCGATGGTCTGGCGGCGAACCAGCCATTTTCGGTAGTCACTTTAACACCACCTATTGCGGCGTTATTACCAGGTGCATGTGACATCACCTGAGTAATTCGCTCACCCGCTAACAACTCTTGGTTAACATCTTCACAGGTCAGTGACGTTAATACCTTTTTCTGCTCGAAACTGGCAACCGCTTCAACTCGGCCATAGAATGGCTGGCCCAGCTGTTCCACCAACTCCAGATAATATTGATAAGGATCTTTTTGGGTGACTGCTAAAATCTCTGCCGCTAATAGCGCCATAATAAAGCCGTCTTTATCTGTCGTCCAACAGCTACCGTCTTTAGTGATAAAGGCGGCACCGGCGCTCTCCTCACCGCCAAAAGCATAACTGGCATCATGCAAACCATCGACAAACCACTTAAAGCCTACCGGCACTTCAGATAGTGGGCGGTTAACTAATTTTGCGACACGATCGATTAACGAACTTGAAACCAGCGTTTTACCAATTTTACAAGTCTTGGGCCAATTTCTGTGAGTCATTAAATAATGAATAGCGACTGCCAGAAAATGATTAGGATTCATTAAGCCGCCTGATTTGGTCACTATGCCATGACGATCAAAGTCGGGATCATTACCAACGGCAACATCGTAATTGTCTTTCATCGCGATCAAGCCAGACATCGCATAGGGTGACGAACAGTCCATGCGAATTTTGCCGTCTTTATCCAGCGGCATAAAGGCAAAGCTAGGATCGACTTCCGCATTCACTACATGAAGATCGAGCTGATACTTTTC
>CAZUHQ010000127.1:0-10764 GCA_964620605.1 uncultured Thalassotalea sp.
CCAGCTGAGCTACGGGTGGTCAATAAAAACATATACTTAGCAATAAGTATTCACTAATACTTAGATGTAATGTGAACTTACGAAATACACTATAAGTTCACTATTACTGTGCTCCCAATTAACTATAACTCCCCTTCCGGAGGGCAGCGCTCTATCCAGCTGAGCTATGGGTGCATCAAACGCGGCAATACTAATGGGTATCTGTGAGCTTGTCTAGATGATCCGATGAAATTATTTACATCTTTCGCTTGCTGTTGGCGACTAAAGCGGCTAATTCCTGGAATTTAATGTACATTTATCGTGTGTCAGCTTAAAGTAGCACTATAATAAATGCTAGTTACATCAACAAGGTAGTTACAGTCGAAGCTATGAAATATTTGTCTCGTTATTTGATCGTCTTTTCTATATTGGTGCCTTCTCTAGTTGCAGCGCAAAATTATGAGTTAGCGCAAGTGTCCGTTTCTCCTTATGAAAAATCTTTTACTCGTGCCGGTAAGGTGGCATTTAAACGCACCTTAAACCTTTCGTTTAAAAGCAGTGGTTTTCTAAAAAAATTGTCGGTAGATGAAGGAGAGTTTTTTACTCAAGGCCAGTTGCTGGCTTCGCTCAATACTGAAGAGCTCAAAGCGGATAAAAATGCCAAATATAGCCAGTTGTTACAGGCTAAACGCGAGGTTAATCGCATTAAGCAGCTTATGGAACGGGAATTGAGTTCTGAGCAGGAGCTGGATGCTGCACAAACCCATGTCGATACGGTAAGGGAAGCCTATCAGGTTGCATTTTATAACCTTGAAAAAGCAGAAATCTATGCACCTTTCGATGGTGTGGTATTGAGTCGGTTTAGTGAACTAGCCGAGTTTCATGCGCCTGGCCAGCAGGTTTTAGCGGTAGCAGCCACGGATAAAAATTTAGTGGTCAAAGTCAGTTTAACAGATAGTGAAATTGCTTTTGTTAAGCTTGGGCAACAGGTGCGGGTCAGGCTGGCTAATTTGGGTGAAGTTAATGGTGTGATCTCTAAAGTACCTGTAGTTAGCAATACCGATGGTCAGCTGTATTTAATCGAAGTGCTATTAGCCGATTTGCAAGCAGGCCAGGGAGTGGTTGCCGGGCAAATGGCTCAGGTTGAAATTAATTTTGTTAGTGAAAAGTTTGTTTATAAGGTGCCGTTAAGTGCGTTAATTGCCATGGATGATGCGGGAAATGCCATCTTGATGACTAAAACTGAAGATGAGCGCTTTTTGCATCAAACTTTTAATGTCTTAAACATGGATAATCAGTTTTTGTATCTGAGTACGGTAAGCCAGAATGATGCTTTAGATATTGTTGTTAATGGCTGGCAACAGCTGAAAGTTAGCGAGTAATAGCGATGAAGTTACCTGGTATTGCAATTAATAACTCGCAGTTTACCTTAACTATTGTCATCTTGATGGTGTTAGTTGGTGTGGTTTCTTATTTTAATATGCCTCGTTCTGAGGATCCTCAATTTGATATTCCCATTACCCTAATCGAAGTGATTTATCCTGGAGTGTCGCCCAATGATATTGAAACTTTAGTGGTTAACCCGCTAGAGCAGGAATTTTCTGATATTGAGGGGATTAAGCAAATTGAAACCCAGATCAAAAATGATGGTGCGCGTATTGAAATTAAGTTTATTTATGGCAGTGACCCGCAAATTGCTTTTGATGAGATCAAACAGGCGGTTGCTACGGTCAAGCCGAGGTTGCCAGCTGATGTTCAGGATGTCCTGGTATTAAAGGCAACGCCGACCAGTGTGGCGGTTGCGCAGCTGGCGTTGTGGACTGAACCCATCGACTATAAGAAAATGGAGTTTTATGCGAAAAAGCTGGAAAAACGCTTGGAAACTATTGCCAGCGTGAAAAAGGCCGACATCTGGGGCTATCCGCAGCAAGTAGTTAGCGTCGATTTGAATTTAAATGTGTTGCAGCATTATGGCCTGTCGGTCAATCAGGTGAATCAGGTATTACAGGGTCGGGCACTGAATATTACCCCAGGATTTCTCAATGCAGGAACGCGTCGTTTTAATGTCAAGGCCAGCGGTAATTATCAACAAATTAGCCAGCTCGCTGACACTGTTGTCTATGCCAATCCCGAGTTAGTAGTGAAACTTAAAGATATTGCCACGATAGAATTTGGCAATGTTAAGCCGTCCTATCTTGCCTATTTTAATGATAATCCGGTGATTTTTATTACCCTGGAGCAGCGGAAAAATACCAATATTTTTGATTTGACCGAGCAGCTAACTACGGAAGTTGAACAGTTTCGTCAGCAGTTACCTGAAGAGGTTAAGTTGACCATGCTGTTTAAGCAGGCTGATAGCGTTGAAACCCGGGTAAATGGCTTTTTTGATAACTTATGGCAAGGCTTAGTGCTCGTTGGAGTAATGTCGCTGTTATTTCTAGGTGTCAGAGAAGCCTTAGTGGTGATTGCCGTGATCCCGTTATCATTTTTAATCGCTATCGGCTGGCTGGACTTTGCCGGTTTTGGATTACAACAAATGTCGATTGTTGGTTTGATTATCGCACTCGGGTTATTAGTGGATAACGCCATAGTAGTCACTGAGAGTATTCACCGGGAAAAGCAGCAGCATTTGAGTTTAAAAGAGGCTGCTGCTTCAGGTGCCAGCAAGGTTGGTTGGGCGATCACCAGTGGTACGGTAACTACCATGTTTGCGTTTTTACCTATGCTAATGCTAGCCAGTGATACCGGTGATTTTATTCGTTCTATGCCGGTAACTGTGGTGTTAGTATTATTGGCTTCATTGATTTTGGCGCTGACTTTTACGCCATTATTATCGAGCAAGCTTTTTAATAGTAAAACCAGCAAGTTTAAAATGTTACAACACTATGTTAATGCTTTTGCCTTAGGGCCTTATAAAAGCTTGCTAAATGTCCTGATGAAACGAAAAGTTATCGTTGTTTTTTTCTTTATTATCGCACTGGCGGCGATGTTTTCCTTGTTTAGTCAGGTTGGCTTAAGTTTGTTTCCCAAGGCGGAAAAACCGATGATTTTAATCGAGGTGGAAGCGCCGAGAAACTCTTCGCTCACCTACACCGACGAGGTTATCCATCAGGTTGCACAGCAATTAAAAAGTTACCCGCTAATCGATGAGTTGGCGCTCAATGTCGGGAATTCCAATCCAAGAATTTATTATAATGAAGTGCCGAAACGTGGCGTTGCCAACTATGGCCAGTTGTTAGTGGTGCTCGCCGAGTTTAATGAGCAGAAAATGGCGCAATTGGTGACTCAACTGCGCACTGAGTTTGCCAGCTGGCATCAAGCGAAAATCACCGTCAAGGAATTTACCCAGGGGCCAGTGACAGATCAACCGATCACTGTACGATTAATGAGTGAATCGTTAAATGATTTGGAAGTGGTGGCAAAAGATCTCGCGCACTTTATGGCTAATTTAACCGGGGTGATCAATATTGAAAATCCGATAGGCCTGGCTAATACCGAATTAGTGATGAATATCGATTATGAAAAGGCCGGTATGACGGGCATAGATATCAATCAGCTCGATCTTGCCTTGAAAACGGTGATCAGTGGCAGTTATATTGGCCAGTTTAGCGACACAAATGGTGAAAGTTACCCTATTTTAGTACAGAGTAAAAATGTTAATATCTCGGTGCTGGATAAGATATATATCGCTAATATTCATCAGCAATTGGTGCCTCTGAGTCAGGTTGTTTCCGTGGAACTGGCGAAAGGACATTCTGAATTTTTCCATTATCAAAAACAGCGGATGGCGAAAGTCTCCGCAGATGCGGATCGCGGTTATTCCGTGACAGCCTTGACTCAGCAAGTGATCGATTATTTGGATAATTACCCGTTTCCTGCGGGCATGGACTATAGCTTGGGTGGGGAAGAAGAATCTCGCCAGGAGTCATTTGCCGGACTGTCACAAATCATGATTATTACCGCAATCGGCATTTTTTCTGTGTTAGTGTTGCAGTTTAAATCCTTTATGCAGCCGTTAGTGATCTTTACTTCAATTCCTTTTGCCATTGCCGGCTCGGTTATTGGCTTATACCTCTTTGATCTTTCATTTTCCATGATGGCCTTTATCGGCTTGATCAGCTTATTCGGCATTGTAGTTAACAATGCAATTATTTTAATCGATACCGCAAATCATAATTTTTCCCGAGGTCGAGATATGCAGCTTGCGATACTGGACGCCAGCGCGACCCGTTTTACCCCTATCTTATTAACCACGCTAACGACGATTGGTGGTTTATTACCGTTAACCTTATTCGGAGGCAGTTTATGGCAGCCTCTAGGTGTGGTGATTATCTCGGGCTTGTGTGTTTCGGCGATTGCCAGCTTTATGCTAGTCCCTATTTTAACGCAATTATTCTCTCGCAATCTTAAGGTCAATTAGTCAGTATGGAATTTATTGGTCTGGTAGGCTTTGCGTTAAGTGCGGGCGCCTATTTAGTTTTTACCCTGTTAATTTTTGCTGCCCGTAATAACTCGTTATTGGCGCAGTGGATGATAGTGTCGGCATTAACAAGCCTGGCGGCAAATGCGATTGCCTTTGGCCAAATTAAATGGGGCTTTAATTTACAGTGGGTGATGCTGGCTGATGGCGTTAAAATAGCCTTTTGGTCTGTAATGTTGTTGATCTGCAATACCGAACTTACTTCCGTTCGCCGTTTGTTAAGTAATTATCATATTCGTCAGTATCTGAGTTTCTGGCTGCTGTTGATGTCAGCCAGCTGGCTCGCAACCTATTGGTTTAATTATTCTTACGAATACTTGTTTTTACTCTTTATTGTTTTGAACTTATGGACCTTGGTATTAATTGAGCAGCTCTATCGTAGCGCCGATGATCATGTCCGCTGGGCGATCTGGCCGTTAATAGTTGCGCTTGCCAGTGTTTCAATATTTGATTTTGTCCTTTATGCCCAGGCGACTATGGTGAACGGCATCGATTTTGATTTCTGGTACAGTCGGGGATATATCGCATTAGTGATAGTACCGTTATTGCTGATCAGTACTCGCCGGGTGAAAAACGGCTCTGTGAGGATTTTTGTTTCCCGTCAGGTGGTGTTTTACAGTTCGATTTTAATGATGGCGGGCATTTATTTACTGATCATGGCGTTTGCCGGTTACATCATTAACTATATCGGTGGCGAGTGGGGCAGTGTCGTCAGCATCGGTTTTTTATTGCTCAGTGGCATCGTACTGGTCACTTTATTGATCACTGAGTCGCTTAGGCGCAAGTTAAAAGTTTTTATTGCGAAAAACTTTTTTGCTAATCGTTATGAATATCGCGATGAATGGTTGGATTTAATTGAGAAAATTGAAACCACTAGTGCGGAAAGTTATTACCAGATGGCGACGTCGATCATGATGTCGAAACTTAATGCCAAGGGCGGCGCCATCATTAAGAAAAAAAATGATCTGCATTTTGATATTAAGTTTTCTCAAGGTTTAGCCTTGAGCGACGCGTTTAACATACAACTGGCATTAGTGAGCCGGTTTTGCGTACAAAAGGGCTGGATTGTTGATGTTGATGAATTTGAAGTTAAGCCTGGCATGTATCCTGAGCTTAATATTGATGTTGATTTGTTCCGCAGCTTTAATGTTCGCATCATAGTGCCGATCTTTATCGGTAAAGCGTTTTATGGCTTATTTGTTATCGGACAAGTGCATGATTCAGAGCAGCTGAACTGGGAAGATCGCGATCTGTTATTTGCGGTTTCCAAGCAGCTGGGTAATTTTGTCTCACTAAATGAAGCGAATGATGAACTGGCGGAAGCGAAACAGTTCGATGCCTTTAACCGGATGTCGGCATTTTTGGTGCATGATTTAAAAAACATTCAGGCTCAGCTGGCGCTTATAACTACGAATGCAGAAAAACATCGAAATAACTCGGAGTTTGTTGATGATGTTTTTGAAACCGTTGATTCGGCAACAGAACGGCTAACTAAAGTTTTATCACAACTAAGAAATAAACAAATTGCTCAGACTAATACCCGAGAAGTTGCCCTGGAGCCATTGATTAAGCAAGTGGTTAAGCAACGCAATGTTGAAAAACCGGAAGTTGAAATCGAGCAATTAGTGCCTTGTTCATTGGTGCTAGAACAAGAGAAGTTTCATTCAGTACTCAATCATTTGATTCAAAATGCCCAGGAGGCGACAACTGACGATGGCTGGGTTAAAGTAAGCTTAACTGTGTCTTCGCGGGAAGTGGCTATTAAAATTCGCGATAATGGCTGTGGTATGAGCGAAGCCTTTATTAACAATCGTTTATTTAAGCCGTTTGATACCACTAAAGGCAATGCCGGTATGGGCATAGGGGTTTATGAAGCGAAACAGTTTATTCAGGGCATGGCAGGCACAATTGCGGTAAAGAGTGTTGAAAATCAAGGCACAGAGTTTAATATTCGGTTACCATTGCAACATCCGAATAAATAATAAGAAATTTATATAGGTTAAGGACTATATCAGCATGGAAAAATTGTTGGTTGTTGATGACGATAAAGGAATTCAAAAACAATTAAAATGGAGTTTGTCTGATTATGAAGCGGTACTGGCCAGTGATAGAGAAAGCGCTATTGCTGCTGTGCGCCGTTTTGAACCTAAAGTAGTCACCTTAGATTTAGGTCTGCCACCAGATCCGGCAAATGCCACAGAAGGCTTAGCCGCACTGGAAGAAATATTAAAAATTGCTCCTCACACTAAAGTGATAGTGATCACCGGCAATGATGACAGGGAAAATGCACTAAAAGCGATAGCGCTTGGCGCGTATGACTTTTATCAAAAGCCGATCGAATCTGAGGTGATCAATGTTATTGTTGCCAGAGCCTTTAGTGTTGCCAAGTTGGAAGAAGAAAATCGTTTGATGCGCGCTGTTGGCGGCAATGATATTGGTATTATTGGTAACAGTGAAACTATCGAGCGGCTGCGGATGATGGTTAAGCGAATTGCGCCCACGCAAATCACCGCATTATTACTTGGCGAAAGTGGCACGGGTAAGGAAGTCACCGCTAATGCCGTGCATTTGGCAAGTGACCGCAGTAAAAAGCCGTTTATTGCGATTAATTGTGCTTCCATTCCTGAAACCCTGCTGGAAAGCGAATTGTTTGGCTTCGAAAAAGGTGCATTTACCGGCGCGGTACGTACCACTAAGGGCAAAATTGAGTGCGCAGAAGGCGGTACGCTGTTTCTCGATGAAATCGGTGATATGCCGTTTAACTTGCAGGCGAAACTTTTACGTTTTTTGCAGGAAAAGAAAATAGAGCGTTTGGGTGGCCGTCAGGAAATTGAAGTGGATGTGCGAGTGGTCTGCGCGACTAATCAAAACCTGGAAGAAATGGTCGCCAATAAAACCTTTAGGGAAGATTTGTTTTATCGGGTCAGTGAAATTACGCTAAACATTCCGCCACTTAGAGATCGTGATGAGGATATCTTGATCCTTGCTCAGTTCTTTTTACAGCGTTATGCCAAAGAATATAAAAGTAATGTTAAAAGCTTTTCTGAAGACGGCTTAAGTGCGTTAAAAGCACATAAATGGCCGGGCAATATTCGTGAGTTGCAAAATAAGGTTAAAAGCTCAGTGATCATGTCAACCGGCACTCAGGTTACTGCCATGGATTTAGGCTTTTTTGACCATGTCGATACCGATCTGGAACTGAATCTGAATTTACGGCAAGTGCGTGAGCAGGCGGAAACTATTGCCATTCAAAAAGCTTATGCTTTGTCTGAGGGCAATATGTCAAAATGCGCGGAATTGTTAGGGGTTACTCGGCCGACGCTTTATTCGTTAATCGACAAGTATTCGTTAAGCATTAATACCGATTAATGCGGCTTGAAGTATAATAATCAAAAGCCGCAGGTTCCCATGAGCTTGCGGCTTTTGTTTCGTGATAAATAAATGCCGTTTTATATATTATTTGGCATTTTCTATATTTTCTTCGGCGTAAAGTTTACTCTTATGCTTAAGTAATTTATCAACATAGCGCGCCATTTTCACTTTTTGCTTGATGGAAGATTCGAGTATTTCTTCAACTTCGCGCAGCACTTCTTTGATATGCTCGACATTTTCTGATGAATTAACCACCATTTGCTGGCTAGGCTCCTGACTTTTCAATTCTGAGCTGTTAAGTGAGCCAGTAAGTTCAATTTCCATTTCTTCGGCAACGTTCATTATTGCATCTGTGTTGATTTCATCTAATTCTTCAAGAAAACCGAACAGTAATAGTCGATCAACAAAGATGTTGATTTTACGCGGAACTCCCAAGGTTTTTTCATGGATAAGGTCGAATGCATTATCGGAAAACAGATCTTCGCGGTTACAGCCGGCCTGGTGCAATCTGTGATTGATATATTCTTTTACTTCTTCAACTGTTAAGGGTTTAAGGTGCGCCGAGGCGATAATACGTTGCCTGAACTGCTCCATATTTGGCGCCTGGATAATAGGTTTGAGTTCTTCCTGCCCTAATAAAAAGCTCTGAATCAGCGGCTTATTGTCCAGCTGGAAATTTGACAGCATACGCAGTTCTTCAACGGTTTCTGAAGGTAAATTCTGCGCTTCATCAACAATCAGCAATGCCCGTTTACCTTGTTTGTGCAGGCTAATTAAAAACTGCTCAATGGCCTGTAATAAATCCGCTTTGCTATCACCTTTACACTCGATATGAAATTCTGAAACCACGAGTGCTAAAAGTTCTTGTGGATCCAGTTTTGTGGTTACCAGTTGAGCGGCAACTATGCTTTCATCACCTATATGGCTTAATAAATTGCGTGCTATCGTGGTTTTACCCGTACCGATTGGTCCTGTGATAACGATAAAGCCTTCACCCTGATCTAGGCCATATTGCAAATAGGAAAGCGCTCGCTGATGATGGCTGGAGGCGAAAAAGAACCTGGGATCCGGACTTAACTGGAATGGCTTTTCTTTAAAACCATAATACTTTTCATACATATTAAAAATCTTTTGTGATCTTAAAGGTCACGCGACCTTCTTCATAATTATACTGTTGAGCATCTGAACTACGGTTAACATGCGCTAAACTAATGTTTACTAAGAGTTTACTGTTGATTGATTTGGTGTAAGAGAACGCTACTTTTCGGTAGCGTTCTCTTCGCTCATTTTCACTGCCTTTTCGCCACCAATTGTCGGTATAAGATGCATCGAGTTCAATATTTGAAATTTTTGTTAATTTTCTTGTTGCTAAGAATGTTACACTTGTTCTCTCATCTTCGTTATTGTCGCTTAAGTTTTCTCTGTCTGAGTGCTCGGCATTAAATTGAAAAGTACTTCTAGCAAAGGAGAGCTCACTATGCCAAGATAAATTCTTATATAATGAGAAAACGTTGTCTTCGGTTATGAGGAAGTCTTGCATATTGAATAATTGAAAATTATCAAAATCAATATCTTGTCCATCCTGGACAAAGCAATTGTTCAAATTGATATTATTGCTATTATCTGGGCACCAAAAATTACCTAATGAAACGAGTTCGTAATTGTTACGAGTGAAGCTTTTCATGACTTCTTCATATTTTATTTCATTAGTTAACCGCTTATTTTTATGTGATAAATTTAAACCATAGGTATCACCAAAAAAACGTTGCGAATAATTGGCCTTTAAGCTTGTTCTGACAGAAGGCTGCCAGTTGACACTTAGGTCAACATAGTTAGTTTGTTTTTCACCTGCTAAATCAAGTGTTGTACCGATAGGGTAATTGTAGGAAGCATCAATAAAAAGTTTGGGTGAGATTAACCATCTAAGACCCATACCATAAGAGTTAGATTCCGTCGATTGACCTGTATTGACTGTACCTGTATTGTCTTCATCAAAATATCGGACAAAAGGGTTGATTTTCCAAGAGGTTATTGCGCCTAATTTGATCTCTCCCTGATAGGATAAACTTGTTTGCCCATTATTTTTTAGTTCCTGATATTGACCGGCTGCATGCCAAAATATCGCATATGAAGAACTGCCATTATTTGATAGAAAATTGGCGCTATAACCTTCAAAATTACCTATATCATCTTCTGATTTAGACAAATGATATTTTATGTCAGTGTCAATTTTAAACTGACTGTTAACGTTATGGTAAGCCAGTCCACCGATATATGTTTCAACACGTACAGTATCTGCTGAAACTATATCTGCAAGCGCATTACGAGTGCTATTTTTTGAACGGTTATAAATATCTGCGTCACCTATTAATGAAAAACCGGTGTCGCCTAGTTTTAAGGATAGGTCGCCATTAAGAGTATGGTAATCGTTATCAAGGTCGTGATTATGGCTGTACATGGCATAAACACTATTTGAATCAAAGTTGAAATTAAGGTACTGAGAATTATAGCTTGAGTCTATTCCCACCCCTGTTTGGCTAACTAAACTTAATTGTTTACTATCCAAGGTTAGCTCAACATTATCTGTATAAGTCTCATCAACAATAATTTTTGGTGCAAATAGCCATTCGCCCGCAACAATGGGTTGAATCAGGAGTGATGTGGAAATTATTGCTGCAAGTTTAGTCTTTTTCACCGTATCCATAGCCATAATAGCCATACAAATCCTTATGAGATCTTATTGCTTTATTCATTACAATGCCGAGAGCTAAATCTTCATTAAGAGCCTCGGTAGCGGTTTTGATATTCGCAATTGTCGTTTTAGATTCTTCGACAACAAGTAATGCCTGCCCGACTAAATTTGCTAACACTAAAGTTTCAGTTACCCCTATTAATGGTGGGCAATCAAATATTACTACCCGGTCAGGGTAACG
>CAZUHQ010000128.1:0-10656 GCA_964620605.1 uncultured Thalassotalea sp.
TTGCGACCACGTCAACAGTTAATTTCATTTTTTTTGAAATACCGGTTTGTTTGCTTTATTTTTACACACCCCTTAAATTTATTGGCATTATTTACTCAATAAATGCTGAATTTCACTACAATCATTAACTCTATCTCTTTTAACGATAATTTTAACTTTACTTTAAAAAATTCGCTTTTTAATAAATAAACACATAATCTTTTCTTATACAAATATCTATTTCAACAAGAGGTAAACAATGAAGCAGGAGAATTTGCGCTCATATAAAGGGAGTTATCCCAATATAGGAGAAAATATTTATATAGATAAAAGCGCTGTTTTGGTTGGTGATATAACAATAGGAAGTGATTCAAGCATCTGGCCATTAGTTGCTGCTCGCGGCGATGTAAACAAAATGACTATAGGTGAGCGAACAAATATTCAGGATGGAACCATATTACATTTAACCCGTACATCAAAAGCTCATCCTGATGGTTTCCCACTAATAATAGGCGATGATGTCACTATCGGTCATCAATGCATGTTACATGGTTGCACAATAGGTAACCGGGTATTAGTCGGCATGGGTGCCATTGTAATGGATGGGGCTGTTGTAGAAGATGATGTTTTCATCGGTGCTGGTACCGTAGTTCCGCCAAATAAAATATTAAAAAGTGGTTTTCTTTACGTTGGCAACCCAATGAAAGAAGCACGACCATTAAAGGCAGCAGAAATAGCCTTTTTAAAAGAATCAGCAAATAACTATGTTGAACTAAAAAATGACTATTTAGCCGAACAATAAAGCCTTACGATTTAATCTTTCATTTTAATATGTACTTCATTGCCCTCTGGTTCATTTTTTTCGAGCCAGAGCTCGGCAATTTCCTCTAAATCATATTTGGTGCAGCTGTCTATTTCACTTAATCGAGATAACGACAGCGAATGAATATAGAAAGTTATCAATTGCCCAGATAAAATACCGGTAAAGCACCATGCTTGATGATGCTTATTAAAATTTAAGTCATCGTTAAATAGAACAGCCTGATTCATACGCAAAGCTCCTGTCGCAATTTTGCTAATACACTGTTAGTTTCAGGTTTTACCTGACGCCAAGTATTAAAACTTTCCGCCGCCTGCCCCACCAGCATGCCTAAACCATCAATGGCCTGTTTAGCTTTATGCTGTTTTGCTACTTTGATAAACACAGTATCTTGCTGACCATATACCATGTCATAGCAAATGACTTGCTGATTAATTAAATGTTCCGAAATGGGCAAATTATCACCTGATAAACTCGCGGAAGTGGCATTAATAATCAGATCAAATTCACCTTGATTAGCCTGCTCAAAACTCGCATAAGTTAGCCCTTGATCGTTAAATTGTTCAACCAATTGCTGCGCTTTTTTCACAGTTCTATTAGCTATTACAATAGAATCAGGGTTTTGTTCAAGTAACGGTAAAACCACGCCTTTAGCCGCTCCACCAGCCCCTAATAATAAAATGCGGCTCTTGGCTATCAACACCTGATGAGCTAACAGATCATTAACTAAGCCCAAGCCATCAGTATTATCACCAAAGATTTTCCCTGCTTTAAAGCTCAGAGTATTCACGGCGCCAGCTAATTTCGCCCGATTAGAAAGGTGGTCACATAACTGCAAAGCCTGTTCTTTAAATGGCACTGTGACATTCGCACCTTTACCGCCTGCTTGAGCAAATGCCCACACAGTTTCGGCAAACTTATCTAGCGGTACTAACTCACTTTGATAGTTAAGTTGCTGCCCAGTTTGTTTGGCAAATAACTGATGAATAAAAGGAGAACGGGATTGTTTTATCGGATTACCGTAAACGCGATACTGATCCATAACATATTGAAGACTAGAATTGATTCCCTTTAGGTTAGCGCAATCGTTAACAGATAAAAACTAAAAAAGCTGCACTCTTCCCGTTATCAGCACAGCTTTTTTATTATGACTTAGAGCTGGTTGCTATTAAAACTTATAACCAAGCATTACTGAATACACCATAGGGTCAACAGCAACATCGGCTGAACCTTTAATGGCATCACCAATTTTGAAGTTAGCTTCAGTATCAATATCGATATAACGCACAGACGCATTTAAATGCCAGTTATTATCTAATTGGAAATCGGCACCAGAGGTTGCTCTATGATTTTTTATGATCTAAATCACCTTTTCGCCGTTTATCTTGATAGCTGTACAAGATAAGCAGTTAAAACAAAGTATAAATTTTATAGCCCCAAACCAGAACGAAATAACAGATAGCAACAAATACTGCCGCTGAGCCTAAGTCTTTTGCCCGGCCGCTTAACTCATGGCGTTCTAATCCTATGCGGTCAATTGCCGCTTCGATGCCAGAATTAAGCAATTCTGTAATTAAAATGCCAAATACTGCTGAAATTAACAGGCAAAATTCGACAAAGCCATTCGCCATATAACTAGCGATCGGCAATAGAACAATAAATAAAAATACTTCCTGACGAAAGGCAATTTCATGCTTATACGCCGCTTTTAAGCCTAAAATACTGTTACGAGTTGCCGGACCAAAACGAGCGAAATGTCCTAAATTATTTTTTTCTGTCATAAAACTACTCTGCTGCCAACCAGTCGGTTGCTACTAAATATTGTGCCAAGCGGGCTTCTTCACTATCTGCTTGAGGCTGATAATTATATTCCCAGCGCGCCAAAGGCGGCATCGACATTAAAATTGACTCGGTACGGCCACCTGACTGCAAACCAAACAAGGTACCGCGATCAAAAACCAGATTAAACTCGACATAACGACCGCGACGATACAACTGAAACTGACGGTGCTGCTCGGTAAATTCGGTATCTTTACGCTTATTAACAATAGGCACATAAGCATCAATGTAACCCTGGCCAACCGCCTTAATATAATTAAGGCAAGTTTCAAAGTTCCAACAGTTCAAATCATCAAAGAATAAGCCACCAACACCACGAGTTTCATCACGATGTTTTAAATAAAAATATTGATCACACCACTTTTTATGCTCATCATAAACGGTGTCACCAAAAGGATGACATAAGGCTTTAGCTGTTTGATGCCAGTGAACCACATCTTCCATAAACGGATAAAATGGCGTTAAATCAAAACCGCCACCAAACCACCAAACCGGCTGTTCGCCTTCTTTCTCAGCAATAAAAAATCTTACGTTGGCATGAGAGGTAGGTACAAAAGGATTTTTCGGATGAATAACTAACGATACACCACAGGCCTGCCAGCTTCTACCAGCTAATTCTGGACGATGCGCCGTTGCCGAAGGCGGTAATTTATCACCAGACACTAAGGAAAAATTGACACCACCCTGTTCGATTACCGCACCATTAGTCATCACCCGAGTACGGCCGCCACCACCTTCAGCCCGTGTCCAATTATCTTCAACAAATTTCCCTTCGCCATCCGCCTGCTCTAACGCGTTGCAAATATTATCTTGCAGCGTTTTTAAAAACTCGATCACTTGTTCGATATTTATCTGACTCATAGTCGAAACGTTTCTCCTGTTAGTGCATCAATGATCCTGGAAGGTTGGTTAAAACCTAAGGTTTTGCCTTTGATAATAAAATCTATTTTATCAGTTAATGCAGGAGATAAATCCTGCCACTGACTTACCGGAGGTTCACCAGACAAATTAGCGCTGGTAGAGACTATCGGTTTATTAACTTGATTACACAAGGCGACAACATCAGGCTGACTGGTTACCCGTACGGCAATCGAATCAAAATCACCGGTTAACCAAGAAGATAAGCCATCATTTTTCGGAAATACCTGAGTAATACCATCTGGCCAGCGTGATAACACGCTGAAACGTTTATCTTGCGGTATCTTATTATCATTAACATACGGCAGTAATTGAGAATAATTAGCAGCCAACAAAATCAAGCCTTTAGCTTTATCACGTTGCTTTAGCCGTAATAACTTTTCAATAGCTTCAATATTATCGGGATCACAGCCTAAACCAAATACCGCTTCGGTAGGATAGGCAATAATTCCCCCTTGTTGATACACTTCAACGGCTGTTGTCATAAAATTAATCGCTAAAACGAATAAATAATGGCGCCAATTATACGGTTTTTTGCTTAGCTTGCATTAAGATTATTGACCTGTGTTCCTGATAAAAATAATAGGCCAAAAAAGCTAAGCTCACTCTTTTGGCCTTTCACTAAGCTAGAATAGTAACTTTAAGTTTCGCTGAGCTGTTTAACTTTTTCCCGTAAGACAAATTTTTGCACTTTACCGGTCGAGGTTTTCGGCAATTCACTAAAGACTATGGTTTTTGGCGCTTTAAAATTAGCTATATGTTCACGGCAAAATTCAATGATTTCCTGCTCACTCGCCACTTTCCCTGCTTTTAAGCTAACAAATGCGCACGGGGTTTCACCCCACTTTTCATCTTTACGGGCAACAACCGCCGCTTCCATAATAGCAGGATGCTGATAAAGCACTCCTTCCACTTCTACTGAAGAAATGTTCTCTCCGCCTGAAATAATAATATCTTTAGAGCGATCTCTGATTTCAATAAAGCCATCAGGATGTTTAACCGCCAAATCGCCAGAATGAAACCAGCCATGCTTAAAGGCTTCAACTGTTGCGCTATCATTTTTCAAATAACCTTTCATGGTAGTATTACCACGAAACATGATCTCGCCAACCGTTTCAGCATCTGCCGGTACCGGCTCCATAGTTTGTGGTTCGAGTACATCCACTTCTTCCTGAGTTGGATAACGCACGCCTTGGCGTGCTTTTAGCGCCGCCCGCTGATCGGCATCTAACGTATCCCATTGCTCTTTCCATTCACTAACCACACAAGGCCCATAAACTTCCGTTAAACCATAACCTTGCGTGATATCAAAACCATAAGCTTCCATGCCTTTAATTACAGCTGCTGGTGGCGGCGCACCAGCAGTCATAATATTGATACCACGCGGCACTCTATCCAATAGTTCACTATCCGCATTTAAAATCATATTAAGCACAATTGGCGCACCACAAAAGTGGCTAACGTTACGTTCGATCAAACTAGTAACAATCGCATTAACTTCCACCTGGCGTAAACACACTTGAGTGCCCGCCATTGCCACGACCGTCCAAGGAAAACACCAGCCATTACAATGAAACATTGGCAAAGTCCATAAATACACAGAATCATTAGCCAGCGGCCAGATCATATTGTTACCAACAGCATTTAAGTAAGCGCCGCGATGCGAATATACCACGCCTTTTGGATTACCCGTTGTACCTGACGTGTAATTAAGTGCTAACGCCTGCCACTCATCATGAATCAGGTTGCCCTGAAAATTTTCATCGCCTTCAGCCAGTAACACCTGATATTCCAATTCACCAATGCGCTGTTGTGGTTGGCCGATATCATCAATATCTATCACCAACGGTGTTCTCGAACATAACGCCAGCGCCTTTTTAACCTCTTTAGCAAATGCAGTATCGGTTAACAACACGTCACATTCACTATGATCTAAGATAAAGGCAATCGCCTGGGCATCGAGGCGAATATTAATGGAATTAAGTACCGCACCGGTTAACGGCACACCATAATGGGCATCGAGAAACGCCGGAATATTCGCCGCAAGAACACTAACAGTATCCCCAGGTTTTACGCCGCGCCGAATTAATGCCGATGCCAAGCGACGAACATTCTGACGATATTCTTTGTAGGTAAAACGCTGCTCACCATGAATAATTGCCACTTTGTCAGGATAAACATCTGCGGTACGATTTAAAAAATTAATCGGTGTTAACGGCTGATGATTCGCCGCTACCTTGCCTAAGCCTTGGCTATATATGTTATGCATAACCTTTCCTCACTAAGTTCATAGCTAGTACTAGTACTTCGCCAGCTTTTTTGCTTTAAGTAAGGTTAGTTTACGCCGATATTTTTGAATAAAAATTAGCCTTTGGTCTAAGACTGTCGACAATTTAAATGTTTTAACACCGCTTTAAACTAGAAATGTATATGTTTTAGATTGATTGTCTACAGTTTAATTTCCGATCTTTGCTTTGCCGCGAATTAAAGTGTCTATTTTATCAACAACGTTTATCAGACTTATTTCCGTATTAAGCCAAACAAAGGTATAATGCGCGCCTTATTTTATTGCGACAATATAGCAGTGCTTTAGCCAACTAATTATCAAGGTGAAAAATCATGAAAGTGGGTATTATCATGGGGTCAAAATCTGATTGGCCGACAATGCAACACGCAGCAGAAATGCTAGATTCATTAAATGTTCCATATGAAACAAAAGTTGTTTCCGCCCACAGAACACCTCACCTGTTAGCTGAATATGCAGAAAGTGCAAAAGAGCGTGGTTTAAAAGTCATTATCGCTGGTGCGGGTGGTGCAGCGCATTTACCAGGCATGACGGCAGCATTTACTGCATTACCAGTATTAGGTGTTCCTGTGCAATCAAAAGCCTTAAGTGGTCAGGATTCATTATTATCTATTGTACAAATGCCTAAGGGTATTGCCGTAGGTACATTAGCGATAGGTACCGCTGGTGCTGCAAATGCAGGATTACTTGCAGCGCAAATTTTAGCGACTCACGATGAAGCTATTATGGCAAATATCGAAGCATTCAGAGCTGAGCAAACCAATAATATATTAAGCAATCCGAACCCAACAGAATAGGCAAATCATCCATGAAAAAAGTCTTGGTATTAGGTGCCGGCCAGCTAGCCCGTATGATGGACTTAGCCGGTTCACCACTCAACATGGATGTAAAAGCCTTCGATGTTCGCACTAATAAGGTAGTTCACCCGGTTGCACCGGAACATATTTACGGCAATTTAGCTGAGGGCATCGCAGAAGCTGAAGTAATCACCGCAGAATTTGAACATGTCGCTCACGATATCCTTGAACAATGTGAACAATCAAATAAGTTAAAACCAACTAGCCAGGCTATTAAAATTGGCGGTGACCGTCGATTAGAAAAAGCATTGCTGCGCAAGTGTAATGTTGCTAATGCCAAACATTACGTTATCGAAACTCGGAAAGATTTTGAGCAAGCATTAACAGAGTTAACTCTGCCTGTCATTTTTAAAAGTGCACTAGAAGGCTATGACGGCAAAGGCCAATGGCGCATGAAATCGATAGAGCAGGCAGATGATATCTGGCAAGATATGGCTGATTTTATTGCACAAGCTAACTCGTCGGTTCCTCAGGGCATAGTTGCTGAACAAATGGTACCATTTGATCGTGAAGTATCTCTTGTTGGCGCCCGTAATACACTGGGTGAAATCGCGGTTTACCCATTAACTGAGAATCATCACGCTGGCGGTATATTAAGTGTCTCAATTGCTGCACCTGTTGAGCAAGAACTACAAACTCAAGCGGCAAGTGTATTTAAGGCGTTAACGGAAACGTTGAATTACGTCGGTGTATTAGCTATTGAATTTTTCCAAGTAGGTGATCGATTACTGGTCAATGAAATTGCACCGAGAGTCCATAACTCAGGCCACTGGACTCAGCAAGGTGCTGATACTTGCCAATTTGAAAATCACTTACGTGCTATTTGTGGGTTACCACTTGGCAGCACAGAGTTAGTTCGACCTACAGCTATGGTTAATATTTTAGGTGAAGACTCTGTACCGAATGAGGCACTGGCAATTCCTAGCCTAAGTATCCACTGGTACGATAAAGAAAAACGTACTGGTCGTAAAATGGGACATATTAACTTATGCGGTAAAGATGAATTGGAATTAGCACAGCGATTAAATCAGTTAGCCGCTATTTTATCTACCGAAGCTTTCCCTGATTTAGCAAGTTTTGCAGCTAGGTATCAAGAACGAGTCACTCAGTAATCATTGCGACATTTATATTAGTTCTAAACATAAAAAGCGAGCATTAAGCTCGCTTTATTATTATTGAAATTTACTGCATTTTTTCTGCGCACATTGTAATTTTTCTCCTGCCGCCATTTGCCTTTTGAGTAATAAAGGGAAACCACAGACATTACATTCACCCTCAACTGGTGGATGATTAACAGCAAACTTGCATTTAGGATAATTATCACAAGCATAAAAGGTTTTGCCAAAGCGACTTTGTCGTTCCACCAAATGGCCTTTTTGACAACTTGGACATGCCACTTGCTCAATTGGCTGCGGCTGATTTTCATGCTCTATATGGTGGCAGGCCGGAAAGTTAGTACAACCGATAAACATACCATAACGTCCCTGCTTCACGGCCAATTCATGACCACACTCAGGACATTCACTGCCAGGTAATACCTTATCATCCACTTTCTGATGTTCAACAACCGGGCGAGTATATTTACACTGTGGATATGAGGCGCAGCCAAAAAATGCCCCCGCCTTACTGTGTTTAACCACTAATTCACTGCCACAATCCGGGCACACTTCATAGGCCTTTTCCAAAGCGTGTTCGTGGCGACTAAATAATTGTTCGTCTGATTTAGACATAAGTCATTAGAGTTGAAAAAGAGTAGTGCCTATTATGCCATAACTCCTGTTTTCGATAATAGGTTATTTTTTCACACTCTAGCTACAAAAATGACAGCAAGTTAACACTGCTGCCATTGATCAATTTTACAGAGCAAACCTGATTAGAGTAATTAATGCAGCGGCCCTTCCTGCTCATCGAAAATTAAATCTTCCATCTGTGAATAGGCGTTTTCTTTACCGGGAACATTAAACAACACCATCAACACCACCCATTTAAGATCGTCGATTGTGAAGTATTTGGTATCTAGTTCCATTACCCTGTCGATCACCATTTCACGGGTAGTGAAATCAAGCACGTTAATTTGCTCGAGGAACATTAAAAAGCCCTGACATTCAAGGTCAAGCAGCTGTTTTTCTTCACTGGTGTAAATTCTAAATGAACGGCTTTCTGTTCGAGTAAAATACGGGTAAGCGTCGGTATCCTGCAAAGCGGCCAGCTTTTCTAACCAAGTCAGAGCTTTGTATATTTCGTCCTGGTGGAATCCTGCGCGAGTTAATTCATCAGTGAGAACATCGTGGTCTACCATAACTTCAGCTTCACTATGAATGTAGTTTTCAAAAAGATACATCAAGATATCAAACATAATTAGCCCCTATTTAATTTTAAGGTAGCCTCCTGGCACCGCAGATACCAGACCTCTAAGCTCAAGCATTGTTAATCGGGTTAGCACTACATCTGTGGGTAGTTTACTCCGAGAAACCACCGTATCTACGGGGGTGATTTCATACCCCACACTAGCTAACAATGCATCGTTAAACAAGTCCTGACCACAACTTTTTTTTGACTCTTGCGTTTTCTCCTTGTTTCCGCTGTTATTTCTCTTTAAGTGTAGATCATATTCACTGTTAACGTTCATTTCTTCTATTATATCGGCCACTTCATCAACTAGTTTAGCCCCTTGTTTGATTAACCAGTGACAACCCTTAACTTGTGGATTCTGAATATTACCTGGCACGGCAAAAACATCGCGATTTTGCTCTAACGCACAACGGGCTGTGATCAAAGAGCCACTTTTCATTGCCGCCTCAATCACCACAACTCCCTGAGACAAACCACTAATGATACGGTTGCGCTTCGGAAAATGCCCAGCTTTTGGTGGTATACCAGGAAAAAACTCTGTGACGATAGCACCACCCGATTCAATAATTTTCTTCGCCAATGCTTTGTTTCGCGCCGGATAGATAATATCAATGCCGGTAGCAATCACGGCTATCGTCGGCAGCTGATTATCAACTACTCCTTTGTGAGCAAAGGCATCTATTCCCAAGGCTAAACCACTGGTAACGACAATGCCATTTTCACTAAGTTCTCCGGACAGTTGCATCGCAATTTCCCGGCCATGAATACTGGCATTACGGCTGCCAACAATCGCCACCTGAATATGATTTAAAATTGCCGCATTGCCTTTAACAAACAACACTAATGGTGGATCAAATATCTGCTTTAATTGTTGAGGGTAATGAATATCAGAATAATTAACAATTTGTGCACCGGCTTGCTGACTTTGTTCAATCAGAGTTTCAATATAAGGCCAGTCAGGATAGTAAATCGCCTGATACTGTTTATTAGAAAGCTCGATCTGCTGTTGACTTGGAGTTTGTTCGAAAAGAGATTCAATGCCAAACTGTTCAACCAGAGCAAGTTTGCGCTGCACAGCTAGCCTGGGTACCAATTTAAGCGCTAACCAATAATGTACGGCTTGTCTTTGTTGGTTTGCTATTGAATCTTGATGACATTCCCTGTCAGTCACCTGTTTACTCCTTAAAACAGAATGTATTACTTAGGGTGCAGAAACAATATCATCTAAACGCAATGGTTTCTCAGAACGTAAGATCAATGCCATACTAACCTGTTCAAATGCTTTAAAAACCATTAATTTGCCAATCACTTCTTCCGGCATTTGATAATCAGAATCGGAAGCAGTTGCCAATCGGCTCCAGCGTGAGGCATCCTGAGTGTAGACTGGACCATCTTTAGTTTCTAGCACGCCAGGGCTTAGACGATTAACCGATAAAATATCTCCTTGTTTAATCCCCTGTTCAACGCCCTGATCGATAAACACAACTTCCAATTTACCGAATTCCCGATTGCCATTGGAGGATTTTATGATTTTACCGTGAATCTCATCATTAGCTGCCTGCATGGTAAAAAATGACGGTAGCATT
>CAZUHQ010000129.1:0-10493 GCA_964620605.1 uncultured Thalassotalea sp.
AGCTTCCATGGATGGACTTGCGCGTCTTGTTTGTTTACCTAGCAACAGTTATCGGTAACATAGCAATATCAATAGTTGTTGCCGGTAATTTAAAAATTAAGAAAGGTTACATTAACCACTATCACAACTGGTCGGACTTTTTTTGATTTTTTGAAAATAAAGTCTTTACTCTAATAGAGTAGTTGCTCTATAATGCATTTGTTCCCTAGCGAACGCCTGTTGTAATAATTTTATATTCTAGCTTTCCCCAAAGCTATCGAGCCGAAGACACTGTCTTCGGCTTTTTTTTGCCTGAAATTTATCGCACAAAACTTTTCCACTAATTTTCGCAACCAAATCTTGATCTATATCAAACTATGTTTTAAAGTTTCAGTAATTTCTGAAACTTTAAAACATAAACGGTTCATCTATTATGATCATGTCATCAAAAGTCGAAGCCTTTGTCTTACACTGTGGCGAAATGGGTAGCCGCTGGGGATTTAATCGTACCATAGGCCAAATGTATGGTTTGCTGACCATCAGTGAAGATGCATTAACCGCCAATGAGTTATCTGAACTGCTGAATATTTCCCGTGGCAATGTCAGCATGGGGATTAAAGAGCTGCACTCGTGGCGCTTAATTCAGGTTCAGCATAAGCCGGGAGATCGCAAAGAATATTACAAGCCAGCAGGCTCGATCTGGGAAATGGCTAATCGTATTTTTGAAGAAAGACGCAAACGCGAAATTGATCCTACCTTAAGCTTATTGCGTGATAACTTGCTTAATGAACCTGCGAATAACGAAGAGGTCTACGCTCAGGATAAAATGCGGGAAATTCACGACTTATTAGAAAGTATTACGTTTTTCGCCAGCGAGTTACAAACCATGAATCCCGATAAACTTAAAACCTTACTCAAACTGGGATCGGGTGTCGGCAAGGTACTGGATATGAAAGACAAATTTTTAAAAAGTGGCAGTTAGTTATTATCACTTAGGGTAGTTAGAGCAGGTTCTAGCTGCCCCATTTTTTATCACAAATTTTATTTTGCTGTGCCGTTTGCATGTTGTTCTTGCAGTGGCGCAATAAGCCACCTTTTGCCTAAATTTAGGCCAAGGTAAGGAGTTAAAATGTTAGATACTGAGCTACTCTCTCGAATACAGTTTGCCGTTAATATTAGTTTTCACATTCTGTTTCCTACCATCACCATTGCCATGTGCTGGTTTCTGGTGTTTTTTAAGGTGCAGTTTGATCGCACCGGTAATGCGGTGTGGATGCGTGCTTATCGCTTCTGGGTCAAAATCTTCGCCCTGACTTTTGCCATCGGCGTAGTCAGCGGCATTACCATGTCGTTCCAGTTCGGCACCAACTGGCCGGGATTTATGGAAAAAGTCGGCAATATCGCAGGGCCTTTGCTAGGCTATGAAGTGCTGACGGCATTTTTCCTTGAAGCGACGTTTCTCGGTATTATGCTCTTTGGCATCAAGCGAGTACCGGCGAAAATCCACACCCTGGCAACCATCATAGTAGCCATTGGTACCAGCTTATCAGCATTCTGGATTTTATCGCTAAATTCATGGATGCAAACACCAACCGGTTTTGAGCTTAGAGATGGCATTGCCTACCCAGTTGACTGGCTGGCGATTATTTTTAACCCGTCTTTTGGTTATCGTTTTACTCATATGCTGATCGCATCTGGCCTAACAGTGAGCTTTTTAATTGCCGGTGTTAGTGCATTTCGTCTATTGCAGGGCGATGATAAACGCGCACCTCGGTTAACGCTAAAAGTTGCGATTACTGCCGCCATGATACTGGCACCATTACAAGCCTTTGTCGGCGACCTGCACGGCTTGAATACCTTTAAACATCAACCGGAAAAAATAGCAGCAATTGAAGGGGTTTGGCATACTGAACAAGGCGCGCCACTGCTACTGTTTGCACTGCCAAATGAACAAACGAAAAGCAATGATTTTGCCATTAGCATTCCCAAACTCGCCAGCTTAATACTTACCCATGATCTTGATGGAGAAATTAAAGGGTTGAGTGAGTTTGAACACACACCACCGGTTAAACCGGTATTCTTTAGCTTTCGCATCATGGTTGCCATGGGCTTGTTGATGATTTTAGTCGCCTGGCTTGCAGGCTATAAACTATATCGCCAACGTATGCAGCAACAACCGTTTCCTCGTTGGTTATTAAAAATATTAGTGACGATGAGTTTCTCCGGCTGGATTGCGACCTTGGCAGGCTGGTATGTTACGGAAATTGGCCGACAGCCATATTTAGTGCGCGGCGTGTTAATGGTTAGAGATGCAGTGACTGACCTTGCGCCGGAAAATGTTGGTTTGTCATTAATGCTCTATATAGTCCTCTACTGTGTCTTGCTGATCGCTTATTTAACTACGCTATTTATTATGGCGATGCGAGCAGTCGAGATTGAAGAAATTCAGGATGATGAACATAAAAAGCCTGTTAACACTGACCGCAATAACGCGCCACTCACCTCTTTTTCACAGGAGCAAGCCAATGTTTGATCAAAGCACGCTCGCGATTATTTTTGCCAGCCTGATGGCATTTTCAACCTTGGTTTATGCAATTTTAGATGGTTATGATCTCGGAGTTGGCATCTTGCTACCATTAAATAACCCAAACGACAGCGATACCATGATCGCCTCTATCGGCCCGTTTTGGGATGCCAACGAAACCTGGCTGGTTCTGGCAGTCGGTTTACTGTTAATCGCGTTTCCGAGTGCCCACAGCATGATCTTTAAGGCGCTGTATTTACCGACGGTATTTATGTTGATCGGCCTGATCTTACGTGGCGTCGCTTTTGATTTTCGTGCCAAAGCAGCATTTAATCATAAAGCAACCTGGAACAGGGCATTTAAGCTCGGTTCATTTTTAGCCTCATCAGCTCAGGGCTATATGCTCGGTATGTATGTGATGGGGTTTGATCTAAGCACAAGCAGTATCGTCTTTGCGCTACTCAGTGCCATCGGCGTAAGCTCCGCCTATAGCTTTATCGGCGCTTGCTGGCTGATCATGAAAACCGAGGGCGAATTGCAACAGCGCGCGATTCGTTATGCCAAACGTACTTTAGTTATCAGTTTTATCGGTATTTTTCTGGTA
Source organism: uncultured Thalassotalea sp. (assembly GCA_964620605.1). Lineage (GTDB taxonomy): Bacteria > Pseudomonadota > Gammaproteobacteria > Enterobacterales > Alteromonadaceae > Thalassotalea_E. The sequence continues at coordinate 3,108 of CAZUHQ010000129.1, forward strand.
TCTGCCGCTAACTTGCTGCTCGATAACAGTATTTATTTGCGCTGGTTGGATTCATCATTTAGCTTATTACTGTTAGTTATCCCATTATCAGTTATCTTGCTATTTATTTATGGCTGGCGCGCGATTAATACGATTGAAACTCAGCAGTTAAGTAATGAAGCAACACCATTTCTCTGCTGTATCGCAATTTTCCTGCTGACATTTTTAGGGCTGGCAATCAGTTTTTATCCTTATATAGTTCCGAATCAGCTGACGATCTGGCAGGCAGTATCAGCCGCGGAATCCTTAAATTTCCTGCTTTATGGCGCATTGTTTGTTATCCCGGCGATCGTCGGCTACACCATATTCTCGTACTGGGTATTCTGGGGCAAAGTGGAAGATTTACGTTATTACTAAAAGAGTTAGGATAGCGGCGAATATTAATTTCCGCCGTTGTTCTTTGACTATTACAAATGTCCGATAGACAATAGTATTACAGGTAAATATAGCGCACTTTATTAATGTTACTGATTATTTTTAAACACTTTTTCTGGCTTGGCTGTATCAGTTTTGGCGGCCCAGCTGCACATATTGGTTATTTTCAGCAGAAATTTATTCAGCAGCTGCGCTGGTTTAGTCAGCAAGAATATGGCCAAATCGTCGCGTTAAGTCAATTTTTACCAGGGCCCGGTTCCAGTCAGGTCGGTTTTGCCCTCGGCTATCAAAAAGCGGGCGTCGCCGGTGGCTTAACGGCATTTATTGCCTTTACTTTACCTTCGTTTATTTTGATGCTGATAATCGCCAGTTTAAGTTATCAATTTACCGATAATATTTACTTTTATGGTGTCATTCACGGCTTAAAACTGCTCGCTGTCGTGGTGGTCGCCGATGCAGTCTTTACCATGTACCAAAGTTTTTGCCGCGATAAAGTCACCCGATGCATAGCGATAATTTCAGCAGCCGTATTGCTCAGTTATAGCGGAGTATTTAGCCAGCTGCTGGTATTGTTCACCGCGGCAATTATTGGAGTTAACTGTTTAGCGAATAACGCACTTGGCGCTGATAGCCCGCAAAGCCCGGCGAAAATTTCCTGGCTACCCTTGCTGGCTTTTATCGCTTTACTGGTACTTCTGCCCGGATTCGCGCAAACCTCACACCAATGGCAATTGGCGGCAGATTTTTATCAGGCAGGCAGTCTGGTGTTTGGTGGTGGTCATGTGGTATTACCCTTGCTGCAAAGCTTACTGGCAGAACAAATTTCCACCGATGCTTTCCTGACCGGTTATGCCACAGCTCAGGCAGTGCCTGGCCCCATGTTTACCCTAGCAACATTTTTAGGTTTCCATTTATCGCCGGGGTTTCCCGTACTCGGCGCTTTAATCGCGACAATTACGATATTTCTACCCGGCTTTTTATTGATGCTGGCATTTTTAAAAAATTGGCATGGATTGGCGAGTTTGCCAAGAGTGTCAGGCGCAATTCAAGCAATCAATGCCGCCGTGGTAGGTTTATTATTAAGCGCGCTTTACCTGCCAGTATTTCAGTCATCGGTGAGTAATGGCACAGATATGGCGTTAGTCTTGATAGGTTTATTGCTGTTAAAGCAAATGAAAACTCCGATAGCGGTTCTGGTATTAGGCTTTGCTTTAATAGGAATAGTAGTGACGTTGAATTAAGGCCAAGTAATAGTGATTACTTGGCCTTTTTAAGGAACCGCACAAATTATTGTTCAACTAATTCGTCTTCGTCATTGGCACTCAACCATTGACAGATAACGCGATTCGCCTGCTCGACTCCAGATTTCTTCAATGAAGAAAATGCCTGTACTTTAATATCGGCATTGAGCGGTTTTAAGGTTTTCTTCACTTTCAGCACTTCGGCGCTGGCTTTACCCTGCGATAACTTATCGGATTTAGTTAACAGCACTAATACCGGCAATTCGCTGTCAGCCGCCCATTCGATCAGATCCTGATCGAGATCTTTTAACGGATGGCGAATATCCATTAATACCACCAGGCCCTGCAAACTTTCTCGTTTTTCCAGATATTCACCTAATGCCTTTTGCCATTTCTTTTTCATTTCCAATGGCACTTTGGCAAAACCATAACCAGGCAAATCTACCAGCCGCTGCCCCTCATTTACTTCAAAGACGTTGATCAACTGAGTGCGCCCTGGCGTTTTACTGGTACGGGCAAGGTTTTTTTGCTGAGTCAAAGCGTTTAACGCACTGGACTTTCCTGCGTTGGAACGCCCGGCAAACGCCACTTCAATCCCGCTATCTTCCGGTAAATGTCGAATATCAGGGGCGCTAATGACAAAGCTTGCTTGATGCAAATTAATTTCAGGAGTAGACAAACTCAATTTCCGCTCTAACTAAATTTAAAAGCGATTATATCGCTTTTTTACTAAAATAAATAAAAACCACGTTTTTTTTGGTGTTTTTTTCTTAGGCACTATTAAACCTTAAGCAGTTTCGTGTAAAATGCCGCGTTAAACAGTCAATTTAAAAATAACTTGGTTAGAGCGTGCTCTAGTAACAAATCAAGTTGAATAAAAACAGAGAGCAAGTCATGAAAAACGTCGTAATTTCTTTAGTCTTAGGGCTGAGCATTATGTCACATGTTAATGCATTTGATGGGGATGCAGCCGCAGGTAAAACCAAGGCCGCTACGTGTGCAGGATGTCATGGGGCAAATGGTATCAGTATCGCTGATAATTATCCGAACCTGGCGGGACAAAAAGCTGAATATATTGTCAAGCAGTTAAAAGCGTTTCAAGCTGGTAGCAACCGTAATGATCCAGTAATGGCGCCTATGGCGGCAGCGCTCTCTGAACAGGATATGCAAGACGTTGCAGCCTACTTCTCCAGCTTTGGCAGAGATGGTTCAGCACCAGCAGGTTCAGAAACAGCAGACAGCGCGACCGCCGCACCAGTTGTCGCAGCACCGGCAGCAGCTGTTGCTGACCCTATGGCAGGTAAAGCATTATATGAACATGGCGATAAAGAGCGCGGCATCACGGCATGTGTTAGTTGTCACGGTAAAGAAGGGAACAGTAAGGTCCTGATTAACCCAAACCTGGCAAAACAACATCCTGAATATATCGAAAAACAGCTTAACGCATTTAAGGCTGAATCTCGCCACAATGCGTCGATGAACCAGGTCGCTGGCAATTTAACTGACGCAGATATTGCCAATATTAGTGCTTATTTTGAAGACACTTCTGCTGTTGGCGAAGTTAAAGCATCAACCGGTAAAGTGGCAGTGAAGTCATTCACTGGTGATCTGGCCGCGGGTAAGGCAAAAGCTGCCACTTGTGCAGCCTGTCACGGCGCCGACGGTAATGCTGCCGTTGCCATTTATCCTTCATTAGCCGGTCAAAGTGAAGCTTACCTGGTTAAGCAGTTAAAAGCGTTCAAATCTGGCCAACGTGATAACGCAGTAATGGCTGGTATGGCTTCGCCATTATCTGATGATGATATGCAAAACGTTGCGGCTTATTTTGCTTCGCAAACCTTAAAACCGGCAGCGGCAAAAACCAGCGCAGCAGGTAGAAAATTATATGTCAGTGGTGATGCAAAACGCGGTATTACCGCCTGTATCGCTTGTCACGGTATCAAAGGGGGCGGCATGGATAAAGCGGCGTTCCCATCAATCGCCGGACAAAGATCAGCTTACATTAAAGCTCAGTTAGAATTATTCCGCAGCGGTAAACGTGCCAACGATCCTAACGGCATGATGCAAAATATTGCGGTGCGTTTATCTGATGATGACATTAGCGCAATAGCTAACTATATGGCAGCCTTGAAATAAGCGCTCAAACAAACACTAAAAAAGCAGCGATTCAGCTGCTTTTTTTATGTACAGGATGTACGGTATAGCGCGGGTTCATGGATGTAAAAGAGCGACGATGTCTGAACTAAACTCTCCATCGCGTATTATTACTTAGTCAAATTAACCTATATTTAGCCTTGTTTGCTTATTAGCTCAAATCGTAGCATTCAACCAGCAAAATAATTTATTAAATATCAATATGTTATCGTGTGGCACATATTCTGCTATAACTGTAATTAATTATCAATGCTAACAGGCAGACCAATATGAGCGACACAACCCACGAGCTCACCCCCGCATTACATCCAGTTGAAAATAAAGATCGCATCCAGGTCATGGACTTGTTAAGAGGTTTTGCCTTAATCGGCATCATTTTTATGAATATCGAATGGTTTAACCGCCCGATAAGCGATTTAATGACCTTCGACTTTAGCCAAACCGGCGGCGACTGGGCTGCGAGCTGGCTGGTAAAGGTATTTATCGAAGGAAAATTCTATAAACTGTTTTCACTGCTGTTCGGCATGGGGTTCGCGGTAATGCTGCTCAACGCCCAACAGGCCGGACGTCCGTTTGGCGCCTGGTTCAGCCGTCGCATGCTGGCATTATTTATCTTTGGCATGGCGCATATGTTCTTCTTATGGGGTGGCGATATCCTCCATGATTATGCCGTTGCCGGGATGTTATTACTCGGTTTCGTTTTTCTACTAAGAACCAAAAAATTAAGCAAATATGACTCGCCAGCCGCGTTTGCGAAAACCGGTTTGACCATTATGTTACTGCCTATTGTTATCTCGCTTGGCGCGGCAATATTTTTCGGTGTTACCCGTGACAATTCAGTTGTCGTTGAAGAAGGCGAACAAAGAGTGACAGTCCGTCAGCAATCGGATGAAATGATCGATGCCTTTAAATTAACCCCGGAATTTTTAAACAGTCATTTGAATAGTGAAGACCCATCAAATGCTGAAGACGCTGAGCCGGAAGAAGAGATCGATGAAGATCAACTGACCACAGAACAGAAGATTGCCCGTCGTATTGAAGAGCGCTTCGAACGTCATAAAGAGAGCGAATTAACGCTTCATAAAGAAGCATTTTTATTCAGCCAGGCAGATTACTGGCATGTCACCCAGTATAGACTCAGCAGTGGATTACAGAGTCTGGCAACAACGCCTATGATGGCCTTTGTCGTTTGCCTGCCATTATTTATGATAGGTTACTGGCTGGTAGCCAGTGGCCGTTTATCCGAGCCACAACGCCATCAGGCATTCTTCAACACCCTGTGTTGGGGCGGCTTAGGACTTGGCTTAATGCTCAATGTCGTCTGCGTCTATATTTTACTTAATCCTTTGACCGAGCAGTCACTGGAGCTCACGGCAATTGGCTATAACCTGTTCTTTTATAGCCAGATTATTCTGTGTTTTGGCTACTTTGGTATGTTTGTAAAACTAGCCACTAAGCCGTGGTTTATCCGTAGTTTTTCTTGGTTGGCTCCACTTGGAAGAATGGCATTAACTAACTATATTTCTCATTCCATCATTCTCACCAGCATCTTTTATGGTTATGCCGGTGGCATGTTCGGCAAGATTGACCGCATGGAACAAATTGCCATCGCGATTGCTATCTTGTTCTGTCAGGTAATTATCTGCAAAATCTGGCTAAAACATTTCCGTTTCGGGCCTTTAGAGTGGCTATGGCGTTCGATCACTTATTTAAAATGGCAGCCGTTAAAACTCAATGCGCACAGTGAGCGCCTACAAACTGCGTAATCCTCATTGTTATTGAACACAAGTAAAAACAGTCAATGGCTGTTTTTACTTTATCTCTTCATGGCAAAAACTCTAGGATATCTTACACTTAAGAAAGGTTAATAATAATAGCAAACGAGTTGTGGACAAAGCCAAACCTAACAATGAAATGATTGCCTGCTTAAAGTGTGACACATTAGCCTTGATCCCCAAAATTGAGCAAGATCAAAGCGCTATCTGCCCGTGCTGTGGTGCAATTTTATTTTCTCGAAAAAAGCGTGCGATAGAACGTACCATGGCATTAGCGCTAGCCGGTTTATTGCTATTTTTTCCTGCACTGACCTTACCAATAATTGGCATCAGGAGTTTTGGCCTGTACAACGAGGCGTCGCTACTGCAATGCATTATTGCCTTGATTGACAGCGACTTTTATCTGGTCGCGCTGTGCCTGTTTATGTTTACTGTGGCTATTCCCTTTATCCGCCTGTTCACTACCTTTTATTTATCGCTACAGCTAAGCAGAAACCTGATTTCTCCGCGCTTAGTCATCTTCTTCCGCTCTTATCACAAGCTAGATCACTGGGCTATGGTCAGCGTATTTTTTCTCGGGATAGTCATTTCCATCTATAAGTTACAATCTATGGCGAACCTGTCCGTTGGTGGTGGCTTGATCTGTCTGTTATTGCTTTTATTATGTTCAACCTTTGTCTCAAACACCCTAGATCATCACTATGTCTGGCAACGACTGGAGAAGGCTCTTGCACCCACGCGCTAAAACACTCGGCCTGGTCTCTTGCACTTGCTGTCAGAAACTCAACCAGACGACGGATAATCGTTGTTCACGCTGCGCCAGCGTATTACACCAACGTAAACCATACAGTGCCCAATACACTCTAGCCTGGACCATAGCCGCGCTGATCATGTTTATCCCAGCAAATATTTATCCGATCATGGTGCTATATAAATTGGGAATTCCTGAGGCCACCACTATCTTTAGCGGCATCGCTAAACTGATTAAAAATGGTTTATATCCGATTGCCGTCGTTATCTTTATCGCCAGCTTTATTATTCCGTTTATTAAAATTATTGGCCTGTTATTCCTGCTGTATAACACTCAGAGCCATTCCTATGTTGCCACTAGTTATCAAAGCCAGTTTTACCGGGTAATTGAATGGCTTGGCCCCTGGTCTATGCTCGATGTCTTTGTCGTAGCCATTATGATGACCCTAGTAAGCCTCGGCTTTATCAGTTCGATAGAAGCAGCGCCGGGACTGAGCTATTTTTCTCTGATGGTGATATTTACCATGTTCGCCGTTGCCAGTTTTGACACCCGATTAATATGGGATATCGAGCGCAGGAGTATTGATGCCAAAGCAAACTAACCCGCCAGCTTCCGCTTATATCAAAAGAAAACAGGCAATATCGGCGATTTGGCTCGCGCCGATTGTTGCCCTGATATTTGGTGGCTGGCTGTTAGTAAACGCCTACTTAAAACAGGGCACATTTATTACCGTGCAATTCGATAATGCCAGAGGCATAGTGATAGGAAAAACCGAAGTACGCTATAAAGGCTTAACTACAGGGGTGGTTAAAGACATCGAAGTAGCCGACGATTTACAAAGTGTTATCGTTACCATTGAGATGGTCGCCAGTGCCAGCAAAATGCTCACCGACAACACTGAATTCTGGTATGTTACCGCCGATATTTCGCTACAAGGCATCACAGGATTAGATACTCTGCTCTCCGGCGGCTATATCAATATGCAGCCGAATGTTAATGATAAAGGAAAAGCGCAGCGTCATTTTATCGCTTCTCAGGAGCCACCGGTGGT
>CAZUHQ010000130.1:0-10403 GCA_964620605.1 uncultured Thalassotalea sp.
ATGAAATTAACCGTAAATGCCTTATCTAGTCCGGCTGCGGTAGCTGTAGGGGTTGCTTTGATCATCTTAGTCGGCTTACTCAGCTTAGCGAAATTGCCGGTACAGCTATTTCCCGATATTGAACGTCCTACCATTGCCATTCAAACATTCTGGCGGGCTGCGTCTCCCCAAGAAATAGAATCAGAAATTGTCGAACCTCAGGAGCAAGTACTTAAAGGTATTCCGGGACTAAGGGCAATAAACGCCTTTGCTAACCGTGGCAGTGCCTTTATCAACTTGGAATTTGGCGTTGGCACTAATATGGATCAAACGCTGATTGATGTTATTAGCCGCATGACCCGGGTGAATAATTTACCGCGTGATGCCCGACCGCCACGGATCATGTTAGGCGGATTTGGCGGCTCAGCGCCAGCGTTAACCTTTTTCTTTTTACAGGCTTTGCCGGGCAATGACAGGTCAATCGATGACTATATTGATTTTGCCGATGATGTTATTCGCCCACGCCTTGAAGCCTTGGATGGTGTTGCCAGCGTTCAGACTTTTAACCAGCAAAATCGTCAGCAACTGCAAATTCGTTTTGATCCGGTTAAGGCGGCGGAATATGGCATTCAAATACCTCAGCTGATCTCATTGGTTTCTGCGACAAACGATGTTTCTGGTGGTTTTATCGATGTTGGCCGCAGACAATATACCTTGCGCTTTAGTGGAAAATACCAGGTGGCTGAGCTTGAGCAACTCATTCTAAGCTCTCGTAATGGCCGTAATATCCGTCTGGCAGATATTGCCCAGGTTGAAATTCGCCGCCCGGATAAACAAAGTGTTGCCGTGCAAAATGGCAATCCGGCCTTTGGCATGAGGATCAATAAAGCCAATGGCGCTAACGTGCTGGAAACGCTCAACCGGGTAAAAAATGAAGTTACCTTGATTAACCAGCAACTATTAGCCGAGAAAAAACTGGTGATGGTGCAATCGTTCGATGCTTCGGTATTTATTTATCGGGCGATTAATCTGGTGACCAGTAATCTGTTTGCCGGTGTCGTGCTGTCATTGTCTATTTTATGGTTTTTTATTCGCCGGATGCGGGCGACAGTGATTATCGCAACCGCTATTCCTATTAGTTTATTAAGCACTTTTATTGTCCTTGAGTTTACCGGACGTTCGCTAAACGTAATTTCGCTTGCCGGTCTGGCGTTTGCCGTCGGTATGGTACTTGATGCTGCGATTGTTGTGCTGGAAAATATTTTACGTAATCGGGATAACGGACTGGATAATCATCAAAGTTCATTACAAGGTGCACAACAAGTATGGGGCGCATTGTTAGCATCTACGGCAACGACAGTAGCGATATTTCTGCCGGTATTTTTTCTAAAAGACATTGAAGGTCAGCTATTTGGTGATTTAGCTCTCACCATAGCTATCGCCGTTGCCATTTCATTATTGGTTGCTGTGGTATTGTTGCCAGTGCTGGCAAAATATTTTTTAACTCAAACTCAGGTAAAAGATCCGAATCAAAAATTATGGCAGCGCATCACAGCCTTTGTTATCAAGATGACTGGCACTGGGAGAAAGCGTTTGCTGCTGGCAGCCTCTTTATTAGTCGTGCCTGTAGTGATCACTTATTTGGCATTGCCGAGTTTAGATTATTTACCGCCGGTAAAACGTGATGCTGTCGATGCCAATTTACGTTTTCCGCCGGGGGCGAATGTTGACACTATCGCTAAAGAAGTGATTGCACCTATTGTTGAGCGCTTGCAGCCATATATGGATGGTGAGAAAGAGCCAGCACTGAAAAACTACTATTTATTTAGCGGGTCTTTTGGTGGTCGTTTGGGGGTTAGGGCACAAGATCAAAGCCGGGTTAACGAGCTACTGGCGATTGTTAGAAATGAAATTTTAGTGGATCTGCCAGACACACAAGCTTTTGCAGTGCAAGGTAATTTGTTTGGCGGCTTTGGTGGAGGTCGTCAGGTAACCGTGAATTTGCAGTCAAAAGATACTTTGGCCTTGCAAAGTGCTGCGCGTCAGGGGGTAGACTGGGTAAGATCGGCAATTCCTGAAGTCAGTGTCCAGGCTAATCCTGGCACTGAAAATTCGGAGCCGGAACTAAGGCTCACCCCGAATGATAGAAATATTCTTGAGCAGGGCTGGGGACGCAGGCAACTCGGACAAGTGGTACGTACCTTGGGTGATGGTTTGTTTGTTGGTGAGTATTTTAATGGCAGTAAGCGATTAAATATGATTTTGCGCACTGATGGCTGGAATGACCCCGATAGTTTGGCTGACATCCCTGTGGTTACCGGCACCGGAGCTATTACTCAGTTATCTGAACTGGTGGATATCACTCGTACTGTGGGGCCTTCACGATTAACTCGCGTTGATGGAAATCGCACGATTAGCCTTAATATTAACCCACCTGAAGGCTGGTCATTAGAGCGCACCATAGAGGTCTTAAAAACAGAGGTCGAGCCTAAATTGCGCCAAGTGTTGCCCGTGGATGGCCATATTATTTATGGTGGTAGCGCGGATCAGTTAGATAAAGCGATTGGCATTATGGCGGAAAACTTTGCTTTTGCCTTAGTCATTTTATTTTTGCTGATGGCGGCATTGTTTAAATCGGTGAAAGACAGTTTGCTTGTCGTGATCACTATTCCACTTGCCACTGTAGGTGGGGTTTTGGCATTGCAGCTATTGAACCTCTTTGTTTTTCAGCCACTGGATTTATTGACCATGATAGGCTTTGTCATTTTGCTTGGCTTGGTGGTTAATAATGCGATTTTGCTAGTGCATCAAACTCGCATTGGTCAGGGTAATGGCTTAACCCGTAGTACTGCTGTTGAACAGGCATTAGGCTTGCGCTTAAGGCCAATATTTATGAGTACGTCAACCAGCTTTTTTGGCATGTTGCCACTATTGTTAATGCCGGGAGCCGGTAGCGTGATTTATCGCGGCTTGGCAGCAGTGATTGTTGGCGGCCTGGCGTTTAGCACCATATTTACTATCGTGCTGCTGCCTTGCTTGTTGCGTGTTAAAGCCAAAGACTTTCGTTCGTTATTTATTAAATCACCGCTGCCGGCAAGAAATGTTGAGCAGCAAGCGTTTGGCGAACATCATTCTGCCTAAATTTAATGGAGCACAAGCATTATGAAAAAATTATTAATCTCTTTATCTGCCACTTGTCTTTTCTCGGCTTTACCCAGTTATGGTTTTTATCTTAAGCAAAATGAAGCACCTGCTCAGCTAGTGTCGGTAGAAGTGGCGAAGCAAGAGTTAGTCAATCCTACCATCTGGTTACCCGGTAATGTCATTAGCCGCTTTAATGCACCAATTTCTGCCGAGCAGGGCGGACAACTGCTTTGGGTTGAAGACATTGGTACTCAGGTTGAAAAAGGGCAAGTGATTGCCAATATTGATAACCGTCACCTGAAATTGCAATTAGCGCGCCAGCAGGCGCAGGTAAAACAATATCAGGCGGATGTCAGTTATTTAACTAAGCAGAAGAAACGTTTGTCCGCATTAAAGCTGGCCAATAATACCTCGCTCAGTGAGCTTGAGCGAGTGATTAAAGATCTGATTGTTGCTAAAAATCAAGTGATTGAGCTGGAAATGCAAGTGCAGCAAACGGCACTGGAAATAGATAAAACCGCAATTAAAGCGCCGTTTAGTGGCAGTATCAGCCAGCGTTTTGTCAGTGTTGGTCAGCTCATTACTCAGGGAAGCCCAATTGTACAGCTGGTGGATACCAGGCATTTAGACATTCAGGTGGCTGCGCCGCTAACCATTGCTCAGTTTCTTCATGCGGATGCTGAAGTGATGGTAAAGTGGCAGGATAAGTTAATTGAGTTGCCGGTTCGAACCTGGAGTCAGGCGGGCGATCAAGCATCACGCACCTTTGATGTTCGTTTAGCGGCAGATAATGTTGAATTAATTGCTGGCAGCGCGGTGACGGTTTCTCTACCTAAACAGTACAGTAAAGAAGCAACATTGGTACCTCGTGATGCCTTAGTGCTACGAGAAAATGAAACCTTTATTCTGACTGTCGATAAGGAAAATCAGGCAAAGAAAGTTAATGTTTTGGTTGGCCAGGGTAAAGGACGCTGGGTTTCAGTATCCGGTGACGTCTGGGCTGGCGAGCAAGTGATAGTTCGTGGCGGTGAACGCTTACAGCATGGTCAGAAAGTCCGTCAAGATCAGCGTTTACTTGCTAAAGCGCAGGTGCTGGCGACCAATTAATGTTTATTTGTTAGCTGCCGATATTGCCGTGTATTAAACAACAATGTTAATTACTTAAGTAGGGGACATTTAGCTAAGCATACACTTTTAGCGTCGGTTGTTTTGCTAAATAAGCTGAATAACGCAGCTGGAGGTGCTGTGGCAATTGCTGGATTTGCTTAGGAGTTTGTTGTGTCATTGCTATTTTTTGATAGAGGCTTGCCAACTTAGGTTGAGCAAAACAAATTAAACTGGGAGATTGTTGCTTGATATGCTTTAGCAATGTGCTTGCCAGCCCTTGTTTTTGAAAACCGCTATCGACTACTAGTGCGTGTAAAAAATCATACTGACTATCTGCGGTTATTCGGGAAACCATGGCGGCGGCAATGATCTCTTGCTGCTGTTTGAGCAGAAAAACCTGATCAAAACCTAAATAACGGGCAGAGTAGTGCTGAACGCGGTAAAAGCGAAATATCGCTTTTTTATCACTTTTTGCTGCCTGAATAATTTGCATTGATCGCGATTTAATTTTGTTAGTTAAAAATAAAGCGCCAAATTGGCGCTTTATGCTATTAATTCAATATATCAATATGCGTGAGTTCAGTTGTTATTACTTAACGCGCATTCCTGGTTGAGCACCATCTTCAGGATTTAGTATCCACAAGTCTTTACCGCCAGGGCCTGCCGCCAGTACCATGCCTTCACTCATGCCAAAGCGCATTTTACGAGGTGCCAGGTTGGCGACCATTACTGTAAGCTTACCTTCAAGATCTTCCGGTTGGTACGCCGATTTGATACCGGCAAATACCTGGCGAGTTTCACCGCCAAGGTCTAATTCTAAGCGCAGTAATTTATCCGCTTTTTCGACATGTTCAGCTTTAACGATTTTAGCGATACGTAGATCGATCTTGGCAAAATCATCAAATTGGATTTCTGGCGCAATTGGATCGTCGGCTAATCGCCCGCTTGGCGCAGCTTCTGTTGCAGGTTTTGCTGCGACTAATGATTCTTTTGACGCTTCAGTCATGGCTACAATTTTCTCCATTTCAACTCTTTGTAATAGCGCTTTAAATTTGTTGATTTTATGGTTGGTTAATAAAGTTCTATGGCCATCCCATAACAGTTCGTCATTTAAGAAGGCTTCACTACTTTCAGCAAGTTTTGGCAGCACAGGCTTTAAGTAGATCATCAGGGTTCTAAACAGATTAATACCTAATGAACAGATATCTTGAACTTCTTGTTGCTTGCTGTCGTCCTTAACTAGCACCCAAGGCTCTTTGACGGCAATATATTCGTTAACTTTATCCGCTAATGCCATAATTTCACGCATTGCCTTGGCAAATTCGCGATTTTCATAAAGTTCTGCTAAACGATCACCAGCATTGGTCACTTCATCAGCTAATACCTGATTTTCAATATTGCTAGATAAGATGCCGTCAAAACGCTTGGTAATAAAACTGGAACAACGAGAAGCGATATTGACAACTTTACCGACCAGATCAGAATTCACGCGTTGGGCAAAATCTTCCAGATTAAGGTCTAAATCATCGATGCGATTGGTGAGTTTAGCCGCATAATAATAACGTAAGTATTCAGGATTTAAATGATCTAAGTAAGTGCGGCCTTTAATAAAAGTTCCCTTAGATTTTGACATTTTCGCGCCGTTGACGGTAACAAAACCGTGGGCGTAAACGGATGTTGGTTTACGGTAACCGGCACCTTCTAACATCGCTGGCCAGAACAGACTGTGAAAATAAATAATGTCTTTGCCGATAAAGTGATACAGCTCGGCATCGGAATTTTCCTGCCAGTAAGCGTCAAAGTCGATATTTTGCTTGTCACATAGGTTTTTAAAACTGCCCATATAGCCGATAGGCGCATCGAGCCAGACGTAGAAGAATTTGCCTGGGGCATTCGGAATTTCAAAACCAAAATAAGGGGCGTCGCGGCTGATATCCCATTGCTGGAGGCCTGACTCAAACCATTCATTAAGTTTATTAGCCATTTCTTCTTGCAGTGAGCCACTGGTAGTCCAGTCTTTTAACATTTGCTCAAATGCTGGCAGATCAAAGAAATAATGCTCTGAGTCTTTTAATACCGGGGTTGCACCAGAGATCACCGAACGCGGATTGATCACTTCCGTTGGCGAGTAAGTAGCACCGCAGTTATCACAGCTGTCACCATTTTCGTCTTCGCTTTTACATTTAGGGCAGGTGCCTTTAACAAATCTGTCCGGCAGGAACATGCCTTTTTCCGGATCATAAAGCTGAGAGATAGTGCGGGATTTAATATGACCACTGGCATGTAATTTGTTATAAATTTCTTCGGCTAACGCCTTGTTTTCATTACTGTGAGTAGAGTGATAGTTATCAAAGCTGATATGAAAATCGTTAAAATCCGCCATATGCTCTTCACGGACACCGGCGATCATCGCTTCCGGGCTAACACCTAGCTCTTGGGCTTTTAACATAATTGGCGTGCCATGGGCATCGTCGGCACAGACAAAGTAGGTTTCATGACCACGCATTCGTTGAAAACGCACCCAGATATCGGTTTGGATATGTTCTAGCAAGTGGCCTAAGTGGATAGAACCATTAGCATAAGGCAAAGCACAGGTGACAAGTATTTTACGTTTATTTTGTGATGGCGTTTCTGAATGCATAAGTGTCTTCGATTATGAAAAATAAATTTTTAAAAATATAGCGGCTATATTTTAGTGGTAATTAAGGGGGGAATGGTACAGAATTTATCTCAAATTTTCATTAATAATTATCGGTATTGATTGAATTGCCGTGAATTATTAATCATTTGATCACAAATTATCATGTTTTCTAAATTTTTTTCAAAAAAAACGCTTGCCCAGGAAACTATTCAGGCGATAGAGCAGTTTTATCAGAGCTATAAAAGTGAGATTTTTCCTGATGGCATCGCCAATGTCTGCCAGCTGTTAGAGCTGGAGTTAGTCGATGGCAATATCATATTAACCCTGAAAGTGCCTTTTGCCTGTGAAGGAGAACTTGATCGCTTTGCCGAGCAGTTACTTAGTGAGCAGCAAATTTCCCTTATTATTGATGGCAAACTTGATGTCTTAAATATTAAAAAGCATGACATTCAAGGGGTGAAAAATATTATTGCCATAGCGTCGGGTAAAGGCGGCGTCGGTAAATCGACAACTGCGGTTAATTTAGCTTATGCCTTGCAGGCAGAAGGCGCGCGAGTTGGTATTTTAGATGCTGATATTTATGGCCCATCGATTCCTAAAATGCTTGGTAAAGAGGGCGTCAAGGTGACGTCAAGCGATGGCAAATTAATGAACCCGGTTGAAGTTAATGAGCTTGCTACGATGTCGATAGGTTTTTTAGTGGATGAAAAAGATGCCACTATTTGGCGTGGTCCGATGGCGAGCCGGGCATTTGGTCAATTACTCAATGAAACCGCCTGGCAGGACATAGATTATTTAATTGTTGATATGCCGCCGGGCACAGGGGATATTCAACTGACCCTGGCACAGCAAGTGCCGGTGGCTGCAGCTGTGGTGATCACTACGCCACAGGATATTGCGCTTGCCGATGCGGCAAAAGGCATTGCGATGTTTAATAAGGTGCAGGTGCCAGTACTTGGCGTGATTGAAAACATGAGTTACCACTTGTGTCAGCATTGCGGTGAAAAATCCCATTTATTCGGTCAGGATGGCGGCCAACGCTTAAGCCTGGAATATGGTACTCAATTGCTTGGACAGTTGCCATTGGATATCAGCATTTGTCAGCATGCCGATCAGGGAAAATCTGAATTACTTGAAAATAGCGCTAGTGACATTGCTATTCAATACCGTAGAATAGCGGCAAAAATCGCTGCTGCTTTATTTCGTCAGTTTGATGCTCGTAGTCCGGCAACCAGCGAAATACTGATCAAACAAGTAGATTAACTTGTTAATAATTTAACTTAAGCAAACTAAGCAAATTTAAGAAGCTAGCCAATGAGACTTTGTGATAAAGATATAGCGACACTTATCGAGCAAGAAAAAATTGTTATTCAGCCAACGCCGGATAGCAGCATGATTTCAGGTGTTAGTGTCGATATTCGTCTTGGTAATGAATTTCGTGTCTTTCAGGATCACACCGCGCCTTATATCGATTTAAGCGGTCCGCGCGAAGAAGTTCAAACCGCGATGAATTCGGTGATGAGTGATGAAATTATCATTCCTGATGGTGAAGCCTTCTTTCTTCATCCAGGTGAATTAGCGTTGGCGGTCACTTATGAATCAGTAACCTTGCCTGATGATATTGTTGGCTGGCTAGATGGTCGCTCCTCGCTGGCGCGTTTAGGCTTAATGGTGCATGTCACGGCTCATCGCATCGATCCCGGCTGGTCAGGGCAAATTGTTTTAGAATTTTATAATAGTGGTAAATTGCCGTTGGCGCTGCGCCCTAAAATGAAGATTGCCGCATTAAATTTTGAAACCATGTCTGGTAGTGCGTTACGCCCTTATAACAAGCGCAATGATGCTAAATATAAAGGGCAAAAAGGGGCGGTGGCAAGCAGGATCAGTGAAGACGAAAGTGCGGATTAGTTTTATATACTAAGGTCAGTTTAAGAGTTACTGACCTTGGCTAATGCTGGATTGGTCGGTGTTGTATTGTCAGGGCTATTTGAATTAACTAAGGTCGCCAGGCATTGGTTTAACGCGGCAATCAGCTTTTCTTTATCGTGATAATGCGGGTTTTGTTCGTTGGCGAGATCACAGCAAAGTACCGGTACTTTTTCTGATACTATATCCTGACGATGCGCAATCACACTGTCTATTGGCAGACAGCCGATATTGTCTGCTATCCAATCTAGTTTTTCATCTAAGCTTAGTGGTGCTGCGGGACTGGCCTCTGGTTCGATATTTTCAATAAACACACAATGTGCTTTACTCTTGGTAATACTTTTAACTATATCTCTGACCAATAATGGTGGGATAACGCTAGTTAAAAAGCTGCCTGGACCAACTATGATTAAATCGGCTTGTAAAATCGCTTCTTTACAGGAGTCTAACGTTTTAACCAAGGGAGCTAGCATAAGGTTTTTTGGCATTACCGGCATTTCATCTACTGATAATTCGCCAACCCGACAACGACCTTCAGGATAAAAGGCGATCAGATCGGTTGGAGTTTCTGACATAGGTAATACCGGCGTTTTTACCCGTAATAAACGCCGTACCAGTTTAATTGAGTCTAACGGACGAGATTGCAGTTGCCCTAAAGCAAATAAAATCAAGTTACCGAGATTATGGCCGCCGAGCTCATCCTGTCCATCGAAGCGAAAATTAAATAGTTGACTGCCGATAGAGTTGTCATCGACTAGCTGAGTTAAACAGTTTCTTAAATCCCCCCATGCAATTGAACTGCTCCTTTTTCTTAAACGTCCGGTAGAGCCGCCGTTGTCGGTTGTCGTTACTATGCCGGTTAATTGTTTTTCGAGAAAGGAAAGCGTAGACAGAACTCGCCCTAGTCCATGTCCTCCGCCAATGGCAACGACTTTTTTGTTTTCTAATTGCATGCAATGTACTTATGTTTTAAGCGAGCCTAAACCATAGCGCTTTTTTGGGAAAAAATAAAGTAACTCTCATCTGGAGAGGGGCATGGTGCGGGGTTTTGTGTAAGCTGGTGTATCGTTTTGCTTTATCAAGATAAAAGAGTTCAATGCACGTGTTTTTAACTATATCTATGAATTGGTTTGAATTTAACCAGTGGTGGTAACAAAAATTAGCCAACTTGTCGCTTATATAAGCACTTAAACCAATGTTGTTAAAAAAACGAGAGTTTATCTAAAATAAGGGTTGACAGTATCATGGCCTCTGCTTAGAATGCGCCTCGCTTTCGACAAGTAGCGATTTACTTGTTGATATTGTAATTGAAGTACTAGGCCACGGATATTACAGCAACGTGGGGCTATAGCTCAGCTGGGAGAGCGCTTCGCTGGCAGCGAAGAGGTCTGCGGTTCGATCCCGCATAGCTCCACCAATATTTAAAAGAATGGTTTTTATAACGATTCTTTATAGTGATAAGGGCGCTCGTTGAAAACGAGTTTTCAATCGCCTTACACTAAAATAGCGAAACATGTTTCGCTAAGCAGTTAGTAAGATGTAAGGGCGCTCAGTTAAAGATACTTTAACATACGCCTTTACGCTGAAATAACAAAGTATACTTTGT
>CAZUHQ010000131.1:0-10365 GCA_964620605.1 uncultured Thalassotalea sp.
ATTATACCTTGTTGCTATGTCGATTATTTTTAATACAAAGATCAACAGCCTCTAATGTTAATTAAAAAGGTTTGATTTTTCATAAGCTAGCTCGCTATTATCGAAAAATTGAACTTAGGGTCATTGGGTTTTAAGGATGTCTGAATTACGCTCGTTTTTATTAACTAACCAGGCCGGTGATGAAGTCTGTATCACTAATTATGGTGCGCGCATTGTGCAATGGCACACTGTTGTCGAGCAGCAAGAACGCAATATTATTCTGGGGTATTCCTCTCTGGCGGATTATCTTGACGATCCTGCGTATTTAGGTGCAATTGCCGGGCCATTTGCCAATCGCATTGCTCGCTCAACTTGTGTTATTAATGGCCAAGAAATTTCGTTGGTGGCAAATGAAGGTATTCATCATTTGCACGGCGGATCAGATGCGATAAGCGATGTTATTTGGCAACTGGAAGCGCAAGATGAGCAAAGTCTTGAATTATCTTATTTGTTTGCTGACGGCCGCAATGGGTATCCAGGTGCGATTCAATTTAACGTTTGTTATCAGCTTACCGACAACAGCGAGTTAAAAATTCAGTTAACGGCAACCAGTGAACAAGCAACTGTGGTTGGCCCCACCAGCCATGGCTATTTTAATTTGGCGGGTGCTGAACATTCATCAAATGAACACTTGTTACATATTAACGCGGATTATTACACCGAAGTAGGCGATAAAAAGTTGCCAACTGGTAATATTTTACCTGTTGCCGAAACCCGGCTGGATTTTACCAAGCCAAGAATGCTCAAGCATGATGATGAGCGCGACCAGTTAGATCATAATTTTGTCCTTAATAGTCGTGATGATTGGCAGGCGATATTGATCAGTCCGGACAAAAAACTGCAATTACATGTAACTACCAGTTATCCTGGACTACAGGTTTATACTGGGGATTATTTATCCGGCAAGTTTAGTCCCCGTCAGGGATTTTGCCTCGAGCCGCAGTATTTTCCCGACAGTCCGAATCACAGTGATTTTCCATTTCAATTGACGACGCCTGAACAGCCATTTCAGCAAGAGATAGTTTATCGTCTGGTTAAGCTGGAAAATATTCAAGATGCTTAAAAAGTTAAGTATCAGACGTTAAGATTTAAGGTGAAGTAGCAATGAAAACCATCGGATTACTTGGCGGCATGAGCTGGGAGTCAACGGCCAGCTATTATCAGGCGATTAATCAAGAGATTAAGTCGCGTTTAGGGGGATTACATTCTGCGAAAATCTGCCTTTACAGTGTCGACTTTGCTGAAATTGAAGCCTTGCAGCATCAGGGGAATTGGCTGGAAACTGCAAAAATATTAACCAAAGCCGCCCAGTCAGTCGAACACGCAGGCGCAGATTTTTTGATGATCTGCACTAATACCATGCATAAAGTGGTGCCGGAAATTTCAACTGGGATCTCAATTCCTATTTTGCATATTGCCGATGCAACGGCGCAGTTATTGGTTCGGGATAAGATCACTAAAGTCGGACTGCTTGGTACCCGTTTTACCATGGAGCAAGATTTTTACAAGGGGCGTTTAACGGATAATTTTGGTATTGAGGTGGTTGTGCCAAGTGCGGCGCAGCAAAATATAGTTCACCAAGTGATTTATCAGGAACTCTGTCAAGGAGAAATGAAGCCTGAATCTAAAGCCGAGTACTTACGAATCATTGAAGCGCTGCATGCCAAGGGGGCACAGGCAGTGATTTTAGGTTGTACCGAAATCGCGTTATTAGTTAGCCAAAATGATACCGATATTCCTATATATGACACGACAAAAATTCACGCCAGCCAAGGGGTAGCACTGGCGTTGGCAGATTAAAAACTATGAACGAAAGCACATTGCATCGCAAAATGTTAGCGGGTTAGAGCTTAACTTGAAGCGACTTGTTTTTTGGCTGAGCTAGGTGCTTTATCTGTTAAGCATTGCGCGATGCGACGTAGCAGCTCGTTTGCTTGATAGGGTTTTTTTATTACGTGCTCGCTTGGGATCTTGCTGGTTTTCGCCGAATCTTTTTTGTAATAGCCACTGATAAATAAGGTGGCTACGTCAGGGTAGTCTTTTCTCACTAAATCCGCTAATTCGCTGCCTCCCATATTCGGCATTATGATGTCACATAAGAGTGCATCAACTTGATGCTGTTTTAACAAGCTTAATGCCTGCTCGCCACTGTTAGCGGTGAGCACCTGATAACCAGCGTTGGATAAAATGGTTTTCGATAGCTCAACCAAAGAAGGCTCATCATCCACTACTAAAACGGTTGCGCCGGTAACCGTTTTGACTTTCGTGGTTTTTTCTACCTGACTTGGTACTGCCTGTTTCGCTGCAACTGGCAGGTTAATAGTAACTTTGGTGCCTTTTCCCTGGCTGGAGTTGATTTCGATGAAACCATTTGAACGCTCGGCAAAGCCATACACCTGACTTAGACCAAGCCCAGTGCCAGCATTGCCTTTAGTGGTAAAAAATGGCTCCAGTGCTTTTTGCTGAGTTTGTTCGTTCATACCAATACCAGTGTCGGCTACCGAAAGTTGAATATAGTTCCCGGGTGGGATCTTACGTAGGCTGGCTTGCTGTTTGTTAAGCTCTTTAATGGCGGTTGATACGATGATTTCTCCACTTTCGGTGATTGCGTGCATGGCATTGATCGTTAGGTTTAACACGCAATCTTCCAGTTCTGCCTTATCAATATTGGTTAATGGTAACTCATCGTTAAGGGAATATGTGAGGTTGATGCGCGGGGTAATGGTTTTTTGCAGCATATCAAATTCATCAAGTAGCAGGTGGTTGACATTAACCAGCTGTTTTTCTTCGGTATTTTTTCGAGAGAAAGACAGCAGTTTCTTCGTCAGTTTTGCGCCCCGTTTACTGGCTTTTAAAATATGCTCAACGTATTTGGCGAGTTGTTGATCGTTACTGGTTTTCAGGGTTAGCAGCTCGGCATAGCCGTTGATTATACCTAATAAGTTATTGAAGTCGTGGGCGATCCCGCCGGTAAGGTTGCCAAGTGCATCCATTTTTTGTGACTGGCGCAGTGATTCTTGCTGAATTTTAAATTCGGTTAAGTCATGGCAGGTTGCCAGCAGGCGTTTTCGTCCTAAGTTGTCATTTGGTAATGCAGTGAGAGATAAGTTCATGGGGAACTCATCGCCATTTTTTT
Source organism: uncultured Thalassotalea sp. (assembly GCA_964620605.1). Lineage (GTDB taxonomy): Bacteria > Pseudomonadota > Gammaproteobacteria > Enterobacterales > Alteromonadaceae > Thalassotalea_E. The sequence continues at coordinate 3,176 of CAZUHQ010000131.1, forward strand.
TCCGGCCAATTATTTCTTTTGTCAGCGGCAGGTTTTTATCTGGTAAGCATTTAAACAAGGTGTTGATGTATTTAGCATAACCTTTGGCAAATTTTCCGGTCAGTAATGAGGCGGCACTTTGATCGACTAATTGTTCCACTGGATAGTTAAACAAAGTTTCACCGGCGCTGTTGGTGGAAAGTATTTTACCTTGTTCGTCGATAATAAATACCGCATCCATTAGAGCATTAAATACTTCGCGCTGCTCCTGTTCTTTAATATAGAGGGCGTTTAATGCGTTGTGTTCGGCGGTAACATCATTGACTAAAGAGGCGACACCAATCAGCTTGCCTTCGGTGTTTAGTAATGGTGTGTTATACCATTCGCACAGTATTTCTTCGCCGTTTAAGGTCAGGTTTTTATTAAGGCTATAACGCCCGCCTTTTTGACTTTTCAGTGCTTTGCTTACTTCAATGACGTTGGGTATTTCATCTTTTGGCAACAGCACTTCTAACGGGTTTTTACCTTTGAAGTGCTCCAGGGTAAAGCCGAATATTTTTTCTGCGGCTTTATTCCATTTTATGACATTGAAGTTTTCATCCCATTCGATAACCCCGAGCGGGGTGTGGGTAATATGAAAGTCGAGTTTTTCCAGTGCGGTTTTTAATGCATCCTGCGATTCCTGTTGTCTTAATTCGCTACCTATTCTGGCGGCAAAAACATCCAGTACTTCAATAAAGTAGTTATCTTCTTCTAAGGGTTTGTCATTCATCACAGATAAAAAGCCTATGATGTTATCATTTGAGTCTTTGATATTGACGCCGAGATAAGACTCGATGTTATGTTCAACTAGCCATTGATCATCGGAAAATATTTGCCCGACACTGTTGGGATAATTACATAAGTGTTCAGCTATCAGTTTTTCGCTTGGGGAATTTTTAATGGCGTAGGTGAAATTTTGACTTGGGCGCTTGTTTTCAATGATGGCAACGGTAGTTGCGGTTGCCGGTTCAGTATCGTTTAGCTGACTCAGTATTACATATTTTGCATTGTATATTTGTGAGATTTCTATCAGGAATTTTTTAAAGAAATTTTCTGGTGACATCCCGGCGATACCTACCACCATATCTTGTATCGCTTTAAATGCCTGTACCTGTTTGGTGATATCTCGCACCTGGACTAAGACATTATCAATATCTGGTTGCTGTTTAACATAGGGCTGAAAAGAAAGCTCCAAATCCTTTAAGCTGCCGTTATTTGCATAGGCAACAATATTCTGGCTGACCAGTTCCCCTTTGAGTGCTTTTTGGATGTTTTTTTTGATGATATCCTGATCGAACACCCCTTTTAAGCTAGTGAAAATGTCCGCAAAGTTTTGCGCTAGCAACGCAGGTTTTGTTTGATCTAAAAATCGTAACGCTTCATTGTTTGCTGAAAGCACAGTGCCGTCTTTTGAGATCAAAAACAGCATTTGATAGGCCTGTTCAAAGATCCGCTTAAATTTATCTTCTGCTTGTTTGACCTGATGTAGCGTTTCTTTGCGTAGTTGTTGAAACTGCCTGACATAATCGACAATGGCGATGCTCAGTAAAGTGATTAGTATCATATTTCCGAGCTGGTTGATTTCTATCGCAATATGGCTGGTATTAGTGAGTACTCCCAATTGCTGGCTTAGTTGAAAAAAGTGAGCGACGGTTAAGCAGCATAAGCCTATAAAAATAAAACGAGCTTGGTGTTGTTTGTTTAACCAGGTGTAACCACTAAAGATCATGCCTAATAGCGGGAAGATAAAAACACCGAAAATATACATTTTATGCGGCAACAACATAGTAGTGGTATAGCTTAGCGCGATTAGTGAACCCCAGTAGCCGATTATGATAAAACGTAATGTGTGTTTTGTTTTGTGTGATAATTTTTCAAGCAATAAATGCTCGAAATAAAAATATAAGCTGATAATGGCCAGTGAGCCTGAGGTGAAAAAGATAAAGGTCGAATAGGGAATTAACTCGCTGGGAAGAAAATACAACAGATAGCCATCATAGGCGCTATAGGCAAGAAAAATCCCTGAAATATAACCGAGTAAGTAGAGCTGGCTTTGAAATTTTAAAATGAGGTAAAACAGCAGGTTAACCAGTAAGAGCACTAGCATAATGCCTAAGATAGTGCCAGAGAGCACATTATGTGCAGACTCTGATTGCAGCAGTGCTGATTCAGATTGTAACGTTAGATGAATAATCACCGGTGTCAGAGACTCTAGTTTGAGATAATAGTCTTGGGTTTGATTGCTCGGAATCTTGATCGGAAAAATAACGCGATGACTGGGATAAGGCCTTTGTGTTAATTCGGTAAGCGCTCCCGAACTATAGCGATTGAGCGTTGCGTTATCGGCTCGCTCAAAGAGCTCGATAAATTGGACTGCATTGTCACTGTTTTGTAAAAACCAATGCTTGGTGTTACTGGTATTTTTAAGCTTGAACTTTATCCAGAAACTGGACTTGGAAAAGCCAATGTTTGTCGATTGTGGTGAAAATTGCGCTAACGGGACAAATTTTTGTTCAAATGCTGGTGATAGCACCTGGTTAAGGGTGAGTTTTGAGGTTGGATCTTCGTAAATAAACAACGCAGGTGTTAAATCAAACCTGGCTTGAGTTGAGTTTATATTGAGCCATTCATTAGCCAGGCTTAACGAACTTACTAGCCACAATAATATTAACCAATATGATTTGCGTTTCACTATGATTAAGCCTAAGTTACTGACCTAGCAGCCAATCGGAAAATTGCTCGAAAGATAAAGGCCTGGCGATAAAATAGCCCTGAGCATAGTCACAATCCAGACGTTTTAACTCATGAAATATTTCTTCGTTCTCAACGCCTTCCGCCAAGGTTTTCATATTGAGCATTTTGCCGAGCATAATACAGATTTTGACTATTACCATGGCCTCTTTATCGACGAGCATTTTTGAAGTAAATGCGCGATCAATTTTTAATTCATTAAACGGCGCCTGATAGAGTTGCTGCAAGGAGGAATAGCCGGTACCGAAATCGTCAATTGATAAGTGAAAGCCTTTCATTCTCAAACGATTAAGCACGTCTAAAGAAGACGTTAATTGCCCCATGACCGCACTTTCTGTCAGTTCCAGAGTGATATCATTAGGCTTGATGTTATTTTCGTCACTAATATTTTTTAGTAGCTCGGGAAAGGCCAATGAAATAATATTGTCAGAGGTGACGTTGACCGACAAATTGAGCTGGGGTTGATAAATTTTAAACTGTTTTAAGTCTTCACAAGAGGCGCTTAACACTAAGCTGGTTAATTCGTCGATCAGGTTATAATGTTCAATGAGCGTAATAAATTTATCCGGATAAACCAGCCCTAGGTGCGGATGCTGCCAACGCACTAATGCTTCTATGCTACGTACTTTATTCGAGGCAATATCAACTTGTGGTTGATAGTGCAAAATAAACTCTTCATTGGCTAACGCCGCTTTCAGTTCCTGCTTGCTAAAAGTGATATTTTTACCGTGTACAAGTTCTTTTTTGGTGAAGTTATTTTTAACATTTTGCAATAGAGCACAGAATTTACTTAGCTCAAATGGCTTAGTTAAGGTTGCTATTACTGGCATTTTGTGAGCTTCAGCTAGCTGCTGAGCGGAATGCAGCACTTTATTATCAAAGCCACTGATCAAAATCAGCGGACAAAAACATTGGCGTTTTGCCAGTGCCCGGATCACTTCTATGCCATCGATATCCGGCAAAATCAGGTCGAGCACTAAAATAGTTTGCTCTGAGATTTCTTGTTGTAAAAATGTCACTGGGTTTGTAGAGTTCTCTACTTGCCACCCATCGTTTTGTGCCATTACTGTTAATAGCTCAGCATATTGGGGGTCATCATCCAGGATGAAAATATGATAATCGTCCAGCATTAAAACAGTCTTATTATTGAGAGATTGGCTTTAGCTTAAATATAGAACAATATTGCTAAAATAAAATGTCAGTATGAGTTTATTAAAAGAAATTAACAAATTAGCGCTAAACGGCGAAATTAACACGGCCTTAAACCTTTAAAGCCGTCCTGAGTCTTGCAGTCGCTTCATTACTCTTTGATGATATTGTTTTGCCAGCCAGGGGCGAATTATCGGCAAGGAAATTAGCCAGGCAAGCGGTTTTAACAGCCAGACTCGCTGCATCAATAGAATATAGGCATCAAGTTCTGAGAGTATTGTGCCGTCGCTAAGTTGAATATGAAGTTCAGTTAACGCCTGATAAGGATCGATACCAAGCTTAGCTAATGCTTCGTCTTGCCCCGAGATATCAAACCAGGTGACAGATTGGCCGCCGATGCCGGCAAGTTTTTCATAAAGCCGCCGATCTTTAACGCAGCGCGGACAACTGGCATCGTAAAATACCCTTATCGTGCCTGATACTGTATTTGCCATTTTAGCTAGCCAGTGAATAAAGCGGATAATATCAGTATAGATAACCTGCTTTATTAACGGTAAAACGGATATTTGCTATTACAAAGCTAAATATTGTTAAATGGGGGAGGTCACGAAATGTTACTAATTTGTTAATTTTGTATGGGCAGTTGAAGTTAATTCTTTTAATTTATCGACATAATCGGCTTAATGTGGGCATCTTTATGACCCTATTGTTTTCTATTGTTTTTTTTCCTTGATATTCAATAAAATTATTTCATAGTTTCTAACTTTTTTACTCAGTTAGTTACAATTAATTTTTTGCTTACAAGCTTCTTGTATGCTAAAAATTGTAATAGTAGTAGCAAAGAACTGCTTCGTAGTAGTAGAATCTAGGCCTTGCTAGTAGTACTACCAAGTTTTGTTAAAAGTAGGAGGGTAATCGATGACATTTAATTTATTTGGTGCCAAAAAAGATAAAGAACCTTCTTCAGATGTTGATAATGTGAATATTAATAAAGATGGAATTGTTAGTCTAAATTTAGATAATGAGCTTGTTCAAGAGCAATTGTTTGCGCAAATAAAAAAACTAAAAACTTATGAGAGCGAATTAAAAATTTCATAATAACAATTGAAAAAGGATTTTTATGGGAGCGCTTGCTCTCGGTATTGTTCTGATAGTAGGTTATTTTTACCAAAATAATCACCCTTACCGACGTTTAGAGTTAATTAGAAGTACTGGCTATCACATTTATTTTAAAGCTGGTTTATCTGGATTTATCTTTTTAATTCTAGCTGTTATTTTTTGGATCTTAATTGATCTTCTTGATCTACCTTCAGCATTAATTGATTCCTACAACCTTAAAGATTCACTAAGTTATATTAAAAATAATAACCATTGGAACGAAATAAAGATGGTGGCTATTTTTGCGCTAATGTTTTTATTTAGCGCTATTTCCGTTATTACTCGAAAATTATTAAATAATAAGGAAAAATCATTAGAAAGGGTTAAAACTATAGCTCATGAATTAGAGTTACTTATTATTAATGCTACTATAAGTGTTAGCCCTATTCGTATTGAGTTAGGTTGCGGTAAAGTTTATATAGGTATTCCAGAAACGCCTAACTTGGAACAAGGGGAGGTTAAATATATTACTTTGTTGCCCTTGCTTAGTGGTTACATGGATGAGAAAAAGAAAATTATTTTTAATAATAATTACTATCGGCACTATGAGGATAACTTTTCTGATCACAATATTAATGCTACGAATAGCCATTCATCAATGAAAGATTTCTCTATAGTCCTTCCTGTTGAAGAAGTAGTTGTTGCTAGTAGATTTAGTATTGACGCATTTATACAGTTTAGAAAAGATACTAATTCTGAACTACTAGGTACACCTTCCGGCACGTCAGAAAAATAAACTCCTGAACTATTTGATATTGTTACAGTTAATTCGGCTTGTTTCGTAGTTTTTAGTTTGATCTGGCTCGTATCCTTTACCACGATCTTTAGCTAAGTAAGACATGCGCTAGATAACGTCTTGTATCGACTCGTAATTATCTTTTTTTAAATTGTAATTGCAGTTCGTAGGGAAATATTCAGCGCCGTCTAATTGCCACCATATTTTTTACTTAATCAATAGGGTCGCCCATAAGTCAGCCGGTGTCAGCTCGTTTAATTTTATAAGCTTTAATTCTAGAGTAGCCAAAAACAAGAAAAGACGCTAAAAAGCGTCTTTAATTTTGAAGGTGGTGGAGCTGGCGGGAGTTGAACCCGCGTCCAAAAAACCTACATCCTCGGTCCTACATGCTTAGTCGATTTTTTATTTAGCCAATTAGACGCCAATCGACAGGCTTCGTCATGGTGAGCTTGATACTATTTCGCGGTTCAGCCTCAAGCGTGCTTCCCTCGCTAGCCTACATGGGGTGACCATCGGCATCTCTAGACTATAGGCGAATCTTCGAGAGGATGGCTAGCATTAAGCTGCTAGTGCGAACGTTTCGTCGTTTGCAATTATAGTTTTGCGGCTTTTTACCAGGCCAACCGCCCCTGGGCATGCACCTTGGGTTTCGCGAATCTTGTCGAATCCTGAATCAGCCCCAAAGTATGTGACAATTGCCACTAATTCCTATTGTACAGCGCTTTATACGCGATAACAACGTGGTATTTTTTAATCAGTTTTGTTTAAGTTTTTGTTTTTCATTAAGCGGCCTTTATCAACCTGCCATTCGCGGTCTTTGATGTCGGCACGTTTGTCATGAGCCTTTTTCCCTTTACCTAGGTAAAATTCCAGTTTAACCCAGCATTGTTTCCAATACATTGCCGTGGCAATTAATGAATAACCGTCACGCTCTACTGCGCCGACTAAGCGATCGAGTTCACGGCGGTTTAATAATAATTTTCTTGAGCGCACCGGATCGCAAACCACATGGCTTGAGGCGGCATTCAGTGGCATAATTTCACTACCCACCAAATAGGCTTCCCTGTCTTTGATCATGACGTAGCAGTCAGAAATATTTACTTTTCCGCCACGGATGCTTTTAATTTCCCAGCCTTGCAGACTCATTCCCGCTTCAAACTTATCAGTGAGATTATAGTTATGACGAGCTTTTTTATTGAGCGCTATGGTATTGCTGTTAGATTGTTTTGATTTTTTCTTAGCCATGATGTTCCTACACTTAACGGCGGCTATTATACTGAGAATTATCAGCTTTTAAACGACTATTTTTACCTACATTGGCCAGGGTAAGATCATGAGATTCCATTGAGACGCAATTTGTGATCAAATACTCAAA
>CAZUHQ010000132.1:0-10341 GCA_964620605.1 uncultured Thalassotalea sp.
ATAACTCGCCAAACAGCAGAGTACTAATAATGAATTATTACAACAAAATGCTGATCCTTTGCAACAAGAGCAACAGCAGCTTGAGTTGTGGCAGACCCAGATGCTTGAGCTTGAACAGCAATTAAGCCATAGGCAACAAGGCTTAAGATTCGAGCAACAGCAGATAGAACAGATTGAACAAAAACAGCGCAGCGAGGTCGAAGCCATAGCTGGTTTCAAAGAGCAGCTAAGCCAGTTACAACTTGAGAGTGAAACCTGTCGGGTTAAAGCGCAGGCGGCGTTAGAACAATTGCTGGAATTAGGGCAAGAATTAACCTTAGTGCTGAAAAACATGCCAGCCCAGGCAAAAGAGTCCATTTGGCAGGTTCAACTAGTTAAGCTAGCAAAAGACATTCAGAGCTTAGGAGCGATTAATTTAGCGGCAATTGATGAGTTTGATAGCCAATTAACGCGAAAAAACTACCTTGATCAACAAGATCAAGATTTAAATCTTGCGATTACAACGTTAGAATCAGCGATAGATAAAATAGATAAAGAAAGTCGGCAGAAATTTAAAACGACTTTTGATAAAGTGAATCAGGGCTTGCAGTCGTTGTTTCCTAAAGTATTTGGCGGAGGCAGTGCTTATTTAAGCTTGACCGATAATGACTTGCTGGAAACCGGCATCACCATAATGGCAAGGCCGCCTGGTAAAAAAAATAGCACCATTCATTTATTATCGGGTGGTGAAAAGGCATTAACCGCTTTATCATTAGTGTTTGCTATTTTTCGGTTAAATCCGGCACCATTTTGTATGTTAGATGAAGTGGATGCCCCATTGGATGATGCCAATGTCACCCGGTTTTGTAATCTGGTGGAAGAAATGTCGCACAGCGTACAATTTATTTATATTAGTCATAATAAAATTGCAATGGAAATGGCGAGTCATTTAACTGGCGTTACCATGTTTGAGGCCGGGGTTTCACGCATGGTGTCAGTGGATATCGATGAGGCGATTGCCATGGCAGAAGTATCATAAAAATAGGCTAGGTAATGGAAGATAATTTCAGAAACGCATTAATTATTATCAGTGCTATTGTAATAGCAGCCATTTTTGTTCACGGTTTTTGGACAATTAGAAAAAATAAAAATCCATATAAATTAAAAGCGAAAAATGAAAAAGTCGAACTGGAACCGAGAGGTTTTGACAGCTCGGGGTTTGATCAAGACGGTGTTGGTCAGATACGTGTGGTCGGCGCTAACAGTCTAAATGACGATGAAATTCCATCACAACCTGCACCGGCGCCGGAATATGACGAAGAGCCTTTACCAGTTGACTTAACCAAGCCAAGTGCTGAAAACCCGGCGCTAGAGCCAACCCTTGGTGATTTATCTGATATTAAAGAGCAGCCGCCACAAGATCACACCCCGCCACAGGCACAAAGTTGTGACGTCGCACCGAATGAGCAGGTAGAGCCTGCTGAACAGGCAGAACCTGAGGAAGAACAAGCGGTTTATCAACAGCCAGTGACTAAGCCAAAGCCAACAAAGGCAAAAGTTAGTCGCAAGAAAGTCGCGGACAAATTAAAGCGTAACCAGATGGAAATGAACTTTGGTGAAGAGCCTGGACTCGGCGAGATGCCGTCAATTTCGGCAATGGATGAAAAAAGCTCAGCTAAACTGGAAAAACCTGAAATTGAACCTGAAGTGATCGTTGTGTCTGTGGTGATGCCAGAAGGGGAGCAAATATCGGGCGCCGCTCTATTACCTAGCTTGTTAACCCTTGGCTTGCGTTTTGGTGATATGAATATTTTCCATCGTCACCAGGACAACGCCGGTAACGGTAAGGTCACCTTCAGCCTGGCGAATATGATGAACCCGGGCACTTTTGATCTCGATGCGATGGAAAGTTTTTCCACCCAAGGGATAACGCTATTTATGACCTTGCCTAATGCTGGCGATCCGTTTGAAGTATTTGAGCATATGATGAACGGTGCCAAGCAACTGTCAATGGAGTTTCATGCTCAGCTACTCGACGATAAACGTAGTGTGATGACCAAACAAACCGAGCAACATTATATGAGTAAAATCCGGGAATTTGAGCGTCGAAATCGTATTGCGTCAGCTTAATCGCCTAAATTTGGCCGGCTATTTATCTTAGGCGGCCCAACTCTTCCCATTATTAAAAATAATTATGAATGACATACAAATCAGCCAACAACGCGTTAGCGAACTCCATCAGCAAATTAATTTATATAACCATCAGTATTATGTCTTAGATCAGCCGACGGTGCCGGACGCAGAATATGACAGACTAATGCGTGAGTTAATTGCGTTAGAAGCTGAATTTCCTGAGCTTAAAACACCAGATTCGCCGAGTCAGCGGGTAGGTGGCGAGCCGTTAAAAGCCTTTAGTCAGGTTACTCATCAAATTCCGATGCTGTCACTGGACAATGTTTTTTCAGAAGAAGAGTGGCAGGCGTTTGTCAAACGCATTAGCGATAGGCTAAATAGCACTGAAGCGTTAACATTTTGCGCCGAGCCAAAACTCGATGGTTTGGCGGTCAGCTTACGTTATGAAAACGGCGTTTTTGTCCAGGCGGCCACCCGAGGGGACGGCACCACTGGGGAAAATATCACTGAAAATGTCAAAACGATAAAATCAATTCCGCTGCGATTGCAGGGAGATAGCTTTCCCGATGTTTTGGAAGTGCGCGGCGAAGTGTTTATGCCAAAAGCAAGTTTTGAGAAACTTAACAGCGATGCGATAAGAAAACCTTTGCTAACCCGCGTAATGCGGCGGCTGGCAGTTTGCGTCAATTGGACTCCAAGATTACCGCAAAACGCAATTTGGCGTTTTATGCTTATGGTTTAGGTTATGTTGAAATAAACGGCTCGGCCGATGGAGGCCAGCAGTGGTTGGCAGATTCGCATTATCAAAGGCTAACACAATTAAAAAGCTTAGGGCTGCCGATGTGCCCGGAAGTGAAATTACTGGCTAGCGCCGAGCAGATTGAAACTTTTTATCAGGACATTTTAACCCGCCGCGATGCCTTAAGTTATGAAATTGATGGCACGGTATTTAAAGTTGATGATATTGCGTTGCAGCAGCAACTGGGTTTTGTTGCCCGTGCGCCGCGTTGGGCAACCGCCTATAAGTTTCCGGCGCAGGAAGAGTTAACGGTTTTAGAAGATGTCGAGTTTCAGGTTGGCCGCACCGGTGCTATTACCCCGGTCGCAAGATTAAAACCGGTATTTGTCGGCGGCGTCACCGTCAGTAATGCCACTTTGCATAACCAGGATGAAATTAACCGTTTACAGATAAAAATTGGCGATACTGTGATTATTCGCCGCGCCGGTGATGTCATTCCGCAAATTGTCAGTGTGGTGCTCGATAAACGCCCGAATAGTGCGAAAGACATTGTTTTTCCGAAAAGTTGTCCGATTTGTGATTCCAAGGTTGAGCGCCCGGAAGGGGAAGCAGTATTGCGCTGCACCGGCGGTCTTTATTGTGGCGCCCAGCGCAAAGAAGCAATTAAACATTTTGCTTCACGTAAAGCGATCGATATCGATGGCTTAGGCGATAAACTGGTTGAACAATTGGTGGATGAAGGGTTAATTCAAACGCCAGTGGATTTATTTAAGCTAACCGAGCTTGATGTCAGCACCATGGATCGCATGGGGGCAAAGTCTGCGCAAAATCTTATTCAAGCCATTGAAAAAGCAAAACAAACGAGCTTGGCGAAATTTATTTATGCCTTGGGGATTCGCGAAGTGGGAGAAACCACAGCGGCGAATCTCGCCCATCATTATTTAACCTTTGAAGCATTAAAACAGGCAGATGCCGAAAGTTTGCAGCAAGTGCCGGATGTTGGTGAAGTGGTGGCGAAAAACATTGTCACCTTTTTTGCTCAACCGCATAACATTGAGGTGGTGAGTGACCTGGAAAGCTTAATGAGCTGGCCTGATATTGAGCAAAAAAGTGCCGACCAACAGCCATTATTAAATCAAACCTTTGTTTTAACTGGCACCTTAAGTCAGATGGGACGTAATGAAGCTAAAGCCCATTTACAGGCGTTAGGAGCCAAAGTATCCGGCAGTGTGTCGGCAAAAACCCATTATTTGGTGGCTGGTGAAAAAGCGGGCTCTAAACTAACTAAAGCACAGGAGCTTGGCATTAAGGTGTTAACCGAGCAGGAAATGCTGGAGTTATTAGCGCAGCACGGTATTGCGTAATGAGCGGCTTGTTAATCGAGTTAGGTCAGTGGTTTCGCCCCTTTCAGTACCAGTGCGCGATGGCGTTAATTGCTACCATCTTAGTGATCTTCGGTAATGATATTAATAGCGCAATCAAGCAGTTAGTTCGCAAGCAGCATTTTATTATCCGCACCCTGATTTTTGTTCTAGTGTGCGCTATTGGTTATGGATTAGCGACTGTCTGGTTAACCGGCTTGTTATCGGCGCAGCTAGCGAAGGTGCCGGATCGCTATATTTTGCCTGTGGTGATAATAAGCTTTACCGCCTTAGGGAGCTATGCCCAGCGGCAACGCCATATTTAAGTGATTTTTTTACTGTGCTTAAATCGTGATAAACGCATAGAGAAACAATAAGGCTGGCAGTGGCAAAATAAAACCAAACAGTAAGGTTTCACACCATTCAATCACCCGGTAAAATTTAAACCAGTGTTTGTCTTGTACTTTGGTGGAAGGCAGGTCTTGAAAGAAAAAGATAAAGGCTGCTAATACCAGTGCCTGTAACGCGCTAAACAGAATAAAAACGATCAGCCAGATCAGCATGATGGGCGTTGCCTTGACCACCTGATATTCTAAAATAGCGTAGAGCACGAACGCCGCTAAACTCCACATTAACAGCTTCCAGCGATATTCTGCCAGGGTGATGGCGACGGCATTAAATATTTCCGGGGTTAACCATAGTTTCATTTTCGCTTTTTTCTTCCCGTGCTCGTGATAAGATTAACCGGCTGGTTTCTTTACTCTCGTTAAGTATAAACAAATGAATAAAAATATTGTTAACTTTCTGCTAATTAGCGGCTTAATTTTTAATAGCTACTATGCCTCGGCTAATACTATGGCCGAGCCGTTAATTGCATCAACATCCGATCTTGAAAACGGAACCGAAGGGGAGCAAGAGCCGCAAGTGACAGTGCGACCGGGGCATGCCAGGGCATTAGCCGAGTTGGCGAACGAAAAGTATCAGGATATCGATAGTAAAACGCTTATGGTTAAAGTGGAGCTGTTAACCGACAACCAGGGCTTAAGTTATTTAGCCGGTACCGTTCAACGGGCGGATATCGAGCAATATCTTAAGCAGCTGCGGTTGATCTTGGGTGAAGATTATCAAACTTATCGCCAACACCAGGCGAGCAGGGATGATAATGCATTCCACGTCACATTAGTGAATCCTTATGAGTATCAGGCGCTCATTGATAAAACCACTAGCTTAAGCCAGAAAGTTAGCATTCAGCTCCACGGTTTAGGGCGAGTCAGCCAGGGCAAACACAGCAGTTATTTCGTCGTAGCCAGCTCCGCAGATGGTCAGTTTTTACGACAAAATTTATTGTTGCCAACAAAAGATTTTCACATCACCTTAGGCTTTAAAGAGCACGATATTCACGGTGTTTCAAAAGGCGAGGAAACCTTAATTAGGTAAGTCTACTCGACTCGAAAAGAGCTAGGAACGAGGTTATTAATTAGCCATTCGTCCAGCCAATAACCCGGCCATTAACCAGATAAAGACAGAAAAACACTTTAAATAATTTCATCAAATCTATGGTCAAAAGTTGTGACAGTTTTGTGATAACTTGGTGACTTGTTAGCGATATTTTCTTTGCATACTAAATGCGAAATCAAAAGTATAACAAAGGAAATTGCTATGAAAATTCGTGTTTTATTTACTGGCTTGGCATTGGCGGCGAGCACTATGCTGACTCAGGCACAACAACTTGATGTCACGGTGACCAACCTCACTCAGGGCATTTATTTTACTCCGATTTTAATTGCTGCTCATAATAGCGAGACATCGCTGTTTGCTGTTGGTGAGCAAGCATCCAGTCAATTACAGGCAATGGCCGAAGGCGGCGATATTTCCGGTTTGTCTGAGATGGTTACCATGGCAAATGGTGATATCATGGAAAATCCCGCCGCCGGTTTACTGGCGCCTACCATGAGTACGTCTGCAATGTTAAATACTGTCGATGGCAATATGTATTTATCACTGGTAGCCATGATGTTGCCGACTAACGATGGTTTTATTGGCCTTAATAGCTGGATGCTGCCAAGTGAACCGGGCACTTATACCATAGACCTTAATGCCTATGATGCAGGTACTGAAGCCAATGATGAGATTATTAATGGCGGCGGAGCGCCAGGTGTTGCCGGTATTCCTTTCGCTCCTGCTGATAATGGTGGTACAGGCGGTTCAGGCGTTACTATGGAAGAGGCTAATGGCTATATTCATGTTCATCGCGGTAACTTAGGGGATGATGATTTAGCCGGTGGTAAAAGTGATTTGGATAATACCGTACATCGTTGGTTAAACCCTGTGGCGCGTATCACGGTAGTGGTTAATTAGGAGTCAATAATGAAAACGATAAAATTTAATATACTCCTGGTGACTATGGCAGCATTGCTAGGGCTCAGCGCTTGTAATGACAGTGATTCAAAATCTTCTGACAGGGATACCGATATGCCACCAGCACCTATGCCGGTTAGTTACAGTTATCAGGTAACAGTCAGTAATTTAACCTATGCTCAGCCGATGTCGCCGGTGGCGGTAGTGCTACATGATCAAGGAGATTTTTGGCAGTTGGGGATGTCGGCCAGCATGCCATTAGAAGTGCTGGCAGAAAGTGGCGACAATGCAATGTTTCTCGAGGCGGAAAATGTCCTGGTTAGCAGCTCAGGTGCTGGTATTTTAATGCCGGGAATGAATGAAACTATTGAGTTGACCATCAGTGACAATCAGCCAGCGTTTGTCTCGGTTGCTACCATGTTGGTCAATACCAACGATGCCTTTACCGGTGTTAATGCCGTTAGCCTGGCAGATTTAGCGCTTGGTGAAAGTATTTCGATGACCGCTGGTTCTTATGATGCAGGAACAGAGAAAAATACTGAGTGGCAGTCAACCATTCCTGGGCCCGCATCGGCTGGCGAGGGAGAAGGTTTTAATGGCGCTCGTGATGATTTGGATCTGGTCGCCATGCATCCTGGGGTGGTAACTGCAGATGATGGTTTATCAATGTCGGTACTCAATCAAGCGCACCGTTTCGATAATCCAACGTTAAAGATCACTATCAGTCGTATCGAGTAGTCGATAAAGGCGGGCGTTAAACTGCCCGCCGGTTAACTTCTTTGTTCCTAACTGTTTATTAATGTTACACAGTAAGGGAACAAGATGGATAAAGTGCTAATTGTTGAAGATGATCAGGATATAGCCGAACTGCTACGGGTGAATCTGAGTGAGTTATCGTTAAGTGTTGATGTTTGCGAAAATGGTGAGCAAGCGTTGCAGATGCTGGCAGAGCAGGACTATCAACTACTGATCTTGGATATTATGTTGCCGGGGATTTCCGGGCTTGATATTTGCCGGAAAATACGGCAACAAAAACCGGAGCAAGTGATCATGATGCTGACATCACGAAACAGCGAGCTCGACAGGGTGCTTGGTCTGGAACTCGGCGCCGATGATTATATGACCAAGCCGTTTAGTGTCCGTGAGTTGCAGGCGAGAGTACGCTCTCAGCTTAGGCGTATTCACTTAATGGTTGAACAGCAAATGAAAGTACAGCAGGAAAAAATGCCTGAGCATTACTTAACCTTAGGAGAGTTGCAGATAAATCAGCTCACCCATCAAACCATGCTTGCGGGCAAAGAACTAGAATTGACTTCTACCGAATTTGATCTCTTGTTTTATCTGGCGTCTCATCCGGAGCAGGTATTTTCGCGTGAGCAATTACTGAGTTCGGTTTGGGGCTATCATCACAGTGGCTATGAGCATACGGTTAACTCTCATATCAATAGGCTGCGCAATAAACTGGAGAAAAATGTTACCCAGCCTGAAATTGTGCAAACGGTATGGGGCGTCGGTTATAAGTTTTCCAAACAGGGAGTGGCTGCGTGAGATTCTCGCTATATCAACGATTATCCTTATCGTTATTAGCGATTTTTATTGCCATTAGTGGTGTATTTTTTATCTGGGCACAGCAGTTGGAAAAACAGGCGAGGTATGAGTCTGAGCAAAACTTACACTTGTCTTTGGCTGCCAATATTGCCCGCGATAATCCGTTATTACAACAGGGCGTTTCGGATCATCAGGCGTTAAAAAACTTGTTTCATACCTTAATGGTATTGGGACCGGCGTTTGAATTTTATTTTCTTGATCCTAAGGGGAATATTCTCACTCATTCGATTGCCCCTTCATTGATTAAACGACATAAAATCTCGGTTCAACCGATTAATTTACTCACCCAAAATCAGGCACCATTACCCATTTATGGTGATGACCCTCAACATCTAACCCGGCAAAAAATATTCTCGGCAGCGCCTGTGTTTAACGGTGCGACCTTACAAGGCTATTTGTATGTCATAGTGACAGGTGAACGTTATGAGTCGGCGTTTACCCGTCAGCAGTCGGATCGCCGGGTGCAGCTGTCGATGATGATGCTAATTGGCGCTATCGTCTTTCTCTTTCTGGTGATGTTAGGGTTATTTGCCTATTTTACCCGGCCGTTACGGCAATTGAATAAGGATATTAAAGCGTTAAAGGTGGTTGGTTTTGACAGGGCAAAAGTTCAGCTGACTCACTGGAGAACCAATAGCTATAACGAAGTGCATCAGCTTGGCTCGGCCGTCGAGCAAATGGCTGAGCAAATTAGCCAGCAGCTTGGACAGCTCAGAGATAATGACCGGCAGCGCAGAGAATTGTTGGCGGACATTTCACATGATCTGCGAACACCATTAGCGTCATTACAGGGCTATATTGAAACCATTTCATTATCAGCTAAACATTTAACTGCTGAGCAGCAAAAGTATATTGAAATAACCTTAAGAAATGCCCGGCAGTTAAAACGATTGATCGATCAAATTTTTGAACTGGCACATTTAGAAGGCGGTCAGGTTTCGATTAATCTGGAAAACTTTAATCTGGCGGAATTGCTTTATGATGTTATCGCTAAGTTTAGTTTACAGGCTCAAACGAAGAACATTGAACTTACCGTAGTGCCGCCGGGATCCCACATTATAGTGTATAGCGATATTGCTAAATTGGAGCGAGTATTAACTAATTTATTGGAAAATGCGCTTCGCCATACCCCAACAGGGGGTAAGGTAGCATTAAAAATTACTGACAAGGAGCAAGGACAATGTCAGCTGGCGGTCATTGATAATGGCACAGGGATCAGTGAAGACGAGTTATCTTATATTTTTGATACCCGCTACCGGGCGAGTAATGCCACCCAGGATAAGGAAAAGCATACCGGTTTAGGGCTGGCAATCACTAAAAAGTTGCTGGAACTGTTAAATACCGATATCAAAGTGAAAAGCCAGCTGGGTAAGGGCTGTGAGTTTTCCTTTAATTTAACAAAACCCCTAGGTCAAGTCGTTGCTAATTGAACTTAGATAGGCCATTATTTTGTATTATTATTGATTTAAATTTCTATTGGACAGGGAATAACAAGTGAATCGTAACACCCTAATTTCATCAGCAATTCTAGCGACAACCATTGCATTAACCGGTTGTGCTAAATCTTCTACCGGCAGAACGCAAATTACCTTATTTTCTAATAGTGAACTTAATCAAATGGGGATCGCATCATTTGAAGAGTTAAAGCAAAAAGAAAAAATCAGTGCCGATAAGGCAACTAATCGGTTTGTA
Organism: uncultured Thalassotalea sp.; assembly: GCA_964620605.1. GTDB lineage: Bacteria > Pseudomonadota > Gammaproteobacteria > Enterobacterales > Alteromonadaceae > Thalassotalea_E. The sequence goes on from CAZUHQ010000132.1 coordinate 9,871, forward strand.
CAGTGTGTCGCAACTGCGGTTACTAAAAATGTTCCTAAATCTGTTCATCAGGGCGACTGGGAAGTGGTGGTATTTGACTCACAGCAGGTCAATGCCTTTGCCTTGCCAGGGGGGAAAATCGGTGTGTATACCGGGATTTTAAAAGTGACTGAAAATCAGCATCAGCTGGCGGCGATCATCGGCCATGAAGTGGCACATGTCATCGAACGTCACTCCAATGAGCGTTTATCGTCGAATCAAATCACCCAAATTGGCGCCGCTGCCGGTAGTGCGATCCTCACTCAGCAAGGAGTAGAGAATAAAGAAGCCTGGATGATGGCAGGCCTTGCGATTGCCCAATACGGATTTTTAATGCCTTATAGCCGGATGCACGAAAGTGAGGCGGATATTGTCGGTCAGGATCTGATGGCAAAATCCGGATTTAAGCCAGCTGCTGCGATAGATTTGTGGCACAATATGGCAAAACAGTCC
>CAZUHQ010000133.1:0-10064 GCA_964620605.1 uncultured Thalassotalea sp.
CCTGGATGTTGCGTATCGACTGGCCAAATCCTACCTAAGCCGGGATTGATATTTTAGATTGGCAGCATGACAAGTTAGCGGCATTGCTTAGCCGCTAACTTGTCAATTTAACCTGTGCGAGCAAGTTAACCGCTCTTGCGGCGAAATAGCCACTGAGCAAACCATAAAGCGCGGAAAATACCGCGATAAATATCGGCAATGCGATAATTTCCAGATTTTTCGCTTTCATTACCGCATAGGCATATTTGGCAAAAAATATCGCCATCATTACCATTAACGGTGTCCAGCTCCCCGGGATAAAAAACTTGTTATCCGCTGCCTGATAGCTAATTCCCTGATTTTTGAAAAAGCGATAGCCAATCAAAACTGTGATGGCAAGACTTGCTCCCCAAGCCAAAAGTGGCATTAATTTAAGGCCAAAACTTGAGTTAATACCGGCCAGCGAAAAAGCGATCATCCCCAGTGGTAATAACAGTGCCGGTAATTTTTTTACCGTTCGGGTTTTGCTTTGCATCACACCAAAGACCAATAAGGCGATAAATAGTGCATAGACCCAAAGTGGGGTATTGATAAGCATTTGACTAACCATTATTTTTTCCTGATGTTAGCAATCGTTAAGTTAATATTTTTTAACCGTATGAATATTTAGGTTAATCCGCATAACAGGATATTTGGCTAGTGTGTTTGTCTACCGTTATGGTGATTATGATATTAGCTTACAGATAGATGTAAAATTCTTGTAACCATACATAAAGAACCATTTTTATTCAATGAGTTAGTAGTTGGCTGTTTAAATAATTGTGTAGACTGTTATACAATGTTGCACTTTAATTTTGATTGAATTTTTCACAAAAAATATGATGATAAGAATAAGAAAATATTTTGCCCTCGTGTTGTTACTGCTATCCCCCGCGAGCCAGGCGATTAATGCCGAACGGGCCTGGGATGAACTCATTAGTGTATTAAAAACAGATTATGCTTACCTTGATAGTCTGGATGAAGACTTAAACTCTTTAACCGCAGATTTTCGTGCCCGGGCGTTAAAGGCAAGTTCAGCGCAGGAATTTATCGATTTAGCGCAAGCTTTTTTGCGTAACTTTGCCGATCCACACTTAAACCTTGGGCCTTATGACACTGAGGACTATAGTGTTTATCCGACAGGATCTGATATTTACGCAAAACTGGTTGATGGCGCGGCAATAATCATTGATGTTAAATCTGCTTCGGCGGCATTTGAACAAGGGTTACACCCTGGAATGACAATCCATGCTATTAATGGTTTAACCATTAAGCAGGCGATTGAAGATGTTGCAGGGCGGGCAAAAGATAAGTTGTCACAGGAGCAACAAAACTACGCCTTGAATATTGCGCTTGGCGGTAAACGTTATCAAAAGCGCACTTTGGTTGTTAATGATGAAAATGGTGAACGTCAAATTACATTGGCGGCAAGCTATACCAGCATTAATCAGCTTAAAAATGGCCCCGCGGTCAGTTTTAAAGCTATTAATGATATCGGTTATATTCGCTTTAATAATGGCTTAGGTAACCAGGATACGGTAACACAATTTCGTCAGGCTATCGCTGATCTAAAAGAAAGTCAGGGCTATATTATTGATTTAAGAAACACCCCAAGTGGTGGCAATACCGGAGTAGCGGAGCCGATACTTGCTCATTTTGTTAACAGTGAGCAGGTTTATCAGCAATATCAAACACAGATTGCAGGTGTGCCTTATCAGCGCGCGAAAATGAAGCAGGCCACTGTAACATCACAGGCTCCTTTGATTACTAAACCTTTTGTGGTACTCGCCGGGCATTGGACTGGCAGCATGGGTGAAGGCATGACCATAGGCTTAGATGCGCTTGGCGCAAAGGCGGTGATAGGTGCACCGATGGCGGATCTGTTAGGCGGCATTAAACGGGTTGAACTAACCGAAAGTGGCGCCTGGTTAGAACTAGGTTTTGAGCGTTTATATCATGTTGATGGTAGCTATCGGGAAGATTTTGTTCCCAATATCAGACTGGATAGTGCAGATACTGACGAACAGGGCCAAGATCCGGCATTACAGTCGGCGCTAAAATTACTGAGCATGAACAAGTAATTATCAAATCATATTTTTTATGAAAATTAACGCACTAACTCAAATTTAGTGCGTTATCTTTTGATAACCCCAGCATTTTTATTTCGCAGAAACATCTATGCAAGTGGTGATATCTATATTGCCGCGGGTGGCGTTGGAATATGGACAAACCTGGTGCGCCGTCTCTATTAGCTGTTCGGCGGTTTGTTGCTCCACGCCTGGTAGGTAAACATTCAGGTCGACGGCAATGGCAAAACCTACACCTTTAGGGTTTTCACCGATACCGACCTTTGCGGTTACGGATAAATCCTGAGGTAATGGCAGCTTTTGCTGCGTCGCAACAAACTTGAGAGCACCGATAAAACAGGCGGAGTAGCCGGCAGCAAATAGTTGTTCCGGGTTCGTGCCAGCACCGTCATTGCCGCCTAACTCTTTCGGCGTGCTTAATGCTATATTTAATCTCTCATCGTTTGAAATTGAGCGGCCTTCACGACCGCCGGTTGAAGTCACTTGTGCCTGATAAATTCTGTTCATAATAATATCCTGATATAAAGTTCTGCAATAATGGTTATTGCGATAACTATATGGGTAAAATAAAACCCGGAGCGTCCAGGTTTTTAATTATGTTATCGTGATAATTGTTTTTGTACAAGTTATTTTGTGCGAGTTACTTTAAGAGCTTTTCTTTTAATGAAAGTAAGCGCTCCCTTAATGAGATAATCTCATTTTCAGCAATTCCGCATGATTCAATAATGCATTGATTCACTTTTCGCCCTTGTGCCTTAAGCGTTATTCCTTGCTCGGTTAACTCGATACTAAGGGTGCGATCATCTTCCAGACCTCTGACCCGCCGGATTAAACCATCCGCTTCCATGCGCTTAATCACAGGAGTTAATGAACCGGATTTTTGCCCTAATTTATCGGCAATGCTTTTTAAGCTCACACCATCTTTTTCCCAGAGAATAAGCATTATTGTGTATTGTGGATAGGTTAATCCGAGCGGCGTTAAATATTCCTTATAGAGCTGAGTCATGGCTAATGACGTGGTATAGAGCGCGAAGCAAAGTTGGTTGTCCAGCAGCAGGTATTTATCTTGAGATTTTTTGTTTGGCATAAAATAGCGCGATAACAGTTATTGTGATGATTGGATAATACGTGGTTTCAGTGGTAATCGCCAGAAATGTGAAAGCCAATAAACGTTAATCAGCGCTTAAATTTAATCCTGCTGATATAACCGGTATCGACACCAAACCACAGCTGATCTTGTCTGGCATCAAAGTGTATATGGCGAATTGCGCCGCCGGAGGGTACTTCAGTCAGTGAAAATTTCTCTGGTGCAACATAGGCAAGCTTGTCGGTTGCGCAAATTATGACATCCAGCCATTGCGTTTCAGGATTTTCGCAGTACGTTGTGCCAATGTCGTTAACTCTGCTAAATCTGCCAGGCTCGGCTGTTGATACTCAAGATTCGCCTGCCAGTAACTCAGTTGATCGTCGAGCATTTCAATCATTTTTTTCGAGCAGCCTAAACAACTGCCGTGGCAAAGCTGAGCTTCAGTTAAATGTAACGGAAGCTCATGTTGAATTCGTCTGATCAATTGTTGCATTACAATTGCTACATTAGGCTTAGCCATAGGGTTAGTCAGAGATAATGGACATTGAAATAAGACTGATTTTATCACTATTGGTGAAGTGACGGCTTGATCTGTAGCAAATGTTGTTGAATAAATTTTGTACTACCGCCTGACATCCAGCGCTTTTTTCCTACACTTAAGGTTAATTTCAGGAGGAAAAGATGCAAGTCAATATTGAACGTCTTAAAGAAACGCTATTTGAGCTTTCTCGAATTGGATATAACGAGCAGGACAAGGGTATTTATCGGCCGGGTTTTAGTGAGGCTGATTTTGCTGCCCGGCGCTGGCTGATCAAGCTGGCGCAAGATGAAGGCTTTAGCGCGCATATGGATGGCGCTGGAAATGTTCATATTCAGTACGGTTCAAACAAAAAAGCAGCAATAACTATAGGTTCGCACTTGGACTCAGTACCAGCAGGTGGAATGTTTGATGGCACACTCGGTGTGATCGCTGGCATCGAATGTTTGCGGGTGTTTAAAGAAAATCAGATTGAGCTACCGCATCCGGTGTGTGTAATTGCAACTTCGGAAGAAGAAGGGCGCTTTGGCGGGATGTTTGGCGCTCAGGCACTCACTGGTAAACTAACGCTACACGATCTGCAAACCATGCATGATGCCGATGGTTATCCGTTGACTGAAGCGATGAAAAACTGTGGTTTAGATCCGATGAAAGCGTTAAGTGCGGCGTTAAATCCGGAAGAATTAAAATGTTTTATCGAATTGCACATCGAGCAAGGCCCGGTACTGGATCAAAAAGGCATACAAATCGGTGTTGTCGAAGGGATTTCAGGGGTCTTTAAATGGATTGTCAAATTAGTCGGTAAAGCGGATCATGCTGGCACTGCGCCGATGGAAATGCGCAGTGACGCTTTTATGGGATTAGCCGATTTTGCCCATGAAATTAATCGCATCATAGATGAAGATGGCACTGAGTACAGCCGTATCACCGTTGGTAAAGCGGAACTGAAACCTGGCTTTGCTCATACCATCGCCGGTGAAGTGGATTTTACTTTAGTGGTGCGGGATATGAGCCTTGAGGTGATGGAGGCATTGAGTCTCGCGTGTCGCAAGACCCTGTCAGCGATTGCCAGGCGACATAAATTGATGTTTGAATACGAACAGGTCAGCTGGCTTGAACCGCAACATTGCAGTGCACCATTTGTCGACTTTATTGCCGAGCAAGCTCAGCAACTGGATTTGCATTACCAGCGCATGCCAAGCGGTGCTGGTCATGACTGCCAATTTTTTACCAGCATTACCGATACCGGATTAATTTTTATCCCGTCAGTCAATGGCATCAGCCATGCACCGGATGAATGGTCGCACTGGCATGATGTTGAGGCAGGCGCTAATTTATTGCTTAATTGTGTTTATCAACAGGCGAGTTAATCGGTTAGTCGTCAGCTAACTGTCTGACCAGCCAACTATTAATCTCATCAAAACTGGTTTGTCCGCCATCGAAATAACGCATTAATAGTGTGCCCATTAATAAACACAATACAGGTTTGCTGTCTTTGTCATTGATAAACTGACGGACTAAATTTTCGTACCTTTGATTCGCCAGCTGCATACTGGCATCCGAGGCGATTTGTTGACTATTAAGATCACGTAAATAATCGAATAATAACGAGATCTCGCCGGGAAATGTCGGTTCGAGTTGTTGAATTATGTTCACCAGAGTTGTGATTTTTTCGTCGCTTGAATCAGCATTTTTCACTGGCGAGTCTGGCTGCAATTCTGGCTCAAACTGGGTGAGCAAGTCAGTACAGGCGTGAAATAGTGCCTGTTTGTTAGGAAAATAGTGATAAAGTGCACTTTTCGAAATCCCTAGTTGTTCGGCAATTTTACGCATGCCAAGACCGTGGTAGCCATATTGGGAAAATAATGGGATGGCAGCTTGCGCCAGTTCGGTGCGATATGCGTTATGGTCAATTTTCTTCGGCATGATTCGTTAAATTAATTTAGTCCAAGTGGTCTAAATTATATTGACATTTGTTTGCTTTCGCCATTAATATTTATATAGACCGAGTGGTCTATATAAATATTAATGCTGAACAAAATAAGGAATGGCTGTGATGAATTACGCGAAATACACTATTTATTTGTTAATACTTTCTATTGTCACCTTGGGCTGGATGGTACCTGGCGGCCCGGTTGAAACTCGGGATTTTTCGCATCTTGCTCCGGCTATCGCCTGGTCGTTTAATATTTTTCTCACCGGCTTAATGCTAGTGGCGATTGCACTGGTATATTTTACCGTGAAAAAACAGCGCTGGGCCTATCAGATAACCGGTGTCGTTGGTTTTGCCTTCTTTTTGGTTTTTATGCTCGACTTGGCAGAAATCTTCCCGGTATCGCCAGATCCTATGTCGAAGATGTTGTTTATCCTGGAAATTTCTGGTCTGGTCTTTGGCATATTACTGAGCTGGTTGTGCTATCAAACGCTCGCCAATACCGATGCCAGCTATTATCAAAATACCGTTAGCATACCTAAGCCACTGCTACTGGTTGGCATCGCCTTGTTGGTTTTCGGTGGTTTCGTGGTCTATTTCGCCACCGCATCAACGTTAAAGTTTTGATGCATTTGTTCTACGCGTTGTTTTAATGCGCGATTCATTAGCTGATAGCCGGTACCAATGGCCTCAAGTGAGGCAAAAGGCACGGCGTACCACTAAAGCGCGGTTATCAGCCAGTACTTGCCATACTTTTGCTGGTGGTGCCTTGATGTCGATAATAGTATAAATATTTTTCTCCGGTACAAGTGAGTAGGCGGTTAGCGTAAAGCAAAGGATAATCAAGCATTGGCTGCGCACTAGTTTCTTATAATCGATGAGTTTTTTGATTCGTTTAATCATGGCTAAGGTTTCTTAGGAATGTTTGACGATTTGCTGGGCAAGGCTTGGCAAATAGCGCCACAGCCAATAGAAAATCTTGGCCTTGCCAATCAATATTTGCTGTTGATTATTAGTCAGCGCTTTAAGTGTTTGCTCGGCAAAGCTTTGCGTTGATATTTTGCCTTTGCCGCGTCCGGCGGTCATCGACGTGTCGACTAGCGGCGGCATTAATTCAATTACCTTGATATTGGAATGAGCTAACCGGGTGTTTAATGCCTGGGTGAAGTTGCGAATTGCCGCTTTAGTGGCGCAATATACCGGCGCACTCTGTTTTGGGCTTAATGCCAGTACTGAACTGATATTAACGATAGCCGCGTTTTTTTGCTGTTTGAGCAGTGGTAATAGTTGCCCGGTAAGTAACATCGGGGAGAGTAGGTTGATAGTAACTTCTGAGGTGATTTGCTCACTAGTGGTTAAGCTTTCAGAGGGTGCTAGCTGATGCTGAATACCGGCATTATTAATCAGCATATTAAGTGCAGGATATTTACGGTAAAGCATTTGGCTAAATTGATAGATCGCCTGGCTATCTTGAAGATCGCATTGATAAACATCTACTTCAGGTAATTCGCTTTGCAGTTGCTCGAGTTTTTGCTGGTTGCGACCACAGATAATAATTTTATTGTTTCGTTTGGCTAATGCTTGCGTCAGCGCTCGCCCGATGCCAGAAGCTCCTCCGGTGATCAAAATAGTATTATTGCTAAGTTCCAAAGTGTTATCTCCATTGCTAATTGTTACTTGATAGAGAAGATACAGCTTTGCTTTTGAGTTTTCCTTAACCCAGGTTCAGAACATTAACTTTTTAAGCGTTTTCGTATTCTTGATAGCGCAACATCGGTAATACCGAGATAGGACGCTATACGGTAAAGCGGTAATTTTTCTGCCAGTTGCGGTTGTTCATTGAGAAAAGCGAGATAGCGATCTTCAGCACTGTCGAGTAATAACTGAGATTCTCGGGTGATTTTTTTTACCGCGAGACTTTCCATGTAAAGCCGTCCAAAATTCGCCCAGCTAAGGGAGGTTTGATAAAGGGTATTGAGGCCGGATAAGGAAATTGCCAATGTTTGCGTCGGCTCCAAGGCTTGAATATAAAAACGGCAGGGTTCGAGCCGGTTGGCATATTGCACCGCACCGACAAATGTATTCTCACCGGCAAAGGATTTATTGTGTTCTTTACCGTCTTCAGTTAGGTAAAAAAAGCGTACCAGACCTGAGCAGATGAAAAATACCTGGTCGGCGAACTCACCGCTTTGATGTAACATTTGTTGCTTGGTAAATTGCTGTAGCTGACAGTATTGCCGGATCTGCGCTCTGTCATCTGGCTCGTTAATACCATAGCGCTGTAGCGTATTATCGAGCTGGCTAAAACATGGGGAAATGGTTAGTTTATCCACCGGCGTTCCTTGGCTTTTTGCATCGTTAGTAAGACAAATAGCTGAATTACATACCGTTGTGATAGGTCAGTTATTCAGCCATTTTGTCATAACTTTGGTGTCGGGGAAAATTGTTTAACCAGTATTGCGCATTCCGGTGGCAATGCCGGTCATACTAACCATTAACAGCTGCTCGCAAAGCGGATGTTCAGGTTGCTGACGCAATCGTTTAAGCGCTTCGATTTGCAATAAGTGCAGCGGCAGCAAATAAGGACGGCGCAACTGGAATGACGCCAGGTTCCATTGATCGCTCTCCATGGTTTCGCTTTGCCCAAGCAAGGAGAGAATCGTCGCTTTATCGGCGGTCAGTTGGCTTCTTAACTGTTCGCCAAGCGGTTGTAATCTCGGCTCAACCAGGTGCTGATCGTAGAGCTTGGAAATATCGGTATCTGATTTTAAATACACCATTTCGGTTAAGGATATCCGCGCCCTGAAATACGGCCAGTTGGTTAGCATGTCTAAAATTGTTTGCTGATGCTGCTCGTTAAATTCACTGATCGCCTGACCTAAACCAAGCCAGCTTGGCACTACCAAGCGGTTTTGACTCCAGGCAAAAATCCACGGAATGGCGCGCAGCGATTCAATACCGCCATCGGAGCGACGCTTACTGGGTCTGGAACCGAGTGGTAATGAGGATAATTCCTGCTCCGGCGTTGCCTGGCGAAAGTAAGTGACAAAATCGGGCTGATGACAAACATAATCACGATAGATCTGACAGCTGCGTGTTGCCATTTCGTCCATTAACTCACGCCAGGCTGGTTTCGGTGCCGGTTGTGGCTTTACCAAACTGGCTAAGATAGCGCTGGCATAAAGATGTAAACTGCGCACCGCCAAGTTAGGCAAACCGAATTTATAGCGAATAGTTTCTCCTTGCTCGGTAACCCTAAGGCCGCCTTCTAAAGTTCCCGGGGGTTGGGAGGCAATCGCCGCATGCGCCGGACCGCCGCCACGACCGATAGTGCCGCCGCGGCCATGAAATAGTTTCAAGGTAATTTGATGGCGTTTTGCCACTGCGACTAAGGACTCCTGCGCCTGATATTGTGCCCAGGCCGCCGCCAGTACCCCGGCATCTTTCGCTGAATCGCTATAGCCGATCATCACATGCTGGGCGCCTTTTGTTCGTTCGGCATATTGTGAGTTAGATAATAAGTTATCAATCACTTGTGAGGCATTATTCAAATCATCCAAGGTTTCAAATAATGGCGCTATCGGCATATCCCAGCTGATGCCAGTTGCTTTCATTAACAAGTTTACCGCCAGTACGTCACTTTGCTGGCTCGCCATTGAAATCACGTAAATACCTAACACTTGTTGTGGCTGATCGGCAATAAATTTAAAGGTATTTAATACTTCCTGAGTTTGCTCACTCCAATTGATACTGGGTAGCAAAGGTCTTGGGTTATTGATTTCCTGTTGTAAAAACTCGCATCTTTGTTGTTCGTCCCAGGAAAGATAATCACCTAGCCCTAGCGCGCTGACGATCTCGGCAATTGCTTGATCGTGAAATTCACTGTGCTGGCGAACATCGAGTTTGACCAGAGAAATGCCAAAACAATGAACTTTGCGGATGACATCTAGCAGCAATGAATTGGCGCTGTAAGTCAGCCCCACTTCCAGTAAGCTTTCGCGGCAGCGATATAGCGGTTGTAGTAATTCATCCGGGCTGGCGATCACGCCATGGGTTTTGTTGTTTTTCAGCAATACTATGCTGTGTTCGAGTTTGGCGATGGTTTGCTTTAACAGGTTGCGATAGGGACCGATGTTGCTGCTATCTTCTTGAATAAGCTGGTCGCTGGCCTTATTCATCGACAGTTCAAGATAGAGGTTTTGAAAATCTGCCAGGTAGAGCTCAGCTGCCATTAAACGCGCCTGAATAATCGCTTGTCTGCTTAACTTTGCAGTGACAAAGGGGTTGCCGTCGCGATCGCCAGCCATCCAGCTCGCCATAGTGATAGGTCTGGCATCCAGTGGTAGGTTTTGCCCGGTTCTTTGCTGACATCAAGTATCCAGCTCTCTGACGAAGGTTGGC
>CAZUHQ010000134.1:0-944 GCA_964620605.1 uncultured Thalassotalea sp.
AAGCCGCAATTTCGACAATGATAGCGTTGCTTAACGTTCAAATACGCTGACACCAGCTCTTTGACCATAGCGAGATTATCGGTATCTTGTGCAGGCTGATGCATCTGCATCTTAATAAAATGCTTAAAACCTTGAATAGTTGGCCGACGTTTTAATGCCGATAACATAAATTCCTGCGCTTTGATATGGCCATGTTTTTGCTCAATAAAAGACAAGTACTTGATCAAGGCACTGCTGCCACCGGTTTCATCATAGACCTTTTTAATAAATTGATAAAATTCATCATCCGCATCAAGTTGATGATAACAATGCGCCATTTTATCGATGACGTCCGGGAAAAATTCACTGTCCTGGCTATATATATCCCTATAACACTGACAAGCTTCATTGTATTGTTGATGATTTTCGTAAATTTTTGCCATCAGCCAGTTCGCACGACATGAGTTAGGATCGCATTTCAAGGCGCTTTCTAATAACTCCAGTACTTCAATAAACTGATCTTTTTCCAGCGCTATAGTTGCCAATTCACAATAAAAATTTGCCAGGGTATGAAGCAGTTTTTTATCTTTTGATTTGATAATGGCTTTTTTGAGTTCGATGCCATGGTGCCAGTCTTTAGTTGACTGATAAATTTGTAATAAATAGGTTAAAGAGCGCTGAGCAAATACCTTAGATTTTAATAATTTATGAAACATCGACTCGGCTCTATCATAAAGCCCTGCGGTAAGAAAATCTTTGCCCAACTCAAATGCCGCCTGTTGTTTAGCACTGGAGGGTAAGTGTTTTTGCCTGACAAGATGTTCATGTACTTTCAACGCGCGATCAAGCTCACCACGCTTACGAAACAGGTTTGCCATAGCAAAGTGTGCTTCAACAGTATCATCTTCCACCGTTAAGGTTTCTAATAAATACTCAATCGCTTTATCTTGTTGATTAGAAAGGAG
>CAZUHQ010000134.1:954-9988 GCA_964620605.1 uncultured Thalassotalea sp.
TAGATAAGTACTGCTTGGCACTATTGTAGCGTTGTTTTACGCTATTACGCCCCATAAACCAGCCATAACCCATAGCTACAGGTAACAACAGAAATAAAAGTTCTAACATTCGCTCAAAAACCTGCGTTGCTAAACGCTATCGTTAACAGTCTTTTTTTTCAGTGCTCGAACTAATTTCCATAAAATAGCAAACAGCAAGCCGAGGAAAAAACCAATAACAGTAAATAAACTGACCGCAGCCGCAACAGATATTTCAGTTCGGGCAATAAGATAATTCAAGGTGATCAGCTGATTATTCTGACTACCAAAGATAAATGCCACTAGCAATAACATTAACATTAAAATAAGCGTTATATAAACTCGCACACTATACCTTTCTTAAGTCTTAATAGTTATCGAAAAAAAACGGCATGCCTATGCATGCCGTTTTTAGTATATGATGTTCTTTACGCCATTGAAAGATTAACTCTTTCTCGTAATTCTTTGCCAGGTTTAAAATGAGGAACATATTTACCGGCAAGCTCAACTGACTCACCGGTTTTCGGGTTCCGACCAACGCGTGGCGCACGATAATGCAGAGAAAAGCTACCAAAACCCCTAATTTCGATACGTTCGCCTTTAGATAAGGTTTGCGCCATCATTTCAAGAATTTCTTTAATAGCTTGTTCTACTTCCTTTGCCGATAAATGATTCAATTTATCTGCTAATCTTTCAATGAGTTCTGATTTGGTCATTCGACCCCCCAGTGTTCATTTAGCATCACGCCAATGGTTTACATTAAGAGAAGAATAATGGTTATTCTCCTCACCTAGCTAAAATTAACTTTTAGCGTTTTTAAACGCTGCTGCCATAGCACTTAAACCTGTATCTTCAGCTTGGTTTAAGTTATCCATTGCTTCACGCTCATCTGCTTGATCTTTCGCTTTGATAGACAAGCTAATAGTGCGGTTCTTACGATCAACGCCCATAAACTTAGCTTCTACATCATCACCTGCTGATAATTCAGTTGAAGCATCTTCGATACGATCACGAGAGATGTCAGAAACACGTAAGTAACCTTCAACACCGTCTGCTAATTCAATCTTAGCACCTTTAGCGTCTACTTCAACTACCTTACCTGTAACAATAGCACCTTTTTTGTTATCTGCAAGGTATTGATTAAATGGATCATCTTCAGTTTGTTTAACACCTAAAGAGATACGCTCACGCTCTGGATCCACTTGTAATACCACAGCTGAGATTTCATCACCTTTCTTGTATTCACGAACAGCTTCTTCACCGCCAGCCCATGAAATGTCAGATAAGTGAACCAAACCGTCGATACCACCGTCAAGACCGATGAAGATACCAAAGTCAGTGATTGACTTGATCTTACCCGATACTTTGTCACCTTTGCTGAAGTTCTTAGCAAACTCTTCCCATGGATTCGGGATACATTGCTTAAGACCAAGAGAAATACGACGACGTTCTTCATCGATTTCTAATACCATCACTTCAACAGTGTCACCTAAGTTAACCACTTTAGATGGGTGAATGTTTTTATTAGTCCAATCCATTTCTGAAACGTGAACTAAACCTTCAACGCCTTCTTGGATCTCAACGAAACAACCGTAATCCGTTAAGTTAGTTACGCGGCCAGAAAGTTTAGCACCTTCTGGGTAACGCTTAGCGATAGCTACCCATGGATCTTCGCCTAACTGCTTCATACCTAATGAAACGCGAGTGCGCTCACGGTCGAACTTCAATACTTTAACTTGGATCTCGTCACCAACGTTTACGATTTCACTTGGATGTTTAACACGCTTCCAAGCCATATCTGTGATGTGTAATAAACCGTCGATACCACCAAGATCTACGAATGCACCGTAGTCAGTTAAGTTCTTAACGATACCTTTAACTTCGATACCTTCAGCTAATGATTCTAATAATGCATCGCGTTCTACGCTGCTTTCAGATTCGATCACAGCACGACGAGAAACAACTACGTTATTACGCTTCTGATCAAGCTTAATAACTTTGAATTCTAAATCTTTGCCTTCAAGGTGTGCTGTGTCACGTACTGGACGAACATCAACTAATGAACCCGGTAAGAAAGCACGAATATTGCTAACTTCAACCGTGAAACCACCTTTAACTTTACCGTTGATAACACCGATAACAGTTTCTTTTTCTTCGTATGCTTTTTCAAGCACTTGCCATGCTTCATGACGTTTTGCTTTTTCACGAGAAAGTACTGTTTCACCGAAACCATCATCAGTAGCATCTAATGCAACGTCGATTTCATCGCCAACGTTAATTTCTACTTCACCAGCAGAGTTTTTAAATTGGTCGATAGAGATAACAGATTCAGATTTTAAGCCGGCGTCAACTAAAACGTTGTCTTTGTTAATAGCTACTACGGTTCCTTTGATGATTGAACCTGGGCGTGTTTCGATTTCTTTTAAACTTTCTTCAAAAAGTTGTGCAAAATTTTCAGTCATAATGTTTATATGAACTCTTAAGTTATCCAATCCACTTACATGTGTCATGGGGTTGTTAATAATACCTAGAATATCCTTATTTTAGGTGAATTAATTACTTTTTACCTAAATCAAAAAGCAATTATTGCGTTAATTTTTCATTGGCAAACAATAAAATTTTGCTTACCACTTCATCTATTGAAAGTTCAGTAGAATCAAGGTTTAACGCCCCTTCTGCCGGCACTAACGGAGCCACTTTTCGGTTCCGATCACGTTCATCACGCTGACGTATGTCATCCAGAAGGCGCGTGATTTTAACATCAAAGCCCTTTTCTTTCAACTGATTAAATCTGCGCAGTGCCCGTTCTTCGGCGCTGGCGGTTAAAAATACTTTTACTTGTGCATCGGTAAAGACAACAGTACCCATATCTCTGCCATCAGCAACAAGACCTGGGGCGACTCTAAAGGCACGCTGGCGACGTAACAAGGCTTCTCTAACCCGCGGAAAAGCCGCCACTTTTGATGCTATCGCACCAACTTCTTCGGTGCGAATATGATCAGTAACATCCTCACCTTCTAGTATCACTTTACTTTCCCCGTCAGCCGATATTTCAAACTGAACATCTAAATGCGCGGCAATCGGGATCAATGGTTCTTCTTCTTCAACTGATAAATGATGATATTGCGTCGCTACCGCCAATACGCGGTAAATCGCACCACTATCAAGCAAATGCCAGCCTAACTGCTCAGCAACCAGACGCGCAGCGGTTCCTTTACCTGCACCGCTTGGCCCATCTATGGTGATCACTGGAACCTTATCCTGCATATATTTTTCTCCTAATGCCGAAAATCGGCGGCATTATACGGGAATTATATTTCAAAATCGCGTAAAAAATTATCCTGTAACATTTTTAACCCGAAACCTGTGCTAACTTATCAAAGTAGTCAGGAAAAGTTTTTGCCGTACATTTTGGGTCATTTATCGTAACCGGGGTATCACTTAATGCCACAAGAGAAAAACACATAGCGACCCTATGATCGTTATAGGTATCAATTTCTGCATGGTTCAATACTTGAGGTGGAGTAATTGAAATATAGTCTTCACCTTCTTCAACTTCTGCACCAACCTTTCTTAACTCAGTTGCCATTGCTGTTAAACGATCTGTTTCTTTTACTCGCCAGTTATAAATATTACGAATAGTCGTAGTACCTTTGGCAAACAGCGCAGTCGTGGCTATGGTCATCGCCGCATCAGGAATATGGTTCATGTCCATATCGACCGCGGTTAATGGTTGTCCTTTTACGCTAATAGACTCGTCGTGCCAGATAACCTCAGCGCCCATTTTTTCCAGTACATTGGCAAAATGTTTATCGCCCTGAACACTTAAACGGCCAACACCATGAACCGTAACTTCGCCGCCCTTAATCGCACCGGCCGCTAAAAAATAAGATGCTGATGATGCGTCACCTTCAACCATATATCGTTCCAATGCTTGATAGGACTGACCGCCATTGACATAAAATGATTGATAATGGTTATTTTTAACCTCAATGCCAAAACGAGACATGATATCTAAAGTAATATCAATATAGGGCTTAGAGACTAGCTCACCGTCAATTTGAATTTCCGTATCTGTTGCCAATAGTGGCGCTATCATCAAAATGGCAGTTAAAAACTGACTGGAAATCGAACCATCAATTTTTACTGTGTTACCGGATAACGCTTTGCCATTAATTTTTACCGGCGGATAATCTTTATTCTCCAGATATTCGATATCGGCATCTAATTGTTTTAACGCATCAACTAAATGACCGATAGGTCTTTCCTTCATTCGAGGCTCGCCAGTTAGTACAAATTCGCCGTCACTTGCCGCCAATGCGGCGCATAAAGGGCGCATTGCAGTACCGGCATTGCCTAAATAGAGTTCCAGTGGTTTATCACTGCTTTTTGAATTGCTAAAAAATCCGCCATTACCGACAACACTACATTCGGTACCACAATCACTTAACTGATATTCAATGCCTAGCTTTGCTAAGGCATTAAGCATATGTTTGATATCATCACTAACCAATAAATTGGTAATTTTTGTCGTGCCTTTGGCCAGTGCAGCAATTAATAACGCGCGATTAGATAAGCTTTTAGAGCCAGGTAAAAACACTTCACCTTGTATTTTAGCGATAGGCTGTAAGGTTAACTGTTCCATGCTAGCTGTTCTCCTGTTCAAATTTCTTCATAAAATCAACCAGCTTTTCTACACCTTCAAGCGGCATCGCATTGTAAATACTGGCGCGCATACCACCTACCATGCGGTGGCCTTCTAATGCTAATAAGCCTTGTTCTTCGGCTTGTGCTAAAAGCCTTGAATTTAAGGACTCATTGGTCAGCCAAAACGGTATATTCATCCGCGAGCGGTTAGCTGCGTCTATGTTGTTATTATAAAAGACACTGCTGTCGATAAATTGATACAAGAGCGCGGCTTTTTCTTGGTTAACCGTCTCAATTTTACTGACACCACCCAATGTTTTTAGCCAGTCAAAGACCAAACCAGCCAAATACCAGGCATAGGTTGGCGGCGTATTGTACATAGAGCCATGTTCGGCGCTAGTGGTATAATTCATAATACAGGGCGTTTGTTGACTCGCCTTGCCTAATAAATCTTCGCGAACAATGACTATGGTTAACCCCGAAGGGCCGATATTTTTTTGGGCGCCTGCATAGATCACACCGAACTTAGCCACATCAATTTGATGAGATAAAATTGTCGATGACATGTCTGCAACAATAGGAATATCACCAAAAGATGGCACATCGAAAATCTCGATACCATCGACGGTTTCATTAGGGCAATAATGGACATAAGCCGCATCGGGTGACACGCGCCATTGGGAAAAAGGTTTTACTTGTTTAATACCGTCAACTTCTTCAACGACATTTTGCGTGCGAATATCACCAAAATTTTTCGCCTCTTTTGCGGCAATATTCGACCATGAGCCCGTCACTATATATTCAGCATGCCCACCACTTGGCAATAAATTTAGCGGTATTGCCGAAAATTGACCTCGACCACCACCGTGACAAAACAGCACTTTGTAATTATCCGGTATCGCCATGAGCGCTCGAATATCTGCTTCCGCCTGCTCAGCAACCGCCATAAACTCTTTGCTTCGATGGCTAAGTTCCATCACGGAGCAACCGGTATTATTCCAGTTTAAAAATTCAGCTTGGGCTTTTTCCATTACCGCTTTAGGTAACATCGCAGGACCGGCACAGAAATTATATACAGCAGACATTGAAACTTATCACCTTCTAAAAAATTCAAAATATTGTTGTTTGATAGATGCAGTAAACACCATAAAAATCTTTATATTCGCACCGACATTTTTGTAGTCGTGCACATCGCCGCTCTTTTACATCCCTGTAACCGCGGCATTGCCTACACGGATGTAGGTACTTAGTTTTTGTCTGGAACAAAAAACTGACCGTACATCCTCGGCTCGGGCATCCTGCTTCGCTCTACCTCCTGCATCCATGCAGTCGTGTACATAAACCCTTGCTAGCACCATCGATGGCTCGCAAGGATAAATATTTCCATATATAAAAAAATAGGCGGTAAAAACCGCCTATTTCTATACCTTGAGCGGTAACCTTATTCGTTATCGCCTTCGCTGAGTCCTTCACCTTCCTCAACTATCGGTGGCGTTTTTTCACCAGAAGATTCATTTTGCTCAGGCGACTCATCGCCCTCCTGCGCTAATAATTCATCTTCTTCTATTTCATCAATACGTTGCAACGCAACTACATGTTCATCTTCGCCGGTACGAATAATACGTACCCCTTGAGTATTACGACCGATAACGCTAACTTCATTAACTCGGGTACGCACTAAGGTGCCATTATCGGTGATCAACATGATCTCGTCTTGCTCTTCGACCTGTACCGCACCAACTACCGGGCCATTACGCTCACTAACCTTGATCGACACCACGCCTTTAGTCGCACGACTTTTCGCTGGGTATTCATCCAACGCGGTACGTTTACCATAACCATTTTGCGTTACCGTTAAGATTGCACCATCATTTTTCGGTACGATTAACGAGACAACTTTCTGGCTACCCTCAAGTTTAATACCGCGAACACCAGTCGCAGTACGTCCCATGGCACGCAGCGCATGAACTTCTTCGCCAGTTTCTGGATCAATTTTTACTTCACCAGTTTCACTGTCACGCGCTTTTTCATTAAAGCGAACAACCTTACCTTCATCTGAGAACAACATAATGTCATTCTCACCATTGGTAATATCAACACCAATTAGCGTATCATCATCACGCAAGTTCAAGGCAATGATCCCATTCGCTCGCTGATTTGAATACGCGGTTAATGGTGTTTTCTTCACGGTACCTGAAGCGGTTGCCATAATGATGTATTTATCATCTTCATACTCGCGAACCGGTAAAATCGCGGTAATTTTCTCATCGCTTTCTAATGGCAACAAATTCACAATTGGTCGGCCGCGAGCGGTACGACTTGCCAATGGCAATTGATAGACTTTCAGCCAGTAAAGTTTTCCGCGGTTTGAGAAACATAAAATCGTATCGTGGGTATTGGCAACAAGCAGACGTTCGATGAAATCCTCTTCTTTCATCTTAGTCGCCGCTTTACCTTTACCACCACGACGCTGCGCCTGATAATCAGATAATACCTGATACTTGACATAACCTTCGTTAGAAAGCGTAACGACTACGTCTTCTTCACAAATCAAATCTTCTAATGACAAGTCATGTGACGCATTGGTGATTTCAGTACGGCGCGCATCACCAAACTCTTCACGTATTGCTTCTAATTCTTCACGAATCACTTCCATTAAGCGTACCGGGCTTGCCAGAATATGCATTAACTCGGCAATTAAGTCTAATAACTCTTTGTACTCGTTTAGAATTTTTTCGTGTTCCATGCCAGACAGTTTATATAACTGCAAGTCGACAATCGCTTTTGCCTGCTCTGGCGTTAAATAATACAGACCATCACGAATACCGTATTGTGGCTCTAACCACTCTGGACGCGCAGCATCTGTGCCGGCCGCTTCCAGCATGCCGCTAACATTACCTAAGGCCCAACCTTGTGCCACTAACTTTTCTTCGGCTTCTTTTCGGTTACTTGAGCTTTTAACCAGCTCAATAACAGGGTCAATATTGGCAAGCGCTATCGATAAGCCTTCCAAGATATGAGCACGATCACGGGCTTTGCGCAATTCGAAAATAGTACGACGAGTCACCACTTCACGACGATGCAAAATGAACTCTTCAAGCATTTCTTTTAAGGTGAATAATTTTGGCTGGCCATTACTTAACGCCACCATATTCAAACCAAAAGATACTTGCATTTGCGTCAGTTTATAGAGGTTATTTAATACCACTTCACCAACGTCGCCACGCTTAACTTCAACCACCATGCGCATGCCGTCTTTATCAGACTCATCACGCAGCGCGGAAATCCCTTCTAAACGTTTTTCTTTAACCAGCTCCGCCATTTTTTCAATCAGGCGAGCCTTGTTTACCTGATATGGCAGCTCGTGAACGACGATTGTTTCTTTGCCGCTCTTCTCATCTACCTCGATTTCAGCACGGGCACGGATTTTTATCTTACCGCGACCGGTTTTGTAGGCTTCCTGAATCCCAGCACGACCGCTGATAATACCGGCAGTTGGAAAGTCTGGCCCTGGCACAAATTCTAACAACTCATCAATGGTAATGTCTTCGTTGTTGATTAATGCCAAACAACCATTGATCACTTCCGTCAAATTATGTGGTGGAATATTGGTTGCCATCCCCACCGCGATACCGGAAGTACCATTAACCAGCAAGTTAGGAATACGGGTTGGCATGACCGCCGGAATTTGTTCAGTGCCGTCATAGTTAGGCACAAAGTCGACGGTTTCCTTATCTAAATCCGCTAAAATAGAATGGGCAATTTTATCCATGCGAATTTCGGTATAACGCATGGCAGCCGCGGAATCGCCATCAACAGAACCGAAGTTCCCCTGGCCATCCACCAGCATGTAACGCATGGAAAACGGCTGCGCCAAACGAACGATAGTATCGTAAACTGCGGTATCACCATGAGGGTGATATTTACCGATAACGTCACCGACAACACGAGCCGACTTTTTATAAGGTTTATTATAATCATTGCCTAAGACATTCATCGCGTATAGTACGCGGCGATGCACAGGTTTTAAGCCATCTCGAACGTCAGGTAACGCTCGCCCTACAATAACGCTCATTGCGTAATCTAGATAGGAACTTTTTAGCTCATCTTCAATATTGACTGGAGCAACATTTTTTGCCAGATCTGTCATAAAACGACGGTATCCCTAAAATTTAGAACATGGAAATTATTATTGTAAAAATCGCAGCGCATATTATCACAAAGTATCAATAGGCAGTACTGCTTTATAGCATGACATTCTGCTTTGGTTAGCGGTCTATTTCAAGTGATTATTTACGCGATCAGCTGATCGCGACATGGCTAGCGCATTTTAATCCCAGACTCTAACAGGGTTGAGCGATAATCATCA
>CAZUHQ010000135.1:0-9818 GCA_964620605.1 uncultured Thalassotalea sp.
AGCAATCACCGGCCAATAATCTATGCCTGAACCACCTAAAGGATCGACACCTATTTTTACACCGGCCTTGGCAATCGCATCCATGTCGAGCACTTGTGCCAGTTGCTCGACGTAAAAGCTGATAAAGTCTTCTTTGGTTAAATATTCGCTTTCCAGTGCCTGCTGATAGCTCGCCTGCTTAACATCCAGCATGCCGCGGGCAATGATATCGTTCGCGCGTTTTTCGATAATCGCAGTCACTTCGCCTTCGGCTGGCCCGCCATGTGGCGGATTGTATTTAATGCCGCCATCTGCCGGTGGATTGTGTGAAGGCGTAATGATCAAACCATCCGCCTGGCTGGTATGCTGGTTATTATGAACGATAATCAAACGCGAAATGACCGGTGTTGGCGTGTAGCCATTGTCAGACTGGATCACCACAGGCATCTTATTGGCGATTAACACAGATAATGCAGTAGCAAACGCAGCTTCAGATAATGCGTGAGTATCTTTACCTAAATACAGCGGGCCTTGATAACCTTGCTCAGTACGGTATTCGGCGACCGCCTGACAAATTGCCGCAATGTGATACTCATTAAAACTGGTTTTAAATGCACTGCCTCTATGGCCTGAAGTGCCAAAACTCACCCGTTGACTTTGAATACTGATCTCAGGCTGTTTGATATAGTAATGGCTAACCAATTGCGCAATATTTTCTCTATCTTTTGGGCTGGCTGGTTTACCCGCCATAGGGTGCACTGACATTTTGATTTCCTTGTTATAATAATCGATCGTTACAATAAATCGCGAATTCTTTCTATTTCACTTGTCTGATAACCTAGCGCTTTCGCCACTTCTGTGATCATCATTTTTTTACGTGTAGTATTGGAATTGGTCATCACCCAAAACGGACTGTCTGGAATTTGTCTTGGCTTAGTGCTGCTACCACTGTCCGCTAGTTCTTGTTCGCTTTGAGCGAAATACAAGCGGTCACGACCGCGAATATCGATAACGACAGAAAATTTCTTACTGTGAACACGGTGTAATGCCGATAAAATCAATAAGAATCGACCAACAACACCACGTTGGGTTGCCAATTCTTCTTTATTGATATAGTTGAAAACCGATTCAGAGGCTTTAACCTCATGATTTTCATTTGCTAGCTTGGCAGGCTCGGCAACAGCAGCAGGCTTTATTTTGCCTGGTGCTGCATTGGTGCCAGCCTGCTCAGCAGAAAATGCCAGTAAGCGACGAAGAATCGATGAGGCACTTTCACCGATGTATTGAGTTTGAGAAGCGATATATTGGTAAAGTTCTTCATCTATTTCTATGTGTTTCATTCAGATACCTAATCTTTTGTTTGCCCGCAAGATTATACTGAGCTTAAATCAAAGACTCTAGCGCTTAGCGCAAATTCCGATAATTTTTCCCAAATTGACCGCACAGGTGACGAAATTTTGTATAATAGCACCAAAGTATTTCACTATGATTTAACCAATGGCAGTTCTTCATTTTCAACAATCAGGCAGCGGCGCTGATCTGGTATTAATTCATGGTCTGTTTGGCAGTCTGGAAAATCTCAACATGGTGGCAAAAGGACTTAAGGATAATTATCGGGTCACTAATATTGATGTCCGCAATCACGGACAATCATTTCATCAAAATGACATGGACTATCAAGCGCTGGCACAGGATGTTATTCACACCCTAGATCATTTACATATCGACACTACCGCTATTTTAGGTCATTCGATGGGCGGCAAAATCGCCATGCAGGTAGCGCTAGATTTTCCAGAGCGCATTGAAAAGCTTATTGTGGCCGACATCTCCCCTATTGCCTATCCACCGCATCATAATCGGATCATTGAAGGCTTGTTATCAATAGATGTTGAACATATTGGTTCACGATCAGCTGCCGATCAACAATTAGCTCAATATGTCGACGATGCTGGTGTCAGGCAGTTTTTGCTGCGTAATATCATAAAAGTGCCAAACAGCACAAAGCTCAAGTTTAAATGTAACCTGGCATTTATTGCTAATTGCTACCCACAAATCATCCAAGGTTATCAGGGGGATAGGCAGTTTAATCAACCAACATTATTTATTAAAGGTGGAGATTCTGACTATATTACCTTCCAGCATCAGGCGAAAATTATCCAATTATTTCCGCAAAGTAAGGCAAAAATCATTCAAGGAGCCGGACATTGGTTACACGCAGAAAAAACCGTCGCTTTTAATAAGATAGTAAACGACTTTCTTAAGTAATAACAAAGCGTTTAACCTTATAGCGCATAAGGATAACGTGGTTGAAAACCATTATTTTCCAATTTTATGATCAAAATCAATCGTTTTTATTGCATATGCAATAAAGTTCATGGTAAAAATAATGTGTTTCAATGGTGCATTATGCTATAGTCCCGCCTGAATTTTTTAAGGTGAATTATGCTCGCAGAACATTTTGTACTAATTGAAACGATCGGACTCAATCTGTTTTTTGCTTTTATTTTTATTTTCATTGGCTTATCTATTAATGATGTCATGAAAAAGAATGATGTCCCTAAAATGGGTCAATATGTAGTCTACTTTGTGTTATTTCTTGGTTGCGCAGGTTTTATCGCCAAAGGAATAATTCAGTTTATTTGGGAAAGCCAAGGTGTAGGTTAACAATGGCAAAACAAATATCAGATTTAACAACGATCGATCTATTTAATGATGAGAAGCGACCTGGTCGTCCGAGAACCAACCCTCATTCTCGTAGTGTTCAGGTCAAAATTAATAAGCGGAATCAAGTCAAACGCGACAAAAACAACGGTTTAAAGCGCGTTGAGTTTAAAATGCATCAAGACTTGATCAACAAATTAGATCAATTAGCGAAAGACACGAATTGCAATCGTAGTGAGCTCATTGAATCATTGTTAGTTAAAGCACTAACGTTAAACGAAAATCAAAGTATTTAGAAAGGTTAAGCGCAATGGCAATTGTAGGTTTATTTTTCGGTAGTGATACAGGTAATACCGAAGCAGTCAGTAAAATGATCCAAAAGAAATTAGGTAAAAAAATGGTTGATGTCAAAGACATCGCCAAAAGTACCAAAGAAGAAATTGCAGAATTTGATTTGCTAATTCTCGGTATTCCTACCTGGTATTATGGTGAAAACCAATGTGATTGGGACGACTTCTTACCTGAATTAGAAGAAATTGACTTTACCGACAAGCTGGTTGCGATTTTCGGCCTTGGCGACCAAGAAGATTACGCAGAATATTTCTGTGATGCGATGGAACCACTGCGCGATATTTGTGAATCTAAAGGCGCAATTATCGTCGGCAACTGGCCAAATGAAGGTTACGAATTTGAAGCTTCTAAAGCACTGATCGATGAAAATACTTTTATTGGTTTATGTATTGATGAAGATCGTCAACCAGAATTGACCGAAGAACGCGTCGATAAATGGGTAAACCAGGTGTACGAAGAAATGTGCTTAGCGGAATTAGCTGACTAGCCGAACAGCCAAAGTGTCAAAAAAGCCTACAAATATTGTGGGCTTTTTTGTTTCTCCATCAAGAGAAACGCTCTAAAATCAAATAGCTGCTTCAACTCGCGATAAAATTGCAGCTATTTCCAACAATCTGACCTCAGATCAGTCTTTCTTCGCAATTAAGACTTTTAACCGAGTAAAAATACCCCTATAATTTTTATTCTATTTTTATATGCGAGAAGTCAAGAGATGGCAGATCAAAATGAAGAGCTAAAAAGAGCTGGATTAAAAATTACTCTGCCTAGGGTAAAAATTCTAACTATCTTACAAGAGCCTGACAATCAACACATCAGTGCGGAAGATGTTTATAAAATCTTACTTGAGCAAAATGAAGAAATTGGCCTGGCAACTGTCTACCGGGTATTAAACCAGTTTGACGATGCCGGTATTGTTACCCGTCACCATTTTGAAGGCGGTAAGTCGGTATTTGAACTCAGCCACAAAAAGCATCACGACCATTTAGTGTGTTTAAAATGCGGTAAAGTGGTTGAATTTGAAGACTCAGTGATCGAGCAGCGACAAATCGATATCGCTAACACGCACAAAATAAAACTTACCAACCACAGCTTATACCTCTACGGTGAATGTGAAGACAAAGAAGCGTGTGAAGAATATCGCCAGTCGAACCACTAGCAAGCATTAAATAAATCTCGAATAGGCGCTATCATTGGCGCCTTTTTTATGCTCATTTACCGCGCCAGCGCATTTGATATTCCAGCTCGTTCTGCCCTTCAACGACAAAGCCATGGCGCTGATATAGGCGAAACGCCGGGTTTTTTAACAATACATTCAAGGTGATGGCTAATTGACGCTCTGAGGCTTTTTTCTTTAATAAACTCAAGATCTGGCTGCCAATGCCCTGACCGTGATAATTAGGCATGATTTGAAATTGCCGAATATGAATACGCTCACTTAGCTGGGCAAGTTTAAGCAAGCCTATGGCTTTTTCATCTCGACAAATAATAAAAGAATCGTCAAAAAACTCGATAATACGCGCCTTATGCTGTTCATCACTCAACACCAGACCCGCATTTTTTAAGTGTTCATCCATGGCACGCTTTCTCAGGTGTAATAAAAACTCGATATCCTGATGCTGGGCACGACGAAAACAGATGGTGTTTTTCATAAAAACTAAGATCAAACGAACAACTAAAACAGCTGATATTTAAACGAACTTTGCCAACAAAAACAATCAAAACCCGCAAGTTGCAGGTTTTAATAAACTTAGCCGACTTTCAATTTTTTCAATCGTCTTTTCTCCAATGCCAGTGTTAGCTTGCTATTCCATTGAAAACAAGTCAAGCCGGTGACGACAAAACAGGCACCGATCAACAAGTGCGATGATACCGCTTCATTATTTAGCACGGCGCCAAGCGTCATTGCCATTACCGGGGTGATCATAGTCACTAACGCTACTGTGCTGGCGCTTAGTTTTTGCAGCACATAAAAATAGGCAATAAAACCGACCAGCGAGCCAAAAACTCCGAGGTATACGATGGCAAACAGAGATTTTGGCTGCCACTGCTGATAAGGCAAAGTGCCGTCGACGCCATACCACACCAGAAAAAACATCGGGGTACTAACCAGCAAAGCACCCACCGTAGTGGCAATCGGATTAATCGCGATATTGACACTCTTAACCATCACGCCACTTAAACTGAAAAATAGTACTGCCAGTAAGATGTAGATCAGTCCAATGACACTATTTGCATCGCTAGCAATTTTGTCATAACAAACGATGATCAAACCGGTTACCGCTATGGCTAAGGCAAATTTTTTCACCACGCAAAACTTTGCTTCATTAATCAGCTTTTGCGCCAGCAGGCCAGATAAAATAGGCGATAAACCAAAAATCAGCGATATTAGCCCGGAAGAAATATAATGGGCGGCAAAATACGAAAACGACATGCCACCAAAAACGCCAATCGCCGAATAGCTATAAAGTTTCAACGCCTCTTTATGCTTAGGTAATCGAATTCGAAATACCAGCAATAACACAATACCTATAACAAGCGCTATCACCATTCTTAATAGTACGGCTAAGGTCGGATGCACCGACTCACTGCTCCAGACAATACCAAGTGGGGTTGTTGACCAAATCAATACCACAGCCAGGTAGGCGACTGAGACATTCATTATTGCTCTCCTGCAAATTAATCTTATATTTAGCGATAAAGCAGCAAGATACTGAGGTTTAATGAAAAGATAATAAAAAACCGCAGTATAGTGACTGCGGTTTCTTTTCAATTAAGCGAAAATTTTATCCCACAGTCGGCTCAGGCCAGTTCACGACCCAAGAGGTCATGCTATGCTGACTGAGTACAACTAAACTTCGGGTAAAATTCATCATTTCTAATGGCTTAATAAGTAAAATATTCCAACACATAATGACCAGCACATTAATGGGTGTCAAGCCAAAAGCGGATTATTTTTGCCTTGCCTGCCACAGCTCAATCAAATGGCGGGCAATCGACTCTTTTCTCGGAATTTGGATATTATCGTCATCTGCTCCCCAATCAGAAAACTCGGCGACCTGCTCGGCGTTAAACCAGCGAGCATAGCTGATTTCCTCAGGATCGATACAAATCTCTTTGGTTATCGCCTGGGCAACAAAACCTATCATGATCGAATGAGGAAATGGCCAGGGTTGGGATGCGATATATTCAACATTCCCCACCGTAATACCTGCCTCTTCAAATACTTCCCTGCGCACTGCCTGCTCTAATGACTCACCGGGGTCGACAAAACCGGCCAGGGTACTGACCAAATTCTCTGGTGAGCCATTGTGCCCGGCCAGCAGGCAAAGTGCTGGCTGACCCGGCTGGCGATATTCCACCAACATGATCACTACCGGGTCGGTACGCGGAAAAACCTGACGCTGGCATTGCCTGCAGCGCCGACTATGTCCCGCTTCTTCACTTTGTGTTTGACCGCCACAGTAGCCACAAAACGCAGCGCTTTGATGCCATAACGCCAGGGATCTGCCATAGCCTAAATTAGCGGCAAACTCCGGCGTTAAAAACGGCAACTGCCAACGAAAACCATTATTTTTGATCGCCTCTGGTGCTAGCTGAAATTGCTTAGCCAGCCAGTTTAATACCTGTGTTTGTTCACTAAATAGCAAGGATAAATCAATGACAAACACAGCAGCATCAGTAAACTTTTCCACGCCGAGTAAATAGCAGCAGCACATAAGCTGCTCTATCGATGGCTCAATCGACTCAAGCTGCTCCCGGGTTATTTGTAATAATTGCTTTTCGGCAAAAAAATATTCCCCGTGCCAGATCGGAATAAACTTTGTACTTGCCCGGCTGATTTCAGTTGCCAGCCACTGGGGAGATTTTCGCTCACTGGTTTTACGTGCCAGCGACATCTGAGTCAACGCTAACGGACTAGTCATGCTCTTTTCTTTCCTGTGTCAGCAAGTGTTGTTGCCAATGCTTAGCCCAATCTCCCATCGGATAAATCAAGCTCAGCAATTCTTGCCCTATCTCGGTTAATGCATAGCCGCTGGCCGTTTTTTCAACGATCAATGCCTGACGCAACTCTTTTAACCGGCTATTAAGCAAGGTGGGCGAGATGTTTTCACACGCTTGCTGTAACTCACGAAAAGTATAACTTTGCCGCGCCAGGTTCCAGATAATACCTAATGCCCAAGTGCGACCTAATAGGTCTAATAACGCCATAATCGGCTTACCGGTTTTTGACCCCCGAACGGGTCTGCCGGGTAAAGGAATCGCCATAAATTATCCATTAGCATTCACTACATATTTTGTAGCTTACTACAGAATATGTAGCAAATACTAGTAATAACTGACGCTAAATTTGTACTTTGCCGCGTAATGATTTGGTTTGACCGCGAGCGTTTTTTTGCTCCAGACGCTTGCGTTGTGAAGATTTTGTCGGCTTAGTCGCTTTTCTTGCCTTCTGCGTCACAGACGCTGCTAATATTAATTCATTTAACCGCTGCAAGGCATCGGCTTTATTCTGCTCCTGAGTGCGAAACTGCTGCGCCTTAATGATAATCTCACCCTGCTTGGTGATGCGGCTGTCTTTTTGTGCGAGCAAGCGTTGCTTGATGTGCTCTGGCAAGCTTGAACTGTTAATATTAAAACGCAGATGAATCGCAGAAGAGACCTTATTAACATTCTGACCACCTGCACCTTGTGCGCGAATCGCGCTGATCTCAACGTCATCCAAATTAAATCTATAGCCTGCTTCGTTGCTCATTTACCTTTTTCATCCCAAACAAAAACAGGAGCCTAAGCCCCTGTTCTCTTTCTATCAATAACACTTAAGCTAAGTCTAACGCCTGTACTTTTTCATGCGCAATATCTGGGGCGCTCGATACAGGTTTGCTATGGAGATTCGCTTTTAACTGTCCTTTACGATGTTTTAATGCCGAATCTAATTTTTTTGCCGCGCTGGCAATAGCCGGATACATCACTTCTTCGGTAGCTGACGCTGCAACTTTTGCCCCTTCATAAGTGGTGCTCAGTTCAACATGATGCTGACCGTGTTCTTTCGATATAATAACCTCTAAGGCAATAATGGTTGGGAAATGGGTGGCGATTTTCGCGAATTTTTCTTGAACATGAGTTCTTATTGAATCAGTAACTTCTACATGATGACCAGAAAGATTTATTTTCATAGCTTTTCCTTTTTTGTTGTTACTCAGTATAAGACTTGGGGTTAAACAACAAAAACGCAAGTGAAAATTAGCAAAACTTTGACGAATATCATCAAGCGACTATTTTTACTGCAAAAATAGTTTGATAAAACCTCAAAAAAATCACATCCTGTGCACCATATTAAAGATTCAGCTTTTTAATAAGCCATTGAACGCCTTGTTCTCCGATCAGAGATAGCTTAGTTCAAAATCTATCTCCCGCATCTGGCAAGCAGCTAAATAACACCTTGAACTGACTGAAAATATGGCTGATCGCTCGCAGATAAAAACTGTGGTTTTCATAATATTACCGCTATAATGCGGCAAAATTTCTTGCAGTTAAAGAGTTCCATCCATGTTTGATGATATTCGTCCTTATCACGATGACGAAGTAAATCAGGTGCTTCACCGCCTGATCAATGAAACAGAATTACAGTCTTCCATCGCTCAATTATCCATCCCTCGGCTCAAAAAATGTTTTCCCCGCCTGGCAAATTTATTGGTCAAGCTATCGTTGTCGTGGCAATTAAAACACTTGCACAGCATTAGCGACATCCAAAAAGAAGTCGCCAAGTATTTGGATAAAATAGTCAACAATACCACAGATGGCTTTAGCTATGACGGCATTGAACATATCAGCACTGATAAACCTTGTCTGTTTATCAGCAACCATAGAGATATAGTACTCGACGTTGCCTTAGTGAACTATGCCCTGCACCAGCATAATATTGCGACCGTTGAAGCTGCCGTTGGTGATAACTTGCTTGGCAAGCCCTGGGTCGCAGATTTAATGCGTATTAACAAAAGCTTTATTGTTAAACGCAGCGAAAAAAATAAGCGTGCGATGCTCGCGGCATCAAAACAGCTATCCGCTTATATCCACTACAGCCTAAACAAAAAACAGCAAAACATCTGGATCGCACAAAAAGAAGGCCGGGCAAAAGATGGGATCGACAAAACCAACGCAGCGCTGATCTCCATGCTGTTACTTAACAAGGCAAAAGACATGAGCATTGCTGATTATCTCCAGCAATTAAATATTATTCCGGTCGCCATTTCCTATCAATATGATCCATGCGACTGTGATAAAGCAAAAGAATTAGCCGAAATTCAGGCGTCAGGTCACTACCTTAAATCGGAGCATGAAGACCTAGCAAGTATCACTCAAGGCATGCTTGGCCAAAAAGGCAAAGTACATTTATCTTTCTGTCCGCCAATCACCGGTGATTTTGCCGACAGTAAAACAATCGCCCTTGCGATAGATAAGCAGATCATTAGCCATTATAAACTTTATGACACTAACCTCTCTGCCTATCAGCACTTACAAGACGACAATCAGCAAATACCGTTAATCGAACAAATATCGGGTAAAACCGCACAACTTACCGCCGAGCAGCAACATTGGCTACTGACCATGTACGCCAACCCGGTATTTGCCAAAGAAGCGCTGAATAAATAAAAACGCTGTAAAATAAATAGCCGCCTTCTAAAGAAGGTGGCTTTGAATAAGCCTCCTCGAAGGGGGCCTCTCCAGTCTATACACTCCTGTCCGGAACCTTATTTGAACCCGGAGCTATCATTTTTCTTAAAACATTAGCTCAACACAGCGAGATAAATCACTCAAGGCGAACAACG
>CAZUHQ010000136.1:0-9555 GCA_964620605.1 uncultured Thalassotalea sp.
TCGCTGAATGATCAAATCATTAATTCCATTGGTATTACATTCAGGCACTGTAACCTGCTGTAACACCGTGCTATAATTTCGCGCCATTTTATCAAGACCCGTATGTATCAATGTCATCAAACGAGCAATTAGACACTAAAGCGCCGCAGGACAACCCTCAAGACACCAAGGTTATTGTTGGTATGTCTGGCGGCGTCGACTCTTCCGTTTCCGCCCACTTATTGATTGAACAGGGCTATCAGGTCGAAGGCCTGTTTATGAAAAACTGGGAAGAAGATGACACCGATGAATATTGCGCGGCTGCTGAAGATTTAAAAGATGCTCAGCAAGTGTGTGACAAATTAGGTATTAAACTTCATACCATCAACTTTGCCACCGAATACTGGGATAATGTTTTCGAATATTTCTTGGAAGAATACAAAGCAGGACGCACGCCAAATCCAGATATCATGTGTAACAAGGAAATCAAATTTAAAGCATTTCTTGAATTTGCCTGTGAAGACCTGGGCGCAGATTACATTGCTACCGGTCATTATGTGCAGCGTGAATTTCGAGGTGGCAAATGGACCATGATCCGCGGCAAAGACAATAATAAAGATCAAAGCTATTTCTTATATACCTTAAGCCATCAACAAGTTGGCCGTACGTTATTTCCGGTTGGCAACATTGAAAAGCCACAAGTGCGCGCGATTGCCGAAAAAGCCGATTTAGTCACCGCCAATAAAAAAGACAGCACCGGCATATGTTTTATCGGTGAGCGTAAGTTTAAAGATTTTCTTCAGCAATATTTACCGGCACAGCCTGGCAAAATAGAATCGGCCGAAGGTGAAGTGATCGGTGAGCACGACGGTTTGATGTATCATACCTTGGGGCAGCGTAAAGGTCTGCGCATTGGCGGTTTGGCTAATGCCGGTGAAGAGCCCTGGTACGTTGTCGATAAAGACTTGGCGCGCAACGTATTAATTGTCGGTCAAGGTCATAATCACCCTCGCCTGTTTTCCAAAGGTTTATATGGCAACCAGTTACATCTGGTTAATCGCGAGCCGTTAACTGCGCCAATTGACTGCACGGTAAAAACCCGTTATCGCCAGCAGGATGTTAAATGTACGCTGACGCCAGACAGCGAAAATAATGATGCCTTTATTGTAATGTTCGACGAGCAGCAAAGCTCAGTGACACCAGGGCAATCAGTCGTATTTTATCAAGATGATGTTTGCCTCGGCGGCGGCATTATTAACACCTTAATTCGTTAAGTTTCCCCGAAGGTTTTAATTTTATGCAACCACTTAATGAACAAACTATTACCTTAGCGGCTATTTGTCAGGTCGCTGAATTAGTGCAAAAACTGGCGCGTAAAGGCCAATCGAATGAAGAAGAATACAGCCAGCTGCTAAGCAGTATCATGGTCACTTCGCCACAAAATACCCTGGAAGTCTATGGTGGCGAGTTGACAAATTTAGCACTTGGCTTAAAAACCTTAGTAACTCACCTCGGCAATCAAGCAAAACAAAAAGATCCGGAAATTACCCGTTATGTCGTCAGTTTGTTAAGTTTAGAACGCCGCTTAACCAAGCAGCCGAAAAAACTCACGGCACTTGGCGATCGCATAGAACAATGCCAGCGACAACTAAGCCATTATGAGATCACCAGTGATACCTTAATCGCCAGTTTGGCCAGTGTTTACAGCGATATTATCAGCCCATTAGGTACACCAATTCAGGTCGCCGGTAATCCGGAAATTTTAAAGCAGCCGGGCAATCAGCATAAAATTCGCGCCCTGTTATTAGCAGGAATTCGCTCTGCGGTGTTATGGCGTCAGGTTGGCGGTAAACGCAGAAATATATTATTTTCACGTTCAAAAATTGTTGAATGTGCCGAGCTGCTGCTCAAACGAATTTAATTTATTAGCAACTTTTTAATCTATATTTTGTAAGTTAACTCAATTAGGAACTTATTATGGAACTTTCAGCTTTAAGTGCAATTTCACCAGTCGATGGTCGTTACGGCAGTAAAGTCAAAGCGCTTCGCCCTATTTTCAGCGAATTTGGTTTAATTAAATATCGCGTAACGGTAGAAGTACGCTGGTTACAAAAATTAGCAGCAACCGCTGAAATTACCGAAGTTCCCACATTTTCAGCCGAGGCAAATGCCGCGTTAGATGCAATCGTAGCAAACTTCAGAGAAGATGATGCGATGCGCATTAAAACTATTGAAGCGACCACTAACCACGACGTAAAAGCAGTTGAGTACTTTTTAAAAGAGCAAGTGGCAAACAATGAAGAACTGAACGCGGTAACCGAGTTTATTCACTTTGCCTGTACCTCTGAAGACATTAACAACCTGTCACACGGTTTAATGTTAAAAGAATGTCGTGAGCAAGTGTTATTGCCGGTTGTTGATGAAATCTTAGCGGAAATTAAAGCCTTGGCTGTAGAATATCAAGCCATTCCTATGATGTGTCGCACCCACGGTCAACCGGCATCTCCTTCAACCATGGGTAAAGAATTTGCCAACGTTTACGTGCGCTTAAAACGTCAACGTGAGCAAATTGCCAATATCGAGTTATTAGGTAAAATCAATGGCGCGGTTGGTAACTACAACGCTCACCTTTCCGCTTACCCGGAAGTTAACTGGCATCAATTTTCTGAACAATTTGTCACTTCATTAGGTTTGACCTGGAATGCCTTTACTACACAAATTGAACCGCACGACTATATCGCGGAATTATTCGACGCCGTCGCGCGTTTTAATACCATTTTAATCGACTTTGACCGTGACGTATGGGGCTATATTGCACTTGGTCACTTCAAACAAAAAACCATCGCCGGCGAAATTGGTTCTTCAACGATGCCACATAAAGTCAACCCGATTGATTTTGAAAATTCAGAAGGTAACTTAGGCATTGCCAATGCGTTATTTAGCCATCTGGCACAAAAATTACCGGTTTCTCGCTGGCAACGTGACTTAACGGATTCTACCGTTCTGCGTAACCTGGGTGTCGGTTTTGGTCATTCATTAATCGCCTATGCCGCTACTTTAAAAGGCATCAGCAAGTTACAGGTTAATGAAGAAAACCTACGTGCTGAGCTTGATCAGAACTGGGAAGTACTGGCTGAGCCGGTACAAACGGTAATGCGTCGTTACGGTATCGAAAAACCATACGAGAAGTTAAAAGAGTTAACTCGTGGTAAGCGAGTTGACGGTGATTCAATGCGCGCCTTTATCGACAATCTGGAATTACCAGAACAAGCAAAAGCGGCATTACGTGAAATGACACCGGCAAGCTACATTGGCCGTGCGGTATCCTTTATTGCTGAATTAGATTAATTCATCAGTTTTGCTTAGCTAATAAAGGAACCTGATGGTTCCTTTTTATTTATCTTATTTATTTGCCTTATTATTTGCCTTAACAATGGAAAACATCATGACACTTGCAATTAACTGGGGAAATTTGACTCCCGAGCAGTTCCTAAAAGAATACTGGCAAAAAAAGCCGTTGCTGATCAAAAATGCCGTGCCTGGTTTTCAAGGCACAATTGACGCCAACGAGCTTGCTGGCCTTGCCATGGAACAAGAAATTGAATCTCGCATTATTTCAAAAAGCGACAACGATCAATGGCAAGTCGCCCACGGCCCCTTTGAAGATTTTTCCCAGTTCGGCGAACAAAACTGGACCTTACTGGTACAGGCAGTGAATAACTGGTCGCGCGAAACAGATCAGCTGATTTCTCTGGTGAGCTTTATTCCTCGCTGGCGTATTGATGATATTATGGTCAGCTTTTCAACGCCAAATGGCGGTGTTGGTGCTCATCTGGATCAATACGATGTCTTTATCCTGCAAGGTGAAGGTAAACGTCGCTGGCAGGTCGGTTTACCGGATAATTCACTGGAAACCTTATTACCCCACCCTGATTTGAAACAGGTGAGCAATTTTACCCCAATCATCGATGAAATCACCGAAGCAGGCGATCTACTCTATATTCCACCTAATCACCCCCATAATGGCGTATCGTTAGAAAACTCGTTAAATTTTTCTATCGGTTTTCAGGCACCATCTAATCAAGATTTATGGTCAGGGTTTGCCGATCAGCTAATCGATTGTAATATTGGTGAGCAGCGCTTTGGCGATCAACATCGCCAAGTAAGCAAACACACGGAATTGTTAGACTCTTCTGATATCGAAGCGTTAAAAGCTTTTATGTTGAAACAGTTTGATAATGATGAGTTTTTTCCAACATTTATCGGTAAATTTCTGACCCAAAGCCATCATGCGTTGGAATTATTGATCCCGATGGAGCCCTTTACCAATGAGCAGGTTGCAGAGTTTTGTCATGACAACAGCATTCAGTTTTTACCGGTTTCAGGTATTAAAGCTTTGGTATGTCAGCAACCGGAGCACCAGTTATTTATCAATGGCGAAAGTTTCCAACTCACTGATGAAACTAAAGAATTAGGAAAAATACTTGCAGGAAGCGAGCCTTTGACAACCAGTCAGGCAAAAAGTTTCATCGCTTGTTTGAAAAACCACCAGTTGTTAACTACAGTGTTAAATAAGGGTTACTGGTATATAGATTCAAGCGATGTCGTTTAGTATTTGCCGAGTTCAGTGGGAGCAGGCAGCTCCCCTGCTCAAAGATGTCAGAGAGAAAGTCTTTGTTTGTGAATGGCGCATTCCCAAAAAAATTGAATTTGATCAAAAGGATCGCTTTGCCTATCACATGCTGGTTTGCGACGATGTTACGCAAGAACCGGTTGCAACAGGTAGAATTTTATCGACTGGCGAAATCTCCCGCATCGCGGTACTAATGTCATACCGCAAACAAAACGTCGATCATAAGGTCATGGAAGGGTTACTGGCGATCGCCAAAGATATTAACCTGGATGAAGTTTTTATCTATTGCCCGCTGGAATCTGTCGATTATTTTCGAAAATTTAACTTTGTCAGCGCAGGTGCTGTGTTTATGGAAGCCGGTATGCCAAGACAACGTATGGTATGTCCGGTTGACAGCATTCAACAGGCCAATTATTTCCTTACTCACTAAACAATTTTTCACCTTAAAATCATACTTATTCTACCTGTATCAATTTAGTAACAATCTATTGATCAGACCAGGCAAATTTTTTATTTACTAAGCTAGCTATCCCCCATTCTTAATGATATTGTGCGCACCGAGAAATATTCCAATAGATATTACAAAATATACTACATTAATATTTTAACCACGGAGATCACGCAGTGGCATTTTTCGATTTAGTAGATTTCGACAATCACGAGCAAGTCGTGTTTTGCAGCGATAAAAAAACCGGCTTAAAAGCTATCATTGCCGTTCACAGCACCGCCTTGGGTCCAGCGGCAGGTGGCTGTCGTTTCTGGGATTACGCCAGTGACGAAGCAGCATTAACCGACGTATTACGTCTTTCTCGCGGTATGACCTATAAAAATGCCATGGCCGGTTTAAAACTCGGTGGTGGTAAAGCGGTGATCATCGGCGATCCTAAGTCGATAAAATCGGAAGAATTGTTTAAAGCCTTCGGCACAGCGGTTAACAATATTAATGGCCGTTATTACACCGCCGAAGACGTTAACATTACCACTGCCGATATGGCAGTAGTCAACCAGGTAACAGAGTTTGTTGCCGGTCTTGATGGCAAAAGTGGTAACCCTGCGCCATTTACCGCATTAGGTACCTTTTTAGGTATCAAAGCGGCGGTTAAATTCAAATTAGGTAAAGATGATTTAACCGGCGTTAAAGTTGCAGTGCAAGGTCTGGGCAGCGTTGGCTATAACCTATGTGAAAAATTACACGCGGCAGGTGCAGAGCTTATTGTTACCGACATCAACCAAACAGCGCTAGATAAGGCCGCTACCGAACTAAATGCTAAAGTCGTAGGCTTAGATGAGATCTACAGCCAAGATGTTGATGTATTCTCACCGTGTGCCTTAGGCGCGTCAATTAATGACGACACTATTGATCAATTAAAGGCATCTATTATTGCCGGATGTGCCAATAACCAGTTAGCACAGGCAAAACACGATCAACTGTTAAAAGACAAAGGTATTTTATACGTACCGGATTACGTCATTAACGCCGGTGGTATCATTAATGTTTCATTAGAAATCTACCCAGAACCTTATTGCGCTGAAGAAGCGACTCGTTTGGTAGAAAAAATCTATCATACACTGATGACGGTGTTTGAAAATGCAGCCGAGCAAGATAAACCAACTGGCATGGTTGCCGATGAAATGGCACGCGAAATTATTGCTAACGCAGGCAAATAACGACAAATAACGTTAGATCTAGTCGTTTTAGCGTTTAACGCTTCATAAGTGAAAAAGTCGATGCTACCATCGGCTTTTTTATTTTTGGTTGTTTATTAGATGTACACTTTTGTTAAAAATAGTTCCGCCGCCCTGATTATATTTATTGCCTGTTGTTTTGCTGTCAGTGCCCATACAGTAGATAAAAACCAGGCACAGTTAAATATCCTTAATCAGCAGGTTTATCAATTAACCATAACACTTGATGCCCTACACCTGGCGAAAAATTCGCTCAATTTTCAGGGCGATGACGCTGAACTCAAAGAGCAATTAGCCCAGTTATCGCTTAGCGAACTAAAAACACTATTAAACGAAATAAAACAAAAATTATCGACAAATAGCGCAATTATTTTTGATGGCAAAGCCAAACCATTAGCAGAGTTTCACGGCTTGAGTGTCGCCGAATTCAAAACCATACTCATGCCTAGATCGCCGAATGAGACTATAAGTACATTGACAACGTCTGGACGCATTGAGCAAAATACTAATCACATTGCTCTGCGCTTAGCAGCTGAATTCGGTGATGTTATTTTAACGGTTGCCAGGCCGACAAAATCATTAGTGGGCAGCAACAGTATCAGTCAGGAAATACCGGTCACGCCAAGTCAGCCTAACACCAGTGACATTTCACAATGGCAAACTGCAAAGGAATATCTCTATCAAGGTTATATCCATATAGTGCCTAAAGGGCTAGATCATATTCTATTTGTCTTAGCATTATTTTTATTAGCGAAAAACTTTTCCACCTTACTGTGGCAGATCAGTGCCTTTACCTTGGCTCATACCATTACTCTGGCATTGGGTATTTTCGGCATTATCAATATCCCAAGTAGCATAGTTGAACCTATTATTGCTTTGTCGATTGCCTATGTCGCAATTGAGAATATTTACCAACAAAAGCTGACTTATTGGCGACTACCATTAATCTTTGCTTTTGGTTTATTGCACGGTTTAGGCTTTGCCTCGGTATTACTGGAACTCGGTTTGCAGCCGGAGCAATTTATTACCAGTTTAGTGGCATTTAATATTGGTGTTGAAATCGGTCAATTAAGCGTAGTATTAGTCGCATTTGCCATGCTTTATTGGTTTTATCGCAAACCTTGGTATCATCGCCGAGTCGTCACACCATTGAGTGCGTTAATCGCGATTATTGCCCTTTATTGGTTTATTGAACGTATTGTTTAATTTGATAACAGTAACGCAAACACATTTAAAGATAGCGTTTAACAAAGGTCTTTGGCGTGATCTGGGCAATTTGCTTAATTTCACGCTGCATATGCGCTTGATCGGTAAAGCCCTGTTCGATCGCCAATTCCGCTAAATTAACCCGGGTATTGTGTTTTAAATACTCTAAGGTGTTTTTCACCCGCCAAATGCGTTGATAATGCTTAGGGGTTACACCCGCCCACTGTTTAAACAGGCGTTCTAACTGGCGCTGACCAACGGTTAACTGCTCGACAAGTTGTGTCATACTCACACAAGCATTTATTTTATCTAACGTTACACTTAACGACTCTGGCCTCGACCGGATATGATCCACCTTATTGCCAAGCCATTTATACAAGATTGACAGCTGCTGATACTGGCCAGCTGCAAGCTGCAATTGCGCGTTCACCTCATCAAGCGCTAGTGGAAAATCAGTAAAATCTTCAATCACCGTTGCTTGCGCCAAATGCTCGCCAGGTAAGCCAAAACCTGTACAGGTGTGAAAACGAAAGCCCGCAAGCCTTGCTCCCGGCAATATGGTTATCGTTTTAGCTTGTTTACTGGTCGGTGAAAATATCGTCCCCGATGAATAATTGTTACCGGCAAATATGACTTCACCTTCGAGCAAAAAAGTGATGCCCGAGCGGGCATCAGCTAACAAGGTGCGCTTAATTGCCATTGGCTCCATGGCTGGCAACGACGCCGCCCAAATCCCCTGAATATAAGGAGCCAGCTTGCCTTTAGGTTGAAATAAATGAAAACGCAGCGGCGATGTCACATTAAATCCTTATTGCTAGGGCTGATAACTGCCTACTTCTGGCTTAAACGCCTTGGTGATACGGTTCCAACTATTGGTCGCATTGACCGCAATTGTCAAATTCACCAGGGCTTTTTCACCAAGCACAGACAAGGCATCTTGATAGCTTTGCTCACTAATAACTTGCCCTGCGGTTAGCATTTCTGCCCAGTGTAATGCCATCGATTCTTGCTCAGAGTAAAATGGCATCTCACGCCAGGCACTGAGCCCATAGAGTTTTTCTTGTGCCATCCCTGATTTAACGGCGTCTTTATAATGCATATCAATACAAAACGCACATTGATTGATTTGAGACACCCTAAGTTTTACCAACTCCCAGATACCTAGCGTTAATGGTATGCCATCGAGAAACTCGGCACTTAAATAGTTTTCCTGACTCAGTAAAATCTCCATCGCTTTTGGAGCCAATGCCTGGTAATTTAATCGCGCTTTCATCCTATTCTCCTGTATAGTTTTCAATGTGTGGAGCACTAATGTTCAACTCAGTAAAAAGAATAAAAAAAGCAGTAAAACAATTATTGAATATTTTCGACATCACTAAAAATATTTCTATAAATGGCAGTGGCACTATTTAAAAGTTACGCTATAACCATAAGTAACAACTAAAGTTATTCAAGTAACACAACCATGGAAAATCACCAGAAATATGGCAATAGAAAATGCACGCTATATCGATTAGTTACCGGCTTATTAAGTTTATTTTATTGCTTACCAAGCCAAACCTTTGAACAAAAAATAACAACTGTAGAAATAGTGACTGGAGAATACCCACCAGCGGTCAGCGAACAAGCACCCGATAGTGGCTACGTTGCGCATTTGGTCTCAGACGCTTTTGCACAGGTAAACATTAAAACAACATTTATCTTTCGTCCTTGGGCAAGAGGTATACGCATGGTTAGACTAGGCAATAAGCCGGTAATCATGTACTACGCTAAAACCCCCGATCGAGTAGAAAATTTTTATCTCAGTGAACCATTACTTGAAGAAAAATGGTTACTTTTTCATTTAAAATCGACTAAGGTCAATTGGCAAACTTTAAAAGATCTCTCACGATTTAAAATTGGCGCAACCTTAAGTTATACCTATACACAGGAGTTTCATAATCTGGCAGATAGTGGAATGCTTAACGTTAACTGGGTCAGCAGAGATGAACAAAATTGGCATATGTTAATGGCAGGTCACATTGATATTTACCCAGCAACTCATCTGGGTT
>CAZUHQ010000137.1:0-9533 GCA_964620605.1 uncultured Thalassotalea sp.
CTTGATATGAACCTTCGGCAATATCACTTACCGTTATCCCGGTTAATTGTGAAACAAAGTCCTCAATACGCTTGTTATCAAGCGTTTGCTCATCATTAAGGGCAGACGGAGTGGTAGGTTGCCAGCTATCGTCCTGTTTGAGCAAATTAATATCTGCATGACTAATGCGACTAATACCTTCTAGCGCAAGCAATGATTTATCCAGCCAATCATTAACCGTTGTCGCTAACTGATAACTATTGTAGTTAATGATATAAACCTGATCACTTTGCGAGTTACGGGCATAAAGTTGTTTAAAGTTTGGTGAGCTACCTAATAATAAGGTTTGCGCTTGCCCTTGAGTGTCGGTATAGATAAGTTGTTTTTCAAAGTTATCTTTCGCTACTTTAAACCTTTGATGACTACTTGCCGTTGTTGTTACAGGCCAAGTGACCTTAGTGTTTGGTAACGATTGGATTAACGAAGCTAGCTTACTCGATTGCAATGGTAATTCTGGATAATCCTCAAGTTGCCAGCGACCATCTTGGCGAATTACTTTAAGTTCAGCATCTGCGTCTTTTATTACAATAGACGCTAATTCACTATTACTCGGTGGTAATATTGACTTCGCCGTTATTTCTTGAAAATCAGAATCAGCGGAAAACAATATACCTGCCACTATCAGTTGCAATAAAAGTAACGCTGATAACACGGTAATATGTTTATTCATTTAATTGCCCTCCTATTGCGTTATCCAGCTTAAATATTGGCGCTGCTTGCGACGTCTGCGGTTGCGCTCCCACAGTGCAATTCCTGCTAACAGGATAAACGCCATGCCATAGTTAAAATATTCCCACATCAATTGGGCATTATGTTCCATCGGAGGCAATGTACGGTTAAAGTTACCACGTGAACGAATGCTCATCAGCGCCCTGTCTTCTAACGACCAATCAACAGCATTCACCAGTAATTGCAAACTGTTAAGGTAATTGGTTTGCGATATACCCCCGGTAAGTTGTAGTACCTGATCTTGGACAAAATCATTGGAACTGAACAAAATGATGCGAGCGCTTTCTGGAGCATGTTTAATCACGCTGGTGACATCAAAGCTTTCATCTTCATTCGCTGCAGATGAATCTACCTCCGCTGCTTCTTGCTCATTAGCTGTAGATTCGTTTGCCGTAGTAAGCAAGGGAGAGTCTGTTTCTGCAAAATACGAGGTGAATTTACCTTGAGCAATTACCCCTAAAACATGCGACTTTTGTTCTCCTTGCGCATCATAACTAGCCTCTCCTGCCTGATTCAATTTAGGCATGATATCGAGCGAAGCCGATGTCCAGGCTTGCTCTGAACTTTTGATTAACGGCGTGTATTCAATTGCATTATTATCCTGTGCAATAGTTATCGGCGACGACCATGCCATTGTCAGTTGTGGTAATTCTGAGGTGATCAGATTGTCTTTATTTAGTTTGTCTCGAATATCAACAAAATAAGGATAATCCAGCATTTTCACTTCCTGAAGCTGAAATCCGCCGACATTACGGGTAACTGGAATTGGGAAAGCGCCATTATTCTCATCCATTACCAAACTATTTTCGATAGTTAAGCCATGATGATGCAACCAATCTGATAATCCACTATCAACCGGTGACATCGCTAAACTTCTGCCAGAGAAGTTAACACTGTACGGCGATGTTGCCGCGATCACTGTACCGCCTTTCATTAAAAATTGATCGACGGCAAACAGCTGTTTGTCATCAAGTGACTTAGGTGCCATTAACATCAAAATATCAGCTTCTCCAGAAACTGCACCATCGGAAAGGTCTTCTTTAATGACATTAAGTTCACTGCCTAACATGCGCTCTAATTGATTAAAGCTGGCACTTGGCATGCCATAACTTGCATATGGCGCAGCTTTTGGCGTCACTAAGGCAATATTTTTAGTAAAACCTTTAGCAAAACGTTTGATCGCCGCTTCTAAATTTCGTTCAAAACTCGCTTCACTAAAATCGTCAAGCGGCACTTGAATAATTTGCTCACCCGAAGAAAGTGTTAAATAGAAATAAAATCTTTGCTCTGACAACAAACTGGTTGCCATTGGCTGAAAACCATAATCTTCAGCAATTTGCTGGGCGACTTTGCCACCATTAGCCTCCGGGTCGATAAATTCTACCGAAAGTTTTTCAGCTGATTTAGTTTGTAGCTGTTTGAGTTGCTGTTCCACAATTTGCTTAAATGCTACCAGCTGCTCTGGTAATTTATTAGTAGCGGAAATATAGCCTTTAAAAGTTAGTTGTTGTTTGACGGTATCAAACAAATTACCAGCACTTTGGTAATTTTGTAATACGGTTTTAATTGCCCTTGTAATGTCATGCTCAGGGTTGCGTAGTAACACTTCAACGTCAGACTCTGCTCGGGCATTCACTTCAATCAAATCTCTAAAACCCAGTACCTGGTGTTCATCACCATATTGCACCAGAATATTAAAGTACGAACTAACAATGGAGGCTTGATAGCGATCCGCTACCTGAAATGGCATTGGCTTAATCCCAAATTGGCTGTTAGCTTGCTGTTCCAATTCTGGATTTTGTTGTGGATCAATAAACTCCACTCTCACTCGTCCATCAGCCACCACCTGGTATTCCTGCAACAGATCTTTTATTTGCGGTACCAGCGGTGCCAATAGCGGATGTGTTTTCTGACTAAAATAACCGCGAATAAGGAGAGGTTCCTGTATTTGAGCTAAATAGCCCTCAGTGGCTTCTGAAATGGAATATTGTTTACCTGCAGTGGTATCCCAGCGTAGTTGAGGTAACTGACTCATCCATAAGTTAGCGGCCAGCAAGTTAATGGTAAACAAGCTGGTTATCATCTTCCAGTATTGGTGATGACTTGTTCTTTGTGTGGTTACCCAGCGTTCTTGCTCTAAAAAGTAGCTGTTTAGTGCTAAAAAAACTAAGGTAAGAGAGCAATAATAATACAAGTCTCTTATATCTATAACACCTCGAGTAATGTCTTCAAATCGAGAACCCGTTCCTAACTGACGTAAAAATTCTGCGCTTTGAGTACCAAAGAAGTCAGTCATTGCTGGTGAGCCGATAAAATAAAACACACCGCAAATTGCACAGGAAGTAATTAAACTGACAATCTGATTATCACTACGAGCTGACACTGCAAGTCCGATAGCAATGTATGCACTTGCTAACAATAATACTGCTAGATAGCCTGAAATGACCGGTCCCCAATCCAGATCACCGAGAATACTGACTGTGATAGGTAGCGGAAAAGTAATAGCTAACGCTATTGCTAATAACGTTAGACAAGCTAAAAACTTACCAATGACAAAATGCCATAGAGGAACCGATAAGGTATGAACGTATTCTATAGTGCCACTGCGCCGCTCTTCACTCCATAAACGCATGGTTAAGGTAGAACACAAAAAAATAAGCAATAACGGCATCCATTCAAACATTGGACGGACATCGGCAATATTGCGCGAGAAAAATGCCTCACCCCAAAAGAAAATGAATAAGGTAATGGCAACAAATGCCCCGATGAATAAAAAGGCGACTGGCGACGAAAAGAATAATGCAATTTCTTTTTGTGCAATACGTAATGAATTAAATTTTGCCGTTTGATTAGGCAGCATGAGTCACCCCCTGCTCTGTTACGTAATGTTCGTTATTGATTTGATTAAACACGGTTTCTAAATCACGTTTTTGTGGGTAGATTGCAAACAAATTTGCGCCACTTTCGATTATTGCTTTACTGAGTTCACAGGCAATAGTGCGAGAGAACTCCTGCTTGGAGATATCAATCAACCATTGATTTTCATTTAATAACTCAACCTGATTCACGCCTGAGACTTGGGTTAATAAATCGTCATTTTGACAATCTGTTTCAACAATTAATTGCTTGCTGTGTTTTAATGTTTCCAGCTTTTCATCAAGCACAAGCTGTCCTGATTTAAGAATCAATACCCGATCACATAATGCGTTGACTTCTTGCATAATATGGGTAGACAAAATAACAGTGGCATCTTTAGCTATTTCTCTAATTAAACAACGCATATGCTGGGTTTGCTCAGGATCCAGACCATTAGTCGGTTCATCCAGTATCAATAGCTTAGGCCGTCCTAATAGTGCCTGAGCGACACCAACCCGTTGTTTATAACCTCTGGACA
Source organism: uncultured Thalassotalea sp. (assembly GCA_964620605.1). GTDB lineage: Bacteria > Pseudomonadota > Gammaproteobacteria > Enterobacterales > Alteromonadaceae > Thalassotalea_E. The sequence goes on from CAZUHQ010000137.1 coordinate 4,163, forward strand.
AGGTTTGAATCGGGGCTAACAGTTTTGCGGATAAATCAGTGGCATTGATGGCACGCTTGATTTCAGCGATTTTTTTATTGGCCTTCAAGCCTTTCAAATCTGCGGCATAATCTAAGTATTCCGCTACTGACATTTCAGGATAAACCGGTAAATTTTCTGGTAAATATCCTAAATGTTTTTGCAACTGCTTCGCATTACTGTGCAAACAAATACCATCAAGTGACACTTCACCTTTATCAGCTTCCAAGTAGCCACTAATCATTTTCATTATCGTTGTTTTACCGGCACCATTGTGTCCGAGCAAGCCGATAATTTCGCCTTTTTTAATAGAAAAACTCACATTATCTACAGCAGTAAAACTACCATAGCTGCGAGTTAGATGATCCACTTTAAGCATGGTAATCCCCTAATTTACAAGATAAAAATTAAGTTAGTATTCGATGTCAAGCAATTGCTAGTAGTAAGCTCATTTCTTGCGAGTGAAAGGCTCGAAAAATACATTGTTAAAATCTCCATAGTTGCAGGGAACATTCCCAAAAACAAAGTACGTAACGAAAGTCATTTTTTTGATATGGGTAACTTATTAAAAGTTCAAGTAACAGCAACAATTTTTTTCTGGAGGTACTTTCTGATAGCATTTTTAATCGCAGATAAAGGTGAGGGTGTATCTGATACACCCTCAGATTTTTAAGCTGCTTTGTTACTTTTAGCCTCAGTGCCCTCTGCATCAGATTTATGCTCAATCGCTTTACTATCTTGATTGATAGCAATGGATTTAGGCTTCATTGCTTCAGGTATTTCTTTCACCAAATCAATGGTTAGTAAACCATTTGCAAGATCTGCACTGCTAACTTCAACATAGTCAGCTAAGTTAAACTTGCGTTCAAAAGTACGATTAGCAATGCCATGATAGAGGTATTTCGCCTGATCTTTGGCATTTTTATCGCCACGCACTGTTAACACGCCTTTTTCAACCTGAATATCGAGTTCATCCTGTGAAAAGCCAGCCACTGCTAAAGTAATGGCATAGCGGTTTTCGTCTAGCACTTCGATATTGTAGGGAGGGTAGCCGTTTGTAACCGGATCTGAAGTTAACGCACTATCGATCAGTGACGCTAAACGATCAAAACCAACGCTACTGCGGTAAAGTGGGGTTAAATCAACTGAGTTCATCATATATCCTCCATTAGAAGCAACATAAAATAAAAACAATTAACAGTGATCAAGTTCCTCGGATAGACAGCCTGACCACACAGATATATTTAAGGGAAAAAATATAAAATCCAAGGTTTTTTTTATATTAATATTCAATAAAAAAACAAACAAAAAATACTAGAATGAATATAAAGACTATTGACCTTTGTTTGTATTTAAACAAAGTCAATGCCCCTAATATCTTGCTAACTTGCAATGATTTCAGCAAGATCCTCAGCAAATTTTTGCGCGCTCGTGGCTTCAATTTTTTGCACACTAACCCGAATCGCCTGAGAGGCAAGCTCGATATCAAAACTGCTTCCTGGCCTGACCAGCCAACCTTTACGGGATAACTGATAAACGACGGCCTGACAATCGCCGACGGTTATCCAGACATTCAGACCATCATTGGTCATGCCTGTATCTATTCCCCGTTCAGCCAAGGCATTAAGCAATAGATTGCGACGGTGAGCGCAGTTATCTTTTGCCGTCTGAAGATGCTGTTGAAATTCTTTAGTCGTCAGGCAAGTATAAACTAAAGATTGTAACACCCGGCTGACCCAAGACATGCCCGGTGCCAAACGGGTATTAATGCGTTTGACCGATTCCTTATCAGCGGCAACAACAGCCATACGCAGATCCGGCCCCAGCCCTTTAGACACTGAGCGAAATATCGCCCAGTTTTGAGTAGATTCAGGGATCACTGAATAATGCTTTGTCACCGCCATTAACGCAAAATGATCATCTTCCATCACTAAGACCTGCGGATAATCACTGAGTATATTTCTAAGCTCGGCTGCCCGTTGTTTTGAGATGCTAACGCCGGTAGGATTATGAGCGCGCGGGGTAATTAAAACTGCTTTTGCGCCCTTTTCCAGTGCTGCTTTCAGCCCCTGAGAGCACATGCCGCTTTCATCAACTTCAGCGCCGATCACTTGCATGCCAGCCAAACGAATGGCGTTGGCTGAGCTGATATAGCAGGGGTCTTCCACTACCACCTTATCGCCTGGCACCAAATGCACCGCCATCAAGCGCTCCAGCGTATCAATGGCACCATTACACAAGGTAATATCAAAATTTGACGGACAAGCACGGTTAAACCACTGTTTTCCATACTGGTATATTTGCGGCAATATCGTTACTTCACCGTACAAATACTGATTTAGCTGAGTGCTACGCACCACTTGATTGAGATCCGGCAACCATTCCCGACGTGGGCTGCCATCTGCCAGGTCAAATAACTCGGTATCTGTTACGCCTTCTTGCTCGCCAGCATCTAATTGCTGACAGATCCGTGTACCTAATCTGCCTTGAGTCACTGCTATTCCAGCTTTAGTTAAACGCTGATAGGCAGCCGAAACCGTATTGCGATTGACCCCTAATTGCTCCGCCAATTCACGCACTGACGGTAAGGTATCTCCAGCAATTAGCTCACCTTTGTTACTCAGTTCACGAACAGATTCAAAAATTCCTTGCGCAGAATTGCCTGAAATATTGACTTTCATTCTTTGTCCTATGACAATAATAATTATGTCTTAGGTCAAAATAGCCGATAGCTATTTATCCCATATTTTTATTTAGCTACATTCTAAACGAATAGGAGTTCAAATGTTTACTGGTTTATCTGCTTTTCCCCTGACGCCGTTTCAAGACGAGCAACTCGACTTTGCCGCTTTTGAGCGCTTGATCGCCAATTTAACTACAGCGAATGTAGACTCTATTTGCGCCATGGGCTCAACCGGCCTCTATCCTTATTTAAGCCGCAATGAGTTAATTTCAGTAGCGAAAAAAACCGTAGAGCTGGCAGGCGATATTCCTGTAATGGTCGGCATAGGCGCACTGCGTACCCTTGATGTGCTGAAAAATATTGAGGCGGTGCAACAAGCGGGCGTCAATGCAGTATTATTGGCACCAGTGTCATATCATCGGTTAACGGAGAATGAAGTATTTTCACTATATCAGCAAGTGAGCGCTGAACTATCTGTACCACTTTGTATTTACGAAAATCCCAGCACCACCAATTTTACCTTTAGTGATGAACTTTATTATCAGGTATCACGACTGCCTAACGTGGCGGCAATTAAAATTCCTGGGATGCCGTTTGCCACAGAGCAAGGAACTGAGCGCTTGGCACAATTACGCAACTTGGTGCCTGAAACCGTAGCGATTGGGGTTAGCGGTGATAAATTTGGCGCAGCAGGCATGGCGGCTGGCTGTGACTTATGGCTGTCGGTAGTCGGTGGCTTATTTCCCAATACCATTAAACGTTTGATTAGCGCCGCACAAACTAGTGAAAAAGCAGCAGCCATTGAAATGTCACAACAGTTAGATGGCTTATGGCAGTTGTTTGCTCGTAACAAAGGCGGCATGCGAGTGATGGCGACCGCTGCCGATATTCTCGGGTATTGCGAAGGCAATTGCTTACCTGCGCCGTTAAGTCCTCTAACCGATGAAGACAGAATGATGCTAAGCAATTTACTGACACAGCTGAATCTGGATTAGCCAATTAATGACACTAAATAGCAAAATCACTGACGCACCGGCAAAGCCATATTTTTTACTGAGTGGCCTGGCACGCTATCTATTGGCGGCAACGTTAGCGCGCATGGCAACCGGCGGGTCGGCAGTCGCCATTATTTTGCTGGCAAGCAGCTATGGCGCTGAAGGCAAAATAGCAGGAATGCTTGCTGCCTGTCTCACGGCTCCGCACATACTTGGCCCTGTCTATGGCCGCTGGCTGGATAAATCGCAAAATCCACAGTTGATTATTGCCGGTGCCAGTTTTTTATTTAGCGGCTTTTTCCAGCTGGCAATCTTTGGCTTTACATCACAGATGCTCTGGCTGACGATAATGGCACTGCTGATTTGCGGCACCTGTAGCTCTTTTATCATGGGCGGCTTAAGTACCCAGTTAGCAGATTTGGTGTCAAGCGACTTGGCGGCCCAGCGCCGGGCACAAAGCTGCGACACGCTAACCTATGGTGTTGGCCTGACTCTGGGTCCTATGCTGATTGCCCTGCTGACCGCAAGTTATGCCACTGAATTTACTGTTGCGACATTAATGTGCCTTCCCGCGCTAGCAGGCTTAATTATTCTCTATCTACCAAAACCGAAAAAACATCCGGATAACAAGCAAGCGCAGGCGTCACTCGGATTTCGCCAGGTACTCAAAATCATGCGTCAATCCGGTCAACTAAAACGTACTTTAACTATGACTTCGGCAGCGTCTTTTAGTGTGGCGGCATTGCCGGTATTGGCGATTTATCTCGGCCAGCTATGGCTCCAAAGTAAAGAAAGTGGCGCTTATTTAGTGACAGGTTACGGCATTGGCTGCATTTGTGGCGCGTTGCTGTTAATGCTTAGGCCGATGGCAAGCGAAGCACTAGCCCTGTTACGCAATATAGGCGCGGCACTGTTAGTAACCTTACTCCTGGTGGCTGCGAGCCAGTCTTTTATCGCCGGGCTGTTCAGCTACTGGCTTTGTGGAGTAATTAATTCGATATTTTTTGCCATTACTTTGGCTGCCAGACGTGAATACGCACCAAAGCAAGGCGCTGCACAAATTTATATGTGGGTCGCCGCTGCTAAGATCAGTGCAGCATCATTAGGAACTTTCGTTGCCGGTCTGTTATTAGACCAATCACTTTCGTTAGCTATACTGAGCGCTTGTGCAGTATTGGCACTCAGTCTGGTTTTATGCTTTTCGTCCGCATTGAAAAAACGTTAGCCCGTAATTGATAGTAGCCTGGATTCTGCTCTCCTAATGAGATTCGACTATAGTTAACTAGAGTTTCAATTGGTTATTAAAGATATGGCATTATGATGAATATCAACCCCTGGCGCAGCACTTCAGTTCGTACCGCCCTGGAAGGGCGCTCTTTTATCGATGCGAAACGCATTCATATTCATTCCGAACAGGACGCCAAAGCATTTTTAGCCTGTTATGGCTTTGATATTGAAGATCCCGCAGATTTAGCAGAACTTGAAAAGCTCCGCCTCGAAGCCATTGAATTAATTGAGCAGGAACTGCTAAATGAAGGGGAAGCTATCCCGCTGGTGCTTAAAGAGCAACGAGATGTTATTCAATATATTCTCAGCGCATCAGGGCATGGTGAAAAAGGGCTGTCACCGTGGAGCGGCGCTATTCTCCGGGTATTACATACCTTGACTCATAGCC
>CAZUHQ010000138.1:0-8990 GCA_964620605.1 uncultured Thalassotalea sp.
CTCTGCTGCCATGGGATTTGAAACAAGGCTAGTGTGTATTTGCCAAGACGCTTACCATAATTTCGTGTATGTACACGACTGCACGGATGCAGGAGGTAGAGCGAAGCAGGAGCCAGAACCGAGGATGTACGGTCAGTTTTTCTGTTCCAGACAAAAACTAAGTACTTACGTTCATGTAGGCAATGTCACGGCTGCATGGACGCAAAGACGTATATTTGTCGTCACAAGCGAGGCACGTTAAATTATCGTTAGGCACGACAGAGAATATTTTCAAGCTGTTACTGAAAGTTTAATCCGTACTCATCTAATAACTCTTGATAATAATCTGTCGTTTTTAATTGTTGCGTGAGCTGTGTAAGTGTTTGTTTAATTGTCTCAGCGTCTGTTCTTTTTCTGGTTAATACCATATATACAGGGGTAATGGCAACGTAGGGGGTAATTGCCTTGATTTCTCCCTCTAACTGCTCGGCAGTTATCAGCTGGTTAAACTTAAACGGGTTGCCAATGATGATATCGATTTGTTGGCTCAGTAGTAATTTTATTAACACTTTTTCCGTTAATGCTGGTCGTTTTTTCAAGTATTGAGCCTGATCAAATTCGGCTCCATAGGAATATTCTCTGAGTGTACCTATGGCATAGGGAGCCAATTGTGACAGTTGACCGCTAAAATCAATATCAGATAAACTAAATAGCTGGTTGATTTCATTGCCATAGGCGGGTTCGATAAAATGGTAAATGTGTTCTCGTGTAGGTGTTTTGAATAAGGTGAGTATCAAATCCACCTTGCCGCGAGCAACCAAATCAAGTGCTCTTGGCCATTGTAAGGTAATGAATGTAAAGTTAAGTGCAGAATTTGCTTTGAAATAGTTAATGATATCGACGGAAAAGCCTGTGAGTTTTTCATTCTGCTGATAGTAAAAAGGGTAATAACCGCCTTTAGTAATTGCGACCGTTAGTGTCGTTTTATCTGAGTTAATAGTATCTGCTGTGGTGACCACATTAGTATGTGCTACAACGGAAAACGGCAGCAGATAAAATAGAAATAAGATTGTGTTGACAGCTCGCATCATAGCTAAAAGTATAACTATTTCCTGCTATTAATCTAATAGCCATGTGATTTTCGATGAAATGGATATCTACGCAGCTAAGTATGCGGAGTCAGTAAAAATAAAGACGCCTGAGCGCCTTTATTTTCAACGGGGTTACTAAACTTAATTTATCCGCCAATTAATGGGTTATTCGGATAGTTTGCTGCCAGTACCTGCTTGGCATTCTTTTTTAAATCTTCCAGACCCATTTTGTCATAACATTCAATCATGATCTCCAGCGCTTGTTCAACTTCTTCACTCGGGTTGTAATATTCAACGATATAGCGACCCCGGTTTGCGGCAGAAGCATAGGCTTCTCGTTTTAAATAAAAGCGGGCAACCGCCAATTCGTATTTTGCCAAACGTGATTTAATACCTATCATGCGTTTTCTGGCGTCTGCGGCATACTTACTTTCAGGGTAGTCAGTTAAAATGGTTTTAAAATCTTTAAATGCGTCACGTGCCGCCGTCGGATCGCGATCTGAACGGTCAATACCTAACATGTCCTGAAAGAGGTTTTCTTCAGTAGACATGTTCATTAATGCCCGCATGTAGTAAACATAATCAACATTGGCATGATTAGGGTTTAAGCGCAAAAAACGATCGGTTAGTGCAATGCCTTGTGCTGAATCACCACTTTTGTAGTAACTGTAGATCAAGTCTAACTGTACTTGATGGGAAATAGGGCCAAATGGATAGCGAGAGTCTATTGCCGATAAAATTTGAATAGCTTTTTTGTATAGTCCGCCATCTAATGCTTCACGTGCGTCGGTAAACAGGGCTTGCGCGGATTTATCAGGTACCTTATCTATTTCGGTATCGTCAGACGACGAGCAACCAACTAGAGTGAGGAGAAGTGTTAAAAATAAAGTTTTAAATGTCAGTTTGTCCATAGACTTGGGTATCACTACTTATAATCGTTAAAATAAATTGTTTACTGTTTTTATTTACTTAATGTAATTGCGTTATCAAACAGGTAAAATACAGATAAGCATTCTAACCTAGCAAACAAACCTTGCACAGTGCTAATTAATAGAGAATTTAATGGCTGAAATTATTCAACACCAAGAGATAGTCCCCGAAAGCTGTTTAGGCAAACGATTCGACCAGACCTTAGCTCAAATGTTCCCAGAATATTCACGCTCGCGATTAAAAGAGTGGATATTGGCGGGTCATGTCGCGGTTAACGGCCAGGTGTTAACCAAAGCCAGGGAAAAAATGTATGGTGGTGAAAGCGTTGTTATTGAAACTCAGGTCGAAGCCGAAGAGCGTTTTGAACCACAAGATATTCCCCTTAATATTGTTTATGAAGATGATGATATTCTGGTGATTAATAAGCCCGCCGGTTTAGTGGTACATCCCGGAGCCGGAAACCCTGATGGCACCGTATTGAATGCGTTATTGCATCATTGCCCTGAAATTGCTGTGGTGCCGAGAGCCGGAATAGTTCATCGACTGGATAAAGACACGACCGGTTTGATGGTAGTCGCTAAAACTATCGCCGCGCAAACTAATTTGGTGGAATCATTACAAGCAAGGGAAATTACCCGTGAATATGAAGCGATTGCTAATGGTTTGATGACCGCGGGCGGTGTGGTTGATGAGCCAATTGGCCGTCATGCCACGAAAAGAACCCATATGGCGGTGACCATGTCGGGACGTCCATCAGTCACTCATTATCGGGTGATGGAAAAATTCAGGTTACATACCCGTTTGCGTTTGCGACTGGAAACCGGTCGTACCCATCAAATTCGTGTTCATATGGCGCATATTACTCATCCTCTTGTCGGCGATCCTGTTTATGGTGGTCGTCCACGGCCGCCTAAAAATGCAATGACAGAACTAAGAGAAGTATTGAAAAGCTTTAAACGTCAGGCGCTGCATGCGGCTATGCTTTCGCTATTTCATCCGATCACCGGTGAACAAATGACCTGGCATGCGGACGTGCCAGACGATATGGTTGAGCTTACCAATATCTTGCGTGAAGATACAAAATTGAATGAGCAATACGCTTAGCCAATTAGCTTTTGATGCTGTCGAATTGCCTGTAGCAAATGTACAGGCAATTCAAACTACACGTATATCGCCTGTTGCCGAGTGCGTTAGCCTCCCACCTTTCAATAATTTTAATCTCGGTTTGCATGTTGGCGATGACTCGACGCAGGTGCTCAAAAATCGAGACTTGCTATTATCTTATCTGCCTACTCAGGCAAAAATTCAATGGCTTGAGCAGGTACATGGCGCAGATGTGGTGAAAATAGTCACTCATAGTGATGCTCCTATTACTGCTGATGCGGTAATAACCCAAACGGCTAAATTAGCATTAGCTGTGATGACGGCCGATTGTTTACCAATTTTACTCACCAGTAAAAAGGGCGATGAAATAGCAGCCATTCACGGCGGCTGGCGGCCGTTAGCAGCGGGTATTATCCATAATACCTTGGATAAAATGAAAACCGCCAATAAGGATATAATCGCCTGGTTAGGCCCTTGTATCGGCAAAGAAGCGTTTGAAGTAGGGGAAGAAGTTAGGCAAGCTTTTCTTGATAGCTCAAATACTGATACTAACGCCTTTATTGCTAATTCAAATAATAAATGGTTGGCAGACCTTACTTACATTTCGATACAAATGCTAGCTAGCCGTGGTGTTGAAACTATAGTAAATGGTCATTATTGTACTGTTAGTCATAGCCAGCGTTATTATTCCTATCGAAAAGAACAAACGACCGGACGTATGGCTTCGCTTATTTGCATTAATTAATTGAGTGCAGGAAATATTATGAAGTTATGGAAATTTGTTGTTTTATTGTGGCTGTCGCTATTTTTGATCAGTTGTGGTTCCTCTAACTCATCGAGCGAAAAACCTATCGAATCGGCTGAATCTATAGTTATTAGTGAAGCGCCGGATGAAAATTTGGCGATTCCAAATAATACGCTTACCGCTTCTTATAAGGTGTTGCTTATCGGTAATAGTCATGTTGAATCAAATAATTTACCAGATATTATTGAGCAGCTGATTAAACTTGGTAAGCCTAGTGCGAAAGTCTCTGTCGAACGTTTGCCTAATTATAATTTTTTAGATAACCGCATCAACGATGGCGTGACTTTAGAGAAAATTCTGCAAAAAGACTGGAGCCATGTGGTACTGCAAGGGCAAAAGTATTCGCAAAGCCGCTCTGTACAATATTCAACCAGAGAAGCGGAGAAGTGGGTTTACCTGATTAAAAAACAAGATATTACGCCAATATTATTTCCAGAGCATCCACAGAGGGGAAGTACCTGGGAAGCTCAATATGTTCATGATATTTATCTTGCTATTCAACAAAACCAGCAAGCTTGCCTGGCTCCTGTTGGTCTGGGTTGGGATGAGGTGATCGCCCAGTTACCAGAGCTAACTTTGCATGCCCCAGACGGTAACCATGCCGCTTATGCAGGCAGCTTTTTTACCGCCTTGATTTTTTATCAAGTGATCACTGGAGAATTGGCTGACGCAGTGCCTTACAGTAGTAAGTTTAAACTTGAACGGTCAACTCAAAACCAGCTTGGAGAAATTGCTTCACAAATCCTTGATACGCATCAAGCTTGTGAATATTAATTGCTTGAAATTTTTAAATAAGCCCATAATTTATAAGTGAGATTAATCGTAAGTCCAGTAATATGGCGGTAGGAGATAGCACTTATGCGTTTAGATCGTTTCACTCAAACTTTTCAAATAGCAATTTCTGATGCCCAGTCAATTGCCTTAGGTAAAGATCATCAATTTATCGAGCCAGCACATTTAATGCTGGCATTGTTAAACCAAAATAATGGCAGCACTGTACCTTTATTAAAAAGTGCTGGTGTTGATATCTATTCGCTAAGAACTCAGCTCGATCAGCTCGTTGGCACCTTTGCTCAAATCAGTGGTACGGGTGGTGAGGTTCAACTTTCCAACTCTTTAGGTAACCTACTGAATTTATGCGATAAATATGCGCAAAAAGCAGGTGATAAGTTCATATCTTCAGAAATTTTTGTCTTAGCGGCGTTAGAAGATAAAGGCAAACTTGGCCAGATCTTAAAATCACTCGGTGCAACAGAAGCGCGGATAAAGGATGCGATCAACCATGTGCGAGGCGGACAAAACGTCAACGATCAAAATGCCGAAGATGTCCGCCAGGCATTGGATAAGTTTACCGTTGATGTTACTGCCAGAGCAGAAGAAGGCAAGTTAGATCCTGTGATCGGACGCGATGATGAAATTCGCCGCACCATTCAGGTATTGCAACGCCGGACAAAAAATAACCCGGTTTTAATTGGTCAGCCTGGGGTGGGTAAAACTGCAATTGTTGAAGGATTAGCACAACGTATCGTCGATCATGAAGTACCGGAAGGTTTAAAAAACAAGCGGGTATTGTCTCTTGATATGGGAGCGCTAGTTGCCGGAGCTAAGTATCGCGGTGAGTTTGAAGAAAGGTTAAAAGCGGTATTAAACGAGCTTGCCAAAGAAGAAGGGCAAGTGATTTTATTTATTGATGAATTACATACTATGGTCGGCGCCGGAAAAACCGATGGCGCCATGGATGCAGGTAACATGCTAAAACCGGCACTTGCCCGTGGTGACTTACACTGCGTCGGTGCAACCACTTTAGATGAATACCGCCAGTATATTGAAAAAGATGCAGCGTTAGAGCGCCGCTTCCAAAAGGTGTTAGTAGATGAACCTAGCGTTGAAGACACTATTGCGATTTTGCGTGGCTTAAAAGAGCGTTATGAGCTACATCATAATGTTGAAATCACAGATCCAGCAATAGTTGCGGCCGCCACTTTGTCTCATCGTTATATCAGCGATCGTCAATTGCCGGACAAAGCGATTGACTTGATTGATGAATCAGCATCGAGCATTCGTTTGCAAATGGACTCTAAACCGGAAGAACTCGATAAGCTGGAGCGCAAAATTATCCAGTTGAAGCTTGAGCAAAAATCGATGGAAGCAGAAACTGATGACGCATCAGGTAAGCGTTTATCTTTGATTAAAGAGCAATTATCGAATTTGCAACAGCAGTTTGATGAGCTCGATGAAGTCTGGACTTCGGAAAAAGCGGCAATCCACGGCACTCAGGCGATTAAAGAAGATTTGGATCATGCGCGCATTGAGTTAGATGCTGCCAGACGAAATGGTGACTTAAACCGCATGGCAGAACTGCAATATAGCCGTATTCCGGATCTTGAAAAACAGTTGGACTTAGCAACACAGGCGGAAATGCAGGAAATGAGCTTGCTAAGAAATAAAGTCACCGATGTTGAAATTGCTGATGTCTTAAGTCGCTCGACCGGTATTCCGGTGGCAAAAATGTTAGAGGAAGATCGCGACAAATTACTGCGCATGGAAGATGAGTTACATAAACGCGTGATAGGGCAATCAGAAGCTGTGCTTTCGGTCTCGAATGCTATCAGGCGTTCGCGCGCCGGTTTGGCAGATCCGAACCAACCGATTGGTTCTTTCTTATTTTTAGGGCCGACAGGTGTCGGTAAAACTGAATTGACTAAAGCATTAGCCAGCTTTTTGTTTGATACTGAAGATGCGCTAATTCGGGTCGATATGTCTGAGTTTATGGAAAAACATTCAGTTGCCCGTTTAGTGGGGGCGCCTCCTGGCTATGTTGGTTATGAAGAAGGTGGCTATTTAACCGAAGCGGTCAGACGTAAGCCATATTCTGTGATCTTGTTAGATGAAATTGAAAAAGCGCATCCTGATGTTTTTAATATCTTGCTGCAAGTGTTAGATGATGGTCGTTTGACTGATGGCCAGGGAAGAACGGTTGATTTTAGAAATACTGTAGTCATTATGACCTCAAATATTGGCTCAGATATCATTCAAAGTTTTGGTGATGACAGTCAGTATGAGGCGATGAAAACTCAGGTGATGTCGGAATTAGGTCAACACTTTAAGCCTGAATTTATTAACCGCGTCGATGAATCTGTGGTATTTCATCCCTTGCTCTCTGAACAAATTAAACAAATTGCCAGTATTCAAATTGATGAACTGGCGAAACGGTTAGCAGATAGAGACATTGGCCTTACAGTGACTGAGCAGGCGCTTTCATTAATCGCCCAGGCTGGTTTTGATCCTTTATTTGGTGCAAGACCGTTAAAACGCTCTATTCAACAGGGCATTGAAAACCCATTAGCACAAAAAATACTGGCGAATGAATTTCAGTCTAGCGATCAAATCGCAATTGATGTTAGAGATAATGAACTGGTTTTTACTGTTGAAAGCTAACGAGTAGTAAAGTGTGAGCTGGTAGAAGTTTATTGGCCGCAATAAACTTCTACATATTTTTCATTAATTGCTAATTGTTGCGATTTTTCCTGATCAGATAATACTTTGGTTGCGCCGCTAGCGTCTGTGTATTGAATGTTGTCAAATGCTTGTAGTGTTCTAAGGTTCGTTTGTGCTTCTTGGCACTTTTTATTTAGATCTAGTTGCTGAACTTCAGTTTTTTGTTCGCTAGCTGTATTTACTTTTGCCGTTGTGGCTGGCTTTTTCTCAAGATTCGATAGCGTTAATTCAGTATAGTTATCATGACTTGGCTGGTTTTGGCTAAAGTGGACGACGTTATTTTTATCAACCCAGCGATATACGGTAAAGTTGTCAGCGACTGACATTGTTGATACACAAAGTAAAAGAAAGCCGAGTTTTGTCATTACTTTATTGTTTCGCATAATTAATGCCTAATCATTCGCTGCTTAAAGCCATTTTAAGCAAGTCTTTATCAATATATAACAAGTCATTAATCAGTTTACAAATTTTAACCACTTTTTTGTTGGCTTTGTTTCACAACAGTATGCCATTGATGTGAACTGTGATAAATTAGCGCCATTTTACCCGTTACTAATATTTAGATTTTTATGCCAAATAGAGATAACTTATCTGCTACCCCTACTAAGGGAATATATTTATTACCTAATTTATTGACGACAGCTGGACTATTTTCTGGCTTCTTTGCCGTAGTTTCTTCAATGAATGGTCATTTTGAAGCAGCAGCAATTGCCATTTTTGTTGCTATGATCTTTGATGGGCTTGATGGGCGCGTTGCCAGAATGACCAATACGCAAAGTGAGTTTGGTGCTGAGTATGATAGTATGGCGGATATGGTGTCATTTGGTATTGCACCTGGTTTAGTTGCTTATAATTGGGCATTGTCGGGGATGGGAAAATTTGGCTGGCTTGCCGCTTTTGTCTTCGTTGCTGGTGCGGCGCTTCGCTTAGCTCGTTTTAATACCCAGGTTGGTGTTGCAGATAAACGTTATTTTCAAGGTTTAGCGAGCCCAGCTGCTGCAGCTGTGATCGCCAGTCTTGTTTGGCTGGGTACTGAATATCAGGTTAATGGTCAGGATTTAGGTTTATTCTTTGGTATTATTACTATTATCACCGGTTTATTGATGGTTAGTAATTTCAGATACAACAGCTTTAAAGATGTTGATTGGAAGGGTAAGGTTAACTTTATTGTTGTACTGTTAATCGTTTTAGTTTTTGTTGTCGTTGCTGCAAGTCCTGCGGAATTACTAAGCGCAATATTTATTCTTTACGCGGCTTCTGGCCCTGTTACCACGATTCGCAGTGTAAAAAAACTTAAATTAGAGCATGTTGTCGGCGATGATCACGACGCAGAGTTTAAAGTTTCGAATGAAAATGTAGTAAAGAAAGAAGAACAGGTTAACGAGCAAGCAGACTCTAAAAAGAGTTAGCTTAAAAGGCAATGTAATTGCTGTGATTAATCGTTTTTAACAAAAGCCCGTTTATCGGGTTTTTTTCGTTTTTATATTGGAAAAAACAATAGTGTTGTACTATTTTTAATCATTCCAATCGGTATTTCAAAAAAAATGAAATTAACTGTTGACGTGGTCGCAAAAATCCCTAAA
>CAZUHQ010000139.1:0-8754 GCA_964620605.1 uncultured Thalassotalea sp.
GATGTTACAAGACATCGCTACATTGACAGCTGGTACGGTAATTTCTGAAGAAATCGGCATGGAGCTTGAAAAAGCAACATTAGAAGATTTAGGTCAGGCAAAACGTGTTGTGATCTCGAAAGACAACACTACTATCATCGACGGTATCGGTATCGATACTGACATTCAAGCGCGTGTTGCGCAAATTCGTGGTCAAATCGAAGAATCTTCTTCTGATTACGATAAAGAAAAACTTCAGGAACGTTTGGCAAAACTTGCTGGCGGTGTCGCAGTCATTAAAGTAGGTGCTGCTACCGAAGTTGAAATGAAAGAGAAAAAAGCGCGCGTTGAAGATGCATTACATGCAACTCGTGCAGCAAACGAAGAAGGTGTGGTTGCTGGTGGTGGTGTTGCACTAGTACGTGTTGCCGATAAGATTAAAGAGCTTAAAGGCGATAATGAAGACCAAGCACATGGCGTTAATGTTGCTATCCGTGCGATGGAAGCACCACTTCGTCAAATCGTTGCTAACTGTGGTGATGAAGCCTCAGTGGTATTAAACGAAGTGCGTAATGGTGAAGGTAACTTTGGTTACAACGCAGGTAATGGTACTTACGGCGATATGCTGGAAATGGGTATCTTAGATCCGGCGAAAGTAACCCGCAGCGCGCTACAATTTGCCGCATCGGTTGCAGGCTTAATGCTAACGACTGAAGCCATGGTAACTGACGCACCACAAAAAGACGCTCCTGCAATGCCTGATATGGGCGGCATGGGTGGTATGGGCGGTGGCATGCCGGGCATGATGTAGTTCTGCTTGCTTAAATTGTCTACTTCATCGTTGCTTTATTACTCGTTTAAGAAACACTAAACGTCGTAAGTAAAGCGCCTTGAATTAAACAATTTACACTGCGCATAAATAGTATTTATTACTTAACGCTTTATTGATATAAAAACCTGCTTCGGCAGGTTTTTTGTTTTTTAAGGGGCGATAAAGCGACATATTAAGTAAAAAGCGGAAGTAACCCCGTATGACTTAGCATTTGAGGAATATCTTGAGAAACGTATTGAACGTGCTTGGAAGGAATCAATGCAAAGTAAACGCAAATTGCTGATGCTTTGGCTCAGACAACAGCAATGTTGTGCGATGTGCCGTCACAAAATAACCAAGGAAACAGGATGGAATATCCACTACATTGTTGAACGGGTAAAAGGTGGCGGTGATGAACTGAGTAACTTAGTATTGTTGCACCTAATTGTCATAGGCAATTGCATGCTAATAGATGCTAGAGGTCAACCAGTTGACTTAGTTGTAGGAATACAGCATTATAACCTCATACTTTATCTGGTCGTACCAGTGGTATGTGGTAGAACTTTAACTGTATACAAATATAAAATACGAGGTAAAAGATGCTATTGACTACAAATATGCTTACTCTGTTGAAGGAAATCAAATTAGGGAAATGGGGTAGTAATATAAGGAAAGGGGATATCGAAAATTATTGTGATCTAGAGTTTCTAATTGAAAGAAATTTCTTGAAAGCAACGTATTTTCCTCAGTATTCAAATCCTGGCTACTTTGATATTGAGTTAACTTCTTCAGGTATTAACGCAATTAATGCTCCTAATTTACAAGAAGATGCGGCTACCGTATCGAAATTAAGTAAATGGGAAATGTTTGAGCGTTTTATGAAGACAACAAAATGGTTCGGATGGTTAGTAGTAACAATCTTGGCTTTTATAGGTATTTCGGTAATATAAGGTTGCTGGTCTGTATCTAGATACAAATTTATAAAGGCTTGAGCCGTATGCAGGGAAACTCGCACGTACGGTTCTTAGGGGTGGGGTAGCTAGTAATAGCTGCTTCTTACCTGACAGCCAGCCTAGTCTTTTATTCCGAAAGCCCGAAGCGTCATCTTCGGGCTTTTTTTTAACTAGTGTTTTACCTTGAAGCAGGTTTACCATATGGAAAATAGCAGCAACGAGGAATCTAACTTGATATTGAAAGAAGCATTAGCGAGCTGGGATAAGAAATCAGCGAGTGATATTGAGCAAATTTATTGTCAGCATCAGCAAGACGATGATTTTTTTGATAACTTGCTATTGTTGACTGGCGATGCAGAGCTTAGCACTGGCGCGACCTGGCTGGTGAAACATCATCTAGAGCAAGGTGCTACGGTTAGCAATCTAGACAGCGAGCGGTTATTAATGGCTTTGCCTAAACTTCAATGCTGGCAGCCTCAATTACATATCCTGCAAATTATCTCACACTTGGTTATTTCCAAAACGGCAAGAGCCGAGATAGAGCCGTTTTTGCGTTATGCTATCAGTGATACTAATAAATTTATTCGCGCCTGGAGTTTTAATGCTATGTATGTGTTGGCAACGCAATACCCGGAGTTACAATCTGAGGTGCTTGAACTACTTGAGCTTGCCATGAAAGATGAACCGGCATCCGTTAAGGCGCGGGTAAGGAAATTGCTAGATAAAGGTTTTAAGCGTAGGAGTGTCTGTTAACATAATCGTTTTTATTTCAGCCTTATTTGGCGTGTTAATCGGCCTGCTGTGTTTTAGTGTCAATTATTTTGCCGCCTCAAACATCATGCCTGGCTATGCACTGCTAACCGCTCCTGCGAGGTTGGTGCTGAGCTTTTTTACTGAGGAGTTGGCTTTTGGCAGTAAAATGGCGCTGTTTTTATCTGGCCAGTTTTTCGGTTATGGCGGATGCGCTTTTATTTTTTGTACAGCTTATAACAGGGTTAAAAAATGAAAAATTTGCTGATGTTGATGAAACGAGGATTCAGCCTAAATTCATTTTTGCTAAGCTAATATCACAGTAGGTGAGATCGCATATTAATTCACTTGGTATAAGTAGTTTGTTGTTAATGACAATTAATTACACATTTTTTAGCCGAAATGCGGTCTAATAACAGTGAGGGCATAGATTGAGGGCAGCATGATGAAAAAGACCATTTTATACTTATCGACTGTGTTAGCGTTATTGATTGCGCCGATAGCGACGGCTGCAACCACTACGGTAAAATGGACGAATCCAGAAAAATATCGCGATATTTACCCGGGCGAAGAACACAGGAAAAAATTTAAAGCACAGGTTTTTAGTACCTTAGAGCAACACTTTGCCAGGCTTGCTGCTTCGCTGCCTGAGGGGCAGAGGTTAAGCATTGAGGTGACAGATCTGGACTTAGCTGGCGATGTTCATCAAGGTGGCATCAGGCGCATTCGTATTATTAAAGATTTGTTTTTCCCGCGGATACAGTTTGCTTACCAGCTAACCGATGGTGCCAATAACATTATTGAAGCGGATGAAATTAACTTAAAAGACATGAACTTTATGCATACCGCCAGTTTAAGGTATCACAACGAACGCTTCAGTTATGAAAAGCGCATGCTGGATGATTGGTTTAGAACAACTTTTCGTGCCCATCTTGGCAAGTAATCTCAGCTGCGCAAAAGCAAGATAAACCAGAGGTTAAGCAATAAAAAACCGAGCTCATTGGCTCGGTTTTCTTTATTGAGGTGAACTTGAGGTTAGTGATAGCTTTTTTCGAAGTTAGTTAATACGGTAAATAACAGTTCAATGCGTTTGACTAAAGAAATTAATAACGACTGATCTTGCGATTGTTGCCATTTTAATAAATCATCGGCTACTTCTTCGACATAAGGCTGAAAAGTATCGGCACTGCAATTAAAACCAGCATCTTTTTTGAATATTGCCTCAAAGCCCGCTAATTTTTTTTTGCGTAAATCGGCTAGGGTGGCATCCGCTGCCAGTGATTTTTTCAAGATAATGGAGATATTGTCGAGCAGTTGTTGGTTTACATTGGCTGTCATAAAGGAAACGTTTGCAAAAAAATAATGGTGGCTATTATGCCAAAGTCAGTGGCGTTTTGTTAGCTTCTCCGGCAATTTCCCGCACCACTTTCGGCATTAAAAAACCGGGCAGGGTTGCCATCATGGTTTTAACGATTTGCTGTACTTCAGGTTCATCTATATCAAAATGGGCGACGCCTTGTACTTTATCAAATAGATGCAAGTAATAAGGAGTAATGCCATTATCAAACAGTTGCTCACTCAGCGCGCATAAAATCTTGGCGTTATCGTTAACACCTTTTAATAACACGCTTTGATTAAGCAGTGGAATTCGTGCTGCTCTAAGAGGTTCTATTGCGTTAATCACTGAGCTATCTATTTCATTGGCATGATTGATATGAAACACTATCGTAGTTTTTAAGCGCGACTGTGTTAATGTGCTGATAAATTCTTCAGTAATGCGTTGTGGAATAGTGATCGCCATTCGGGTATGAATACGCAGCCTAGCGACATGAGCGATCTTTCCTATTTGTTCGATCAGCCAGCTTAAGTGGCCATCGCTTGCCATCAGTGGATCACCGCCACTAAAAATCACTTCGTTAATTTCACTGTGGGTTTGGATATAATCCAGCGCCTGCTGCCAGCGCTGTTTGTTCGGACTGTTATCCTGATAGGGAAAATGACGGCGAAAACAGTAGCGGCAATTTATCGCGCAGCCGGCTTTTACTATCATTAATACTCTGTGTTTGTATTTATGTAACAGACCTTCTGCGACCGTTTCATGCTCTGCTAATGGATCCAGGCTGTAACCTTCGCTGTTAATAAACTCATCGGATAGCGGCATCACTTGTTTTAGCAGAGGATCATTAATATCACCTTTAACCATACGATTGATAAATGGCCTGGGAACCCGCACCGGAAATAACTGACGCGCATTAAAGTGTTTTTGGTATTGCTGAGCTGGAATTTCCAACATTTCCAGCAGTATTTCAGGGTTTGTCACGACATTGGCTAATTCTTTTTGCCAAGAAGTGTGCAAATTATCGCTGATTTGAGGTATGATTTGCGGCATTTATTTATTCTACTTAACTCTCTGGATCAATTAAAAGAGAACATTTTTATGGCGAACTATAGTACCAACCAATTCAAAGCCGGTCTTAAATTAATGATCGACGGCGAACCATGTAACATTTTAGAAAACGAAATTGTTAAACCGGGTAAAGGCCAGGCATTTAACCGCATTAAAATCCGTAAGCTTATTTCCGGCAAAGTGCTGGAAAAAACTTTTAAGTCAGGCGAATCGGTTGAAGGCGCTGACGTAATGGATTCTGAGTTAGGTTATTTATATGCCGACGGCGAATTCTGGCATTTTATGAATAATGAAACCTTTGAGCAAGTTGCTGCCGATGAAAAAGCGGTTGGTGATGTCGCGAAATGGTTAGTGGAAGGTGATATCTGTACCATTACCTTCTGGAACGGTAACCCAATTTCCGTCGATCCACCTAACTTTGTTGAGCTTGAAATTACTGAAACCGACCCAGGTTTAAAAGGCGATACTGCGGGAACTGGTGGTAAACCGGCCACTTTAAGCACTGGTGCTGTGGTACGTGTGCCTTTGTTTGTGCAAATTGGCGAAGTGGTTAAAGTTGATACCCGTTCAGGTGAATACGTTTCACGTGCTGGTAAATAATTCGGCTAACTTTCTTTAATCATCTCTAAAAGCTCAGTATTTCGCTGAGCTTTTTTGTCTTTGCTAGTGATAAATTCTTTCACTTGGTATTAATAATCTTTTGGCGAATAGCGATAGACAGCTTTTTCATCCGGCCAGCTGCTTAGCGGGAACGGGTATTGTTCAGAGTTTACTGTTAAAAATTGATTTATCTGATAAATATAATTATTTAAACTCTCACCAAAGGATTTTAGTGGTGCATTAGCCTTTCTGGTTAACAGTAAAGAAAAGAACTGAAATATCGCAATCACAGTCACTAAAAACCGGGCAAAGCCGCCAATAAAACCAAACAGTAACATAAACAGCCCGCGTAGCCAGACGCTGGTATTTTGCCAATTTTTCTTGGTGTCGTTAGTTTCTCTATACATAAAAAGTGCCTCATTTAACGCTTACTGGCTATTACTAAGCAAAAACAAAACCAATTAAATAGTGATTTAATATCAGTTGGTTAAAGAGGTGGGCAATTATGTCTTCAGCGATTTAGACCAGATAGCGGTTAGATTGACCAAATTTTTCTGCAAACGTGTCAAGCTGTTGGAGTTTAATTAAAAAAGGTTTGTGGATTGATAAAAAAGCCTGCTAATTGGCATTAGCAGGCTTTTATTATTTTAAATGCAATTGCAGCTTACTATTTATTGCGATTCATTAAATAACGATCAAAATAATCCGTTTTCATGGTTTGGATATGTAAGGTGGTGCCTTCACCTTCCCATAAACCATGGCTACGATTTGGGTATGACATAAACTGGAACTGCTTGTTATGTTTAACCAGTTCATTGATCAAACGCTCTGAGCCTTGATAATGGACATTGTCATCACCGGTACCATGGATTAACAGTAAATTACCTTGCAGGTTCTTGGCAAAGGTGATCGGTGAGCCTTGCTGATAGCCTGCTTCGTTATCTGCTAAGATACCGGAATAGCGTTCCTGGTAGATGGTGTCATATAAGCGTTGATCAGGCACAGGTGCTAACGAAATACCGACGTGATATTGCTCTGGATAGCGGAACAACATGTTTAAGGTCATCGACCCGCCACCTGAATGACCCCAGATGCCGACCCGATCGGTATCGATATAATCCCAGCGTTTCGCCATTGCTTTTAATGCATCGGATTGATCGCGTGAAGATAACACGCCGATAGCGCCGTAAACCTCTTTACGCCATTTTCTTCCTTTGGGTGCTCGGGTGCCACGATTGTCAATGGAGGCGACTAAATAGCCTTTTTCGGTGAGCATTTGATCCCAAAGGTAGGAGTTGCCACGCCATTTGTCTTGTACCGTTTGTCCCCAGGCTTCGCCGTAAACATAGAAGATGATTGGGTATTTTTTCTTTGGATCAAAATCAGCAGGGCGCATAATGTACCCGTCTAGTACCACCCCGTCTTGTGCTGTGACTTGGAAAAACTCATGTTGTGGTGCTTTTAATTTCTTGAGTTTAGCGATTAGCTTGGCGTTATCCATCATCATATGCTGCTCTTGATGGCCTTCCACCTTGATTAAACGTTTTTGCGTGGGCTGAGTAAAGCTTGAGTGACTGTGAATTGCCCATTGGCCGTCTGGCGACATTTGATAGCTGTTATTGCCGGCAAAACTTTCAGGCGTCACTTGCTGGTTAACTTCACTGGCATCGAGCTTACTTCTGAATAAATAACGTTGGCCGACATTTTTCGGCGACGCGATATAATATAGCCAGCCGTTAGTTTCGTCGACTGCTTGCAAATTGACGACATCAAAGTCACCTGGTGTTAAATCAAGCTTGGTTTTGCCGTCGCGTGAAATCAGATAAAAATGGCGCCAGCCCGAGGTTTCACTGGTCCAGATAAAGTGTTTACCATTATTTAGCCATTTGGCATCGGTAATGCCGTCGAGAAAGTGTTCATCGACTTCAGTGTAGATTTTAGTAACCTTGCCGTTTGTCGCATTCGCTAAATATAAATGGTTGTGATCTTGTTTGCGATTTAAATGCTGCACTAACACTTGTTCGCTATTGCCGGACCAGTTCATACGCGGAATATACATCTCGCGAGAATTGCCCGGCAGTTTTACCCAGGTGGTTTTTTTTGACGCTAAATTAACAATACCGACATTGGCTAAGGCATTAGTTTCACCGACTTTTGGATAAGGGAAGCTGGTAATGGTTGGATAAAGCTCATCCGTGTTATTGATCATGTGAAAGTCTTTGCTGCCACTGGTATCAAGCTGCCAGTAGGCAATTTTTTTACCGTCAGGACTCCAGCGAAAACCATCGCGAATACCGAATTCTTCTTCGTAAACCCAGTCGAATAAGCCGTTGATAATGCCGTTGCCCGCAGTATCTGTGAGCTGGCTAACCTTGCCTGAGGTTAATTCTTCCAGATAAATATTATTGTCGACCACATAGGCTACACGAGTGGCATCCGGTGAGAATTTGGCGAACATCAGGCTGCTGTCTTTTACCTTGTTGCCGCCTAAACGAGATAAGTTGCTAGTATTTAAATCTAATACCCAGTAATCGCCTCGGCTGTTAGAACGCCAGACTTTTTTACTATTGGTATAAATCAGTAACTTCTGACGGTCATCAGACCAAATATAATTGTCTACTGTTAATGGCTTAGATTCACCTTGTGGCGTTAATTGCTCCGCGGTGACTAAGACTGTGCGTTTTAGTGTTGTTGGGGCATAAACCACTATGTCTTTGCCTATGCTAAGTGCTTTTCCCTGATCATCTTGTTTAGTCGTAGTGGAGTCTTCTAACGCAGTATAGCCACTACCGTCTTCTAACCAACGAATGCGGCCAATATGGTCTGAGCTAAATTCGCGATCTTTATAAATGCGTTCTAGGCTCAAGGCATTTGTTTTACTGGCTTGTGCCTGCTGAGTTGTTTGAGTTGTGCTTTGGCACGCCATCACTGTTGTTGTTATCATCGCGCCGATTAACCAGCGCTGTAAACTAGAGAGTTGCATAAACGTTTCCTTTAATAAGCGTGTTATTACTTTAAATTGTATACAATTTGTTGGCAATGCTTTTCATCGTAAAAAACAGCATAGCTAACGGAAAATTTCAGTGTTTAATTGCTAATTTACCATTGAAAATAAGCAATTTTGCCCCATGTTATCAGGATGTTTTTATTGAGGTGGTTGCCATGCAAAAAGCACTTGAAATTACGGGCTTGAAAAAAACTTACAAAGGTGGATTTCAGGCATTAAAGGGAATTGATTTAACGGTTGAACAAGG
>CAZUHQ010000140.1:0-8298 GCA_964620605.1 uncultured Thalassotalea sp.
TCAAAGACTGCTTTAAATTGTGCTTTATCGGCGGCAAAGGCATTAGCGGTCAGGGCGATCACTTGTTGCTTGGGGTTTATCGCCTTGATCACCTGGCACGCCTGCATACCATCCATTTCCGGCATTTGAATATCCATAAAAATAATATCAGGTGCATGAGATTTAAAGAGTTCAACCGCTTCAATACCATTATTAGCCATAACCAGTGTCGCCTTAGTCGGTTTTAGCATAGCCGCTGCCACAGCCTGATTGATCTTATTGTCTTCGGCAAGCAAAATGGTTTTTTCCGACAGATCAGGAAAGTCCAACACAGCTACTTGCTCGGTAATTTTCGGTGCCTGCGCAGGTTTTAATGGTATATCTACAGTAAAAACACTCCCCTGACCTTCAATACTGGTTGCCGACAGTTTCCCTGACATCAAGCGCACCAGGGCATTGCAAATGGCTAAGCCCAATCCTGTGCCGCCGTATTTCCGGGTGGTTGAGCTGTCGGCCTGCTCAAAACGTTCAAACAAGCGTTGCAAGACCTCGGGCGCTATGCCAATGCCGGTATCAGTTATCACAAAACGCATTATTTGTTCATCAGCTAAACTGACATCTAAAGTCACGCCGCCTTGTTGGGTAAACTTAATCGCATTGGAAATCAAATTCAGCAGTACCTGCCTGAGCCTGATCGCATCTCCTATCCAGTACTGCTCGTCAACCTGACAATTAAAAGTTAACGCTATGCCCTGCTCCTTGGCTGCTAACGATAAATCTGACTGTAAATAAGCTAACAGTTCTGCGAGGTTAAACACCGTTTGTTCCAGTGACAGCTTACCTGCTTCGATTTTGGAAAAGTCTAAAATATCGTTCATGATGGTGGTCAGTGCCTTAGTGGAATACAGCGCTTTATTGAGATAATCCTGACTTTCTTCATTTAACGTTTGCTCTTGTAACAACTGTAAAGTGCCATAAAGACCATTCATTGGCGTGCGGATCTCATGGCTCATATTCGCCAGAAAGTCAGATTTAGCCTGAGATGCCTGCTCCGCAGCTTCTTTGGCCTGAGCCAATGCCGCTTCGTGCTTTAGCTGCTCGGTCAGATCATAGGCGATACCTAAAAAGCCTACTAACTGTTGTTGTTCGTCAAATAAGGCAGTAACACTTAATTTCACTGCGATATGCTTACCCTGCTTATCAACATAAGTCCATTGGTTAATGTCCTGTTTGCCCTGTTTTGCTTTAATGACAAACACCTCAAAGCCCGGTGCTATCGGCATAGCTAACTCTTGAGTTAACACTTTTGCCCGCTCAATAACTTCCTGTTCAAGGTGAAACACTGCCGGTGTTTGCAGCCCTATCACTTCCTTTGCCTGATAGCCAAGTAGCTGCTCGGCCGCCGGATTAAATACTGTGATGATCCCTGCCTCATCGGTAGCAATAATCGCATAGCTGGCACTGTTTAAAATGCTGTGTTGCAGCCGACTAATTTCGGCAATTTTGTGGGTGCGTTGCTGCACTTGTTGCTCTAATTCCTGATTCGCCACTTCCAGTGCTTTTTCCTGCGCCTGCGAGAGCTGAATTTCCTGTGCCGCCTGTTGCGCTCTGCGGTTAAACATTAGTTGAAGAATAAAAGTCACTAATAAACACAATAAGGTCAGTAAAAAGCCGCTGACCATTTCCTGATAGCGATGAGGCAAGTTTAAGTGCTCAATAAAACCATGATTGGCATGCAGGGCAATTTTCCATCTCCGGCCAAACAAGGCAATTGTTGTTTCGCTAGAATACCCGGTGGCATTAGCACGTTGTCCATCAGTATAAAATTCAAGCGGTTTATCCTCGGAAACATCCGCAATGGTCAAAAAGTTATCATCGATTTCCGGTAACGACTTTAATACATCATCGATTAAAATAGAGGCATAAGTCCAACCAACGACTTGTTCTAATCTTTGTTGGCCTGATAAGGGTAGTGTCGTGGTTAAATAGACCGGCAGTAAAATTAAAAAACCCTGCTGTGCTTTTTGCTCGGCCTGTACTAAAGTGATCGGCGCAGTTAAAAATACCGCATTATGCTGAGCCGCTTCAAGTGCGGCATTACGTCGTATCAATTCCGAGCCAATATCTAAGCCTATCGCCTGTAAGTTTGGCTGCTCTGGAAAAATATACTGAATGATAAAACGCTCGCCATAGTGATTTTCTAAACTCGTTAAGTCAAACCGTTGGTCTGGACGATCAGCGCGCGCCTGGTTAAGAAAGTCAGTCAGCTTCCCAGATTTAACCCTTTTGATATAACCAATACCTAGGGTTCCAGGAAACTCCTCTTGGTAATTGCGGCTCTGACTATACTGAGCCATTTTTTGATAGCTGACATCATTCACACCAATCGCATAAATAGCGCCGCGCAAACCAATGAGTCCGTGCTGATATAAGCTTAAACGATCAATAATCCCATTGGATAAAAAATGCAATCGGGTTTTCAGTGCACTATCAATAGCAATAGCAATATCAATTTTCTCACGATGATCTTGCTGGCTGCTATAAGTATAAAACGCACCAATTATCGCAATAACGACTAATAGCAGTATTTGATTTATCTGGTTAACTTTATATTTAATAATTCAGTACCTTAGCTTGTTATTACCGTAACTCCCCATGAAGAAAATATAGCAAAAATACACACAAATACTAATGCGCCAATCACTTAAGTTATACCATGCAGTCTAACCAGGATGATTTACCTAGGCGGATCAACCTTGTCGCCAAGTTAACCATTGAGCCGATACCAGCCGGCAATCGAATAATACTCCCGATTGCCAGTAACACTTCATGGGGTAACTCTTCACTGAGAAAAATCGCTATCGTGCCAAACAAGGGCACAATGTTAATACCTGCTTTATCCTGAACATTTTGATAAAGCACTAACTCGCCGCCATCGAGATTGATCCAGCCAGGATTTTAGTAGATGACAATTGACACCAGATGGCACATTAACACCAGCATAATCACAATAATTTATCTTGAATTCGCGAATTCATCATATAACTTGCTCACACTGATGCACAACTTCCCATTGCACAGAGCCTGATACTGCTTCCATAACCGCCTTGCCAAGCAGTTCACCAAACAAGACATGCTTACCGCAAAAGCTAACCTGCTCAGCAAAGCCATTAACCACAGCGATTGCATCCGTGCCGGTGCCGGTTGCGATTTTATTGGATACAGGGCTAACAATTCCCAGCTCCTGCATCACAGCAGCTTTTGCCTCAGTGGCAATTAATACGGCTTCAACCATTGCCGCTTCCGTCAGCTTGGCAGAAGTTAAGATCATCAAATTAATGGTACCAACTTCTTTAGCACTATCAGCAATTTTTCGATATTCCGCCCGATCGCCAACCCGGCGTGCGTTATCGAGCCCACTAGTTGCTAAAACGATAATATCCACGCCCTGCGCGAATTTTTTTACCATGCGAAACGACGCCATAGATGCCGCCGTCATCATGCCGACAGCTTTGCCCTGCCAGAAATTATGTTGACAATATTTTTCCAGCGTTAACTGTGGCGGTTCATGGTAAGGAGAGTCTTTTGCCACTTTTAAATTAACAAGGTGGTTCGCCTGTACCATGCCACCGTTAAGCACGGCAGAGCTTACTACCTGATGTGGCCTTAAAAAGCCAAGATGAATATGATCAGGGCTATGCTCTAATTTGATATAAGGGGTTAACAAAACAGACATAAGGCAAGAATTCAATGTAATGACAATTAATTAGCCTGCTAGTTTGGCCTAAATGCTAGCCAATGAACAGTAAGGCAATCGCTAAAAATTACCAGCTGACAGGATCTACCTGATAATACTGAGTTAACTGCTGATAAAGCTTAGGGTGCTGATAACTAAGCTCAAGCGCACGCTCAAAAAACACTTCACTAGCAACGGCAAAAAACTCCGCTGGATTAGTGGCGCCATAATAATCAAACAATGACGGCTCCCCTATCGCCGCCTGACGTTGCAACTCGGCAAATTGTGCTGAAAATACTTCAGACCAGCACTGATAGCTTTGATCTTTAGCTAAAATCGGCGCGCCATTGGCACTGCCATCTTCCTGATCCAGTTGATGGGCAAATTCATGGATCACAACGTTGTGACCATCATTAGTAATTTCTGCGCCTTCCAGCGTCGCCTGCCACGACAGTACTATCTTGCCAAAATTCCACGACTCGCCGGTCATGGTCACTTGCTGCTGATAATGAACGCCGTCGCTATTAACACTTTGCTGATGTTTAATAAAAGCACTCGGATACACTAAAATGGTTTGTAATTTCGGATAATAATCCGTTTTACGATTAAGCAATAACAAGCAAGCCTGTGCGGCAATAGTCACTCTAATTTCATCTGTGATCTCAATGCCCTGACAACCGATAAACTGCTTCTCTGCGAGAAACACCTGAATATGCTCTTTAAGTTGCAACTGCAAATCCGTCGGCATCTGGCGAAAGTAAGGCATTCGCTGTTGAATGATTTTCCGCCATGTTTTGCTAAACGGTCGCTGCTTGATGTTACTGCGCTGATATTCACGCCAATACGGCTTACCAAACGAGTAGCCAAACAGCACTAAACCAATAAAGATAGGTAAAAAATACGATAACATTGATAATCGACACCAAAGGACTTAACTAAGAAATTGGTGCAACCTAGGTAAAGTTCAAGTCATAGTTAAACGGTTTGCGATTAAATAACCATCAGATATCAAGATTACCATTTGATAAGCTTCAACTTGTTTGCCTTACAGTTACGACTAACTTAGCTATAGTTAACAATAAACTCAACCACTGAAAGTACCCAATGCGACTGCTGCTGATAGAAGATGACATGGTTATCGCGAGCTTAATTATGAAAGGCATGAAAGAGGCCGGCTTTGTTATCGACCATGCCGCCGACGGCCGCTTAGGGCTAAATATGGCGCTCAATGACGGCTATGATTTGGCGATTATCGATCTGATGCTGCCAAAACTCGACGGTTTATCCATTATCAACAGCATTCGTGATAACAAAATGTCATTGCCGATTATTATTTTAAGCGCCAAGCGAGATGTCGATGACAGGGTCAACGGCCTGCGCCATGGCAGCGATGATTATCTCACTAAGCCTTTTTCATTTAGTGAATTATTAGCCAGAGTCGAAGCACTTATTCGCCGGGCAAACAATGTCGCAGAACCTACTTCGCTGGAATATGACGATTTAACGCTAGATCTGATGGCGCGCACCGTCAAGCGCCAGGGGAAACATATCGTGCTACAACCGAAAGAATTTGCCTTGCTGGAATATTTGCTCCGCAACGCCGAACGTGTGGTTTCCAAAACCATGATCATGGAACGAGTGTGGAACTATCATTTTGACCCTAACACTAATGTAGTAGAAGCCAGAGTCAGTAAACTCAGAGACAAAATGGATCGCGGCTTCAGTCCTCAGCTTATTCATACCATTCGTGGGTTAGGCTATGTTCTTAAAAATCACTAATAATCACCCCATGTCGCTGGCAAACAAAATTACCTGGTTATATGCGCTAAGCTTTCTGCTGTTTATGATCATCCTCTTTGCTTCGCTCTACCTGTCGGTTGCCAGTGCCCTGTTCTCAGAAGTTGATGAAGAACTCAATGACGATGTTATCGAGTTTAGCCGGGTGCTGAAGCAAGAGGGATTAACTGGGCTGATTGCAGAACTAAAAAGTGACGATTCGCCAGAAGAAGCCCATCAGGAATTTATTCGGTTGTTTAAGCTTGACGGCACCATAGTGTATCAATCTGACCTTAAAGACTGGCAAGCACTAAAATCATTAGCGCTTGCCCATTTTGTCACCGACTATAATGAAGAAACTCAACACTTTCAAACCATAGCATTTGACGGACATGAGTTTGACACCCGCATTATCACCGCCTTAATCAGCGACCAGCTGGTATTACAAATTGGCGAATTTATGGAAGCCAAAGCGGATGTCCTGGAAATATTACAAACCAACCTGTTAGTGATTTTTACTCTGAGTGCTCCGCTAATGCTCTTTGTTATCTATCGTTTGGCACGAAAAGTGTCAAAAAACATCAAAGCGATTAGTAATGCCGCAACATCGGTCAGTAAAGGTGATTTTTCTACCCGGGTACCGGAGAATATCAGCGAGCAGGAAACCCATCAGCTAGCGGTGAACTTTAATCATATGGCTGAAAAAATTGAATTATTGCTCAGAGAAATGCGGGAAATGACAGATAACATCGCTCATGATCTACGCAGCCCGCTTGGCAGGATCAGGGCTATTTCGGAAATGACCTTAACAGGCGAGCAAAACCTCAACAGCTACCAGCAAGCGGCAGAAAACACCCTTAATGAGTGCGACCGTTTACTCGGCCTTATTAATATGACCTTAGACGTTGCAGAAGCCGAAGCAGGCATTATTCGCACTGACCAAACGACAGTGAACTTAAAAAATCTTATCGAAGATGTCTGTGAACTCTATGAGCCGGTTGCAGAGAAAAAATCCATCGCTATTAGCAGCGAATTAGAACAAGCAGGTGAAATAAAAGGTAACCCGGCGAGCTTACAACGCATGATAGCCAACCTGCTTGATAATGCGATCAAATATACCCCGGAGCATGGTAAGGTAACTGTCACTTTAACCTCACATGCCACCGGCACCTGTATTTCAGTGATAGATACCGGCATCGGCATTCCGTCCCATGATCAGCAAAGAGTGTTTGAGCGTTTTTTTCGTTGCGATCAAAGTCGCACTCAGGCAGGCAGTGGCCTTGGCTTAAGTTACTCCCGCGCCGTTGCCCGCGCCCATGGCGGCGATATCAAATTAAGCAGCAAGCCAAACACCCATACCGCTTTTTCTGTGCTCTTACCGATATAATTTAACACTTCATTTAGCTGAATTTTCTCTTGCTCGCAATATAGCTATATGCCGCGTCAGTGCCACCAATATTTTTCCAAACCTTACCATTTCGTCATCTTGGTATCAGCAAAAGGTAAGCTTGGCTTTCTATGCTGAAACTGAACTTGGTTAAACGAGGAAAAAACCAATGAAAACTATAGCGAAAAATACACTAGCTTTAGTAAAAGCGATAATAGCCATGACCTTGTGTCTCGGGTTACTCAGTGGTTGTGGCAGTGACAGTGACAGTAAAAGTAGTACCACTAGCACCACCACAACTCAGCCAGATCCTGAGCCACAAGTGACAGACCCGCAGGAACCTGACTTTTCTGCCATGCTATTTAACAGCGACTCGGCATCGGTTACCAACCAGTACTTTCCGTTAAAACCCGGGGTATCTTTGATATATGAGGGCTTTAATGACGAAGGAGAAACCGAGCGCCTGGAAATTACCGTCTCCCACGAAACCCGCATGGTCGATGGCGTCGAAAGCGCCATAGTAGTTGACAGAGTCTATGTTGATGATGAACTCGAAGAAGAAACCTTTGACTGGTTTGCCCAGGATATCGAAGGCAATGTCTGGTATATGGGAGAGGACTCGGTCGAAATTGAAGATGGTGAAATCGTCAGTCACGAAGGCTCTTGGGAGAGTGGTATGGATATCGACGGTATTGGCAGTAACGCGATTGCCGGTATTCAAATGAAAGCGACCTTGGTTGAAGGTGACAGCTATCTACAAGAATATTATCAGGGCGTTGCCGAAGATATGGCGCAAATCGATACCCTGGCCGTTGATGTCGCATTAGCCAACGGCGACAGTTACAGCGCGATAAAAATACTGGAATGGAACCCACTCGAACCGGACGATGTCAGAGAATTTAAATACTTTGCTCCCGGCATTGGCATGATCAAGGAAGAAAAGCAAGATATGTCGGAAACTGTTGAACTTATCGAGATGATGGATCAGGCAAGCCCGGATATCGATATCGAGGACTTTAGCAACTCAACCACCATAGACCATCCTTACTTTCCGGCGACCGTTGGCAGCATCTTAACCTATCAGGTTGAAACCGAAGACGGCCTGGAAGAAATCGTAGTGGAAGTAACGGCAGAAACCCGTAATGTCATGGGCATTGAATGCGTGGTGATCCGCGATACTGTCACCCTCGACGGCGTATTAGTTGAAGATACCTATGACTGGTTTGCCCAAGATAACGACGGTAATGTCTGGTATATGGGTGAAGATGTCGATAACTACAATTATGACGACGAAGGCGAGTTTATCGAGATAGATCACGAAGGTGCCTGGGAGGCGGGAGTAGATGATGCTCAGCCCGGTATTCAAATGCCAGCAATGCTTAGAGTCGGTGACTCTTATCGTCAGGAGTATCTCGCAGGT
>CAZUHQ010000141.1:0-8240 GCA_964620605.1 uncultured Thalassotalea sp.
AATTCTTATTATTCAAGAATCTATTTTGCTCAACTTTATGGCTTAACCTTTCTTCTGCTAGCTTAAAAGTAGCATTACCCGATAAAATTAAGTTTCTATATTCTACCGATAATCGAAAACAATCTATATTGTGTGAAGGTTTACTTTTACCTTTTTCACAAATGATTACAGCACATGCTCTATTAACGTCTTCGAATAACTTTTCACCAAAACGACCAATAAAATGAATTTTAGTTGTAGATAATAATAACTCTCTTAACTTATCTCTTTCTTGTGAAAATAAAGAGTCTGGAATAATGAATGCAATAATACCTCCATCCCTAACAATATTAAGTGCTGACTCAATAAATAAATCAGAAGTATCAAACTGTCCGGATAATTGAGAGAAGTCGCTAGCTCTTACTAACTTTTCATAATTAGTAATACTGGCCCCCCAAGGAGGGTTTGCAATAACCAAATCATAACCATGGTTTACACCTAATTTTTTATTTAACTTTAACCAGCCATCTTTATTGGTAGAGTTATTAGGGCATAAACCGTTATCGTGTTCTGTTTTTAATTGATGATAATTGGTTAATCTATTTTCAATTTTATCTATAGCGGCTTCATCAATATCTATTCCGAAAAGATCTAGATATTCAGAAATATCTATTTTATCGTTTAACAAACTTGAGTTTGATAAAGCATGTAAGAGTTCACCATCACCACAAGCAGGGTCAATAACGCTGAACGTCCTTTTTTTATGTAATAAACGATTACTTTCATTTGTAAAATAGTAATGAAGAGCTTTGTCAGCGACGTAATCAGCTAAGCACTTTGGCGTGTAAACAGCACCATTCACTTTTCGAAGAGATGTTTTTTTTTCAGAATCAACTAAAACATCTCTTATGTAAGTAGATCTACTAACACTCTTTCGGTTGTTTTCGATATTATCTAGTAATGTCTTAGGTACTGTGATTGATATTTGAACGTTATCTGAATTTGTAGTCATTGATTATATTTCAATTGTTTTCTATATCACTATGATAATAAAGCGATTATTAATTATTTTTATTTTCTGTCATAAATGACAGTGTATTTTTCAGTAAGGATATACTAATAACAATTTTATATCCTTATAAACACATCGATTATGGTTAACTATATATGAATACTGTTTGTTTGTACAGTTATAGTGTTCTTGTAGGTGAATATTTAAAAGGAAAGTTACTTCAAAATAATACCATAGGATTAAGTATCCTTTGTTATCACGCATAATCAGTGAACCAATTTCAAAATTACACCACACACCGACACTAGTTAATCAAAAATAATCATTTTTCACCGTAAATACCGATGAATTTATTAATTCTAAGGTGTATGAAATGAAACTTATTGAAGTGAAACCATTTGGTTCTATAAAACCAATTAAACCTAAAAAATGTCGTAAACCGATAAAGCCAAAGAAACCAGTTAAACCTAGAAAACTTTGGTTCAAATTCGTTTAACTTCGTGTGGTTTTCAATGATGGTTAATTATCACAATTAATTGATGTTTTGTCATGCTTAATAGCGCTCAAATTAAACAGCTACACCAATTTTTACAGGAAGATATTCAATTACTGAAATTATCGGGTGTTCAGATACCTGAACGGGTAGGGTTTTATTTAGAAAACATACCTAACATTGAAGATTACCCAGCTGATGATCTAGAAAACCTTATCAACATGATAATTAACCCACCATCTTAGAATTGTATACGACAAGTCATTTTGTCAATCAGACATAAAGAAATAAATCCAGATCAGTAAACTTTTCTCTTGGTGTCATGTTCACCTAACATATCAAAAAGTACTCGTCAAATCGCTGGTAGCGTTGCTTCGATCAGCGTAATCATTCAGCATATCATCATCACCGTTAATTAAATTTCAATAGCTTAAATTAAAAGGTGGTTCTTATGAAAAATATTGAAAATCAACGTAGCTATATCGAAAGCGCAATTGCAAACCCAGGGAGTGTTAGATGGGAACCAATTACTGATAAACGTTACGTGTGGCGTCCTGTATTGATTAATACTAATTATTTTAATGTAAACACGTTATCACCGTTTTCACCTGTATCAAGGGCGTTGGTTTATTCAAATCCTCAACGTTTTTCTGCAACTGATATTTACATGGTATTAGTCGAAGGTGATGCTCCAGTAGTTTGTTGGTTTGATTCAAACCGTGAAGTACCGATTATATTTAAAACTGATGATACGGATTCACTCATTAAAAACAAAAAGTTGTTAAAATTGATCTATCGTGGATTTATGCGGTTACTTGATGCTGATGAAGTATATCGTCGAAATCAAGAGTTCATGCTTAGTGATGAACACTTACAACCGTTCGATATCGATGATGATATACCTGATGATGTGGTGAAAAAGATAATCTATTCGTTGGTACATTTTACTAATTTTATTCGATCGAATAATTCAACCAAATTTATAGATATACCAGTTGTTTTCTAACTTACTAAAGGGATCTAACAGTCAATTTTCTGCGGTTGGATCCCTTTACACTGCTACCTAATTTTCATCGTGGTAGTTATCGAGTACCATCTTCATTTTTTGTGCAACTTGTCCATTTTCAAGGTGTGCATAACGCATTGTAGTACTGATATTACGGTGTCCAAGAATATGTGCTGTTTCTTGAAGTGTCATACCATTTCTAATTAATTTAGTTGCAGCACTGTGGCGTAAATCATGTACTCTGAAATCATCGATACCTGCGTTTTTAATTGCTTTACGAATCGATATTGTTGAATGCTTACGTGGATTCTTACCTGATTTATCAGTAAACACCCACTTATCTTGTGTTCTAGTTTCAAATCGACGTTTTAATACTTTATATAACCGAATATCCATCAGTAAACATGATTCATTGTTTGTTTTACTTCGTTTTAAATTAACCGTTTGTAGTTCAAGATCTACTTGATCCCATCTTAATTCTGCAGCTTCTGAATACCTA
Source organism: uncultured Thalassotalea sp. (assembly GCA_964620605.1). GTDB lineage: Bacteria > Pseudomonadota > Gammaproteobacteria > Enterobacterales > Alteromonadaceae > Thalassotalea_E. The sequence continues at coordinate 2,990 of CAZUHQ010000141.1, forward strand.
CATGCTAATGAAAGCAAACATATAACTAAATCATAGTTATCAACTCGTTGGTTTAATAACTGAACCCGTTCGGTAGAAGGTGTTAATTTACAGTAGTATTTCGGATTACGTGGCTCTAACTCACTTAATAAACGTATTTCTTCATCTTTTGATAATGAGCGTATGCGTTTATTTTGAATCTTAATCTTAGGAAAAATAACAGGTGATACCTGAAAACCTAACTTTTGTGCGTACTGATATGCACCGCGTAACTGAATAATATTGTGTTCAATGGTTTGTGCTGCTTTACCTTCTCGTTTTCTTTTTAATACAAACGTTTCAAGATCTTTAGTGGTTAATTCGTGCAGTGGTTGGTTATCGAAGTACAATTTAACCGTTCTTATCTTAGATAAAATATCATCATGCGTTTTCATACCTACCTTACTTTCACCAAACATATCTAAAGCATCGTAAAGTAAAATATGCTCAGGATTACCAAGGTGCTTCTGGTCAAGTAAATCTTGTCGCCACTTACGTTCAATTTCCAATGCTTTTGCTCGGTTTTTACTACCACTGGATTTTTGATATTTTTTACCTTCAAACTGAAAACGTATCTGGTAGTAACCATTCTTTTGCTTTAATACTGTCATTATTAGTACCTATAAATCATTAACTTATGAAGGTACTTTCCTCCCTTGCTAGTTCAACAATCAACAGGGATTTAAAGAAATTACTTACCCAGTATTTGTTCTCTTGTCGGTGTGAATCGGTGATGGTTAATTTAATTAAATTAACCAAAGGAAGTAATGATGAGTCCAACTATTTTAAAGTATCCAAACGGTCAGTTACGTGGTTTTATCTACCGATTAAGTCAGTATCGTATTGAAATTCGTAATTCAGGTGGGGTAACACTTGGTTGGTACAATCCCTCTACCGATATAACCTATACCTCTGGTGGTTCCATGGTGGGGTTTGGTGATTTATTAACCACCTTGTTGTAACTACTTACTAACTTGTTGTGGTAGATAAAAAGATACTGGTTTATCAAAAAATATAAGTATTACGTGTTAACAATAGTAATTAAAAAGTTTTAATAAATCGTTTATCTTTTTATCCTTGCTACCACAACCTCACGTTATTGCTGAGATAACACCAGATAGTACCAATATCCAGTGTTATCCCGTTCATCCAACGTAACTATTCCATTAAGTCGTCATCAAACGAATTGTTATCTTCGTTTTCGGTTGTCACTACCTCAGGTTCAAACCAGTCATATGCAAGTTTCTTTCTACCTTTATGTTCAGGGTCATCGTATACGTAAACTACTTCATCAACTGCACCAACCAAGCCTTTAATAAAATATCCAGTACCTGTGGTTAAATTACCTGTAAGATCTTTAATTTTACGTGAAGTACTTTCAATGTAGTCATGGTGCTTACGAATCACTTCTTTTAATTTTGCATCAAATGTCGGCTTACCCATCGGGTTTTTAGTACCAAAATCACGTGCTTTAATTTCGTACAACTGAAACGGTATATCTTTATGGATATATTTAAAGTCAGGGCGATCAAATACATGATCAATAATCCACTCTAGTGGTCCAGCTTGTGCAGCTAGTAGTGCTTCGTAATCTTGACCGTGTAATTCTTTAGGTGGCGATTTTAATTCTTCAACCGATGGTAAAATTGAATGTAACCACATTGCCACTTGATCACGGTTTTCAAGTAAGTGCTTGTGCTCAGTCCACCAGTCAACAGCATCTTGTCTCTTACTAAAATCTTTTACTTCCATTACATGATCAATGATCGATCTATCAACCTGTAATATTGAAAAACGTCTATCGGATTGATCTCTACCCAGATAAACAGCACCTAACGCGCCATTACCGCCAGTAAAGTACAATGCTAAATTATCAGATTGGTAATTTTTACCATACTTACGGTCAATCACTAACGATTCTTGTCCGATCATGTGCTTCAACTGATCCATATTCGCTTTGTCAGATGACGCTTCATCAAGTAGCACTGCAATCTTACCTTCGATTAATCCGTTAAAATTACGCATCTGCTCTTGTCGTATAGCGATAACCTGATTTTTACCGAACATCGTACCTAAAACACGTTCAACAAATGTATTTTTACCTGCTCCACCTTCACCATATATTACAATACAAGGTAAATCATACGCTTCAGGGTAAAGGTACTTCCATGCAATTACCTGTATTATGTGCTTCATATTTTCGGTTTTGTTGTCACCTAAACTACGAATTAAAATATCAAACACTTCGTGGTACTCACCTGGTTTAGGTGTTACCCAGTGGTCACGTCTAAATCGATTTAAAATATACTCAGGTAGTTGCTTTGCAGATAGCTTTTGTGTGCGGTAACTACGTCTAAATGCTTGCAAGCGTTTTTGTAAGAATGATCTCGCACCACGAATACCTGATAAAAATTCACCGTGAATAAAGTCCGTAACTTTATAATCAACCCATTGACCTTGATCTGGCAAATATTCGGTAAGTACACCTTGATCTGAAACGTAATAAATTAAACGTGTTGCAATTAATTCATCAACTAAATCGTATAGTGTTGGTTTTTCATCTTCAATTAACTGGTTAACTTCCACTTCCTTATTTTCAATTTCTTCTTCAACCGATTGAATCTGCTTCTTGCGTTCATCGTCGGTTAACTTGTCGTTACTTTTAACACGATCTAGTTTTTCATTTAGTAGTTCGATTTCTTTATTAACAAACTCGATCTCTTCACTATTATCAACAACACGTTTTTGGTAGATAAAAATATCGTGTTCTTTTAAAAAGTTAATCACCAAACCGAGTGAAAACTCATACTTCTTCGATGATTCCCATTTACGAATACAAGCGAATGCTGATTTAGATGGTTTTAATACCGATGAAACCTCAATGAATTGTTGTACACTAAAACCATTACAATGAAGTGCGCCAGCAATCTTATACCAAAGATCGTCTTCTACCCGTTCAGTCTTTAATAAACCCGTGACAATAGCTTCACGCTGTCCATTAGACAGTTCAGGTCGTTCTGCTGGTTTTAAATCGGTTTTAACTTCGTTTTCATCAAGTGATAACAGATCGAACAACTCACCACGGTTATGCCAGATTTTAGCGTGTTCTAACATGTGAGCAGGGCATGAAGGGGTGTAAAATAACCTAGCACGGTCGAAGGTAGATGTATCTGCACCTTCAAAACGTTTTAACAGTGCTTGCTTACGTTTTAGTAGTTCATCTTTATCAACGGGTTCTTTTAGTAGAAATACCAAACGTAACTTGTGAACTGATTCGTCAAATTCTTTACCGATCTCGGTACCTTCATCATCGGTAATTGTTTTGGTCATGTGACCGTATGATGTATAACCTAGATACTCTAAATCATTGAATCTTTCGTTCACATCGTTGATTGTCATACCACCGTCGATATCAACAACGACAGCGCTATACATGTCAATATTAACTGCTTTTCTTAGTAATACGGTTTCACCTGAATAACTTTCAGTGGTTTCAACACCATCATCATCAATTGATTTTGGTGATGCGGTTATAAAACCACTTTGGTTTTGCTTATCTTCAATAACATTGTGTTCACTACCCATAAAGTCGTTTATAAACGATTCCCACGTCATTACTTCCGTTTTTTCAGGTGTGATTTGATTGTCTTTTGCTGATTTAAATAAACAAACAGCGATAGGGTTAAGGTTGTGGTTTGGATTAACTAATTTAATCATTTTTGAGTTCCTTACTTTAAAAAAGAACTCGATTTTAGTTATCTAAATATCCGTTGAAAAAACAGCAGTACCAGCGATTTGACAAGTTTTAAAGTATGTGATTAGTTAATGGTGCATACGGCAATTGCTTCGGTTATCCACCGCTTTAAAGTGATTGGTTTTACTTCATTAAGTAGTTCATCTTCATCAGAAATAGATATAACGTTTTCTTTGCTTTGGTATAACTCGTCAATTTTATTGTTTAACTCTTTTCTAATAACTTTAACCATTGAATCTACTGTTTTTGGTTTATTTGTCTGTAGTTGTTTTTTAACCAAATCAAACACTATTTTTTTACGTAATTTGTTCATTGGTTTTTGGTCGAATTTTACGTGTTTATCGTCTAATTGTTTCTGATCATAGTTGCGTTTAGATAAATCCACCCAAAGGTGTGATAGTTGTATCAATAACCGTAATTGTTCTGAACAAGCGATTAACTTTGTTGCTCTAATGATGTTTGAAACCTCAGGTTGTTCTTGATTATAAGTTTTTAATAAATCATTGAGAGCCAGTATAAGTGGTACTTTTATAAAGTCATTGGTTAATAACTTTCCATTTGGTAAGGTGATTTTGGTTCTATCTTTGTATTTGTATACTCTGTTTTTCGTATCAGATGAAATGTTAAACATTGCTTCATTCGTCATTTGAAGTGAAATAGCATCTACATACCTGATTAATTCATCAGAATCCTGTTTAACGATGTTTTCTTCTTCCCTTAATAAACCAAGGTCCCATGTATTAGGTGAAAATACATCTCCCCTATAACCATAAAAAGGTTGTAGTTTCGTTAAACATTCTTCTATTAAACCCTCTACCTCAGGGATAGTAACTTGGTTAATTTCGTAGTTTTCAATGAATTTAGATATCAACATATTGCTCTTGTTTTTCTTATTCGTTAGTTTGTTTGGTGGTGGATAAAATAATACTGTTTTTATCAAATAATATAATTACTTAGTGATAGATATTTAAATAATAAAAGTTTTATAAATCATTTATCTTTTTATCCTTACTATCATCACACCACGTTATACATGGGATACAATCAGATAAACGATTAATCCACAGGTATCCGTTTAATCCGTAATAAACACCACTTGCAAACTAATCACCGAACCAGTTACACCACTTGTACTGATAATACGTTTACCCTAGTAGTTACACTACCCGATTTTAAATAATGGGGTTACGAGTAGTGCGATATAGGGTGCAATCACTTCCAAAGTACCGAGGATAAAAACGACTTGACCCTACACCGAAAATTACACCACTAATTCCTTTAATTTAATGGGGTTAAATATAATAAAACCAATGGGATAGGGTATAAATTACACAACTAGCCCAATTTACACCACTGTGATTTTTTAAAATAGTGTAAGAAATAACACGGTATAAACTTTCAAATATAAAAATTCATTATCAGATAAGCCGCAATATTTGCAGTAGTTGATAGGGGAGTGGTGTAAGTAAAAATCGGGTG
>CAZUHQ010000142.1:0-8189 GCA_964620605.1 uncultured Thalassotalea sp.
TGATGATTATCGCTCAACCCTGTTAGAGTCTGGGATTAAAATGCGCTAGCCATGTGTGGCAAGCCAAGTAAAGCCTGCTCTTGTGGCTGCAAAGTTCGTTCTATGGTAACAAACGGAATTTTTGCCGCCTCAATCAGTTGATAACTTTGCACCGCATTACCGTCATACGGCATAAACACGATATAGTCAGGTTTAGTTGCTGCGGTTACCGCCTGCTCCACCGCCTTAAAATGGTAAATGCGATTATCCCGGCCATAAAGAATAGTCAATTTGATCCCCAGATCGTCGGCCGCCGCTACCGCTGCTGCCGTCACTCGATCCCAAAATGCGGTACCCGGTACCGATGGATTAATAAAAGTAACATTAATCGCCAGGCAAGCATTGTGAGTAACAATGGCCAATAATAGTATTAAACATTTCATCATGGCGCTTTCTCCGACTATTAGCTTTACTATAGCAGTGCCATTGACTCTGTTGGCTAAATTTCATCGCAAATTGCCTATTTAATTTGACGCTGCGTAAGCTTAACTATTGTTAATCACTTTCAGCTGTACTTTCGATTCATTTTGAATTATCAACATAGAAGCCATAACTAAAATAATTCCTGGGATTATCATAGGGTTAAACGCTTCTAATCCTGCCGAGCAGGTGATCAAAATGACAAATAATGGTGCTAAATAACCATAGGCGGAAACTTTCGTTGCGCCAAGTTTAATAACACACTTGCCTGATTATAAAAGTCAGTAATGTGGTAAATAGTGCCAAATAAGCAACAGGAAACGAGCTGGCTGCCATCAAGGTGGCAATCGTCATCAAAAGGTGTGCATTTTGGGAAGTGATAATTTTCAATTAATTATTACTATGTTCCCGATAACTGTTGCTAGGTAAACAAACAAGACGCGCAAGTCCATCCATGGAAGCTCAACACCATAGTAACATCCCTATTTATCAATGGATTAGCTTAACAACCACAATTAAAAGGAACATAGCCTTAATTATTCTCTTTAAAGCTTATTGATTAAGGTCAGGGTGAAACCTTAAGTTAGGTTTAGGTCAATAAGAAAATAATACAACTGATAAAGGGTTATAAACTCTATGCTGTTAGCTGCAAAAGCACTGACAGCAAAGAGAATAAACTTAAATATTGGCCATTAAAATCGGCTTAATTCGATTCAATAAAGGTAGGTCTTGCTCTGTTAATTGACCCAGCATTAACCAATCGATAAAGGTTTGTTCCAGATTAATGTTTTGGCCTGAAGTCATTTGATCTTGCATTAATTGCACTTGCAATGACAACCTCTGCTGCTGATCGGCCTTTGGCGATTCAACTCCCGCCAGTATTTCCAACGCTATCGTTTGTTGATGGCGTAACTGGTGATCCGCATCTGCTGCTGGCATATTATTAACGCGCTTTTGCCAGTTTTTTGGTAAAGATGAAAATGCTGTATTATCAACCTCCTGGCCTGCCATCTGGCTCAGGGTGTCAAATAAACATTCAAAAACTTGTTGTTTCGCTAATTTTTTCTGCTTTGCAAGTTTGCTTTCAACTTGCTTTATCTGTTGATTAATACTGTTATTAATCGCTTTAAAGTGATTGTCACTTTGTGCCACCGTTTCCTGTAATGCATGAAGATGGCTTAAGCTCTGAGTCAAATGCTCTGCCGTTTTGGCTAACTCGCTGTCTGCGACAATTTTTTCAAGATCGTTAAAATAACCATGCTCTAACTCGGCAAGTTCTTGCTTTTGATCTTCATAAATAGTAGCTCGGCGTTGAAACACTTGATCGTTAATCGCACGAAATTCTTGCCACAATTTATTTTCCTGCTTAGGGCCACAATAGCCGATATCACGCCACTGTTGCTGTAATTGTTTAAGCTGAGCTGCGGCATCGGTGATATCACTGTTGCTAAGCTGTTGATTAGCCTTGGTAATCAGGGCTTGTTTATCGCCGACATTTTTCTGATAGTGCTGATATAATGCGGTTTTTGCCGGTTTTAATAACCCATGAAACTCACTGTTTAATGCCTGGTATTTTGTTCGTTCCACTTCCCCAGCATCACGCCATTGTTGTTTAAACTGGTTTAATTTAGCGTCAAACGCTTTCCAGTTAACATTGTCAACAGATAGCTGCAGGTTAAAGTCGCGAACTTGCTTGATAATATTTTCTCTGACCACTAGGTGCTGGTCGCGAAGCTTTTCTTGCTCGGCATAATACAAACGACAAGGGGCAAACGCCTGCTCCGACAGCTGATTAAATTCTTCGTTTAACGCCTGCTCCTGATCATCTTCGGCATGGCCTAATAAGTTCCACTGCTTACGGTATTTTTTAACTTGCGCCGCCTGGTCAACCGGATTATCACACGGCTGTTCTACTAATTGCTTAACTTGAGCGAGTAATTCCTGCTTACGCGGCGTCGCAATATAATGCTCCCAGTCACTTAATTCGCTGATTTTTTCCTGAGCAAATTGATAATCGCGCTGTAGCCTTGTCTGCTGTTTTTCATTTAACGACTGATACAAATGTTGTGCTTTTTTAAATACGCCAAATGCCGCATTGAACTTACCGCTGTGAATTAAACGCTTAACGTCACTTAATTTGCGCTGTGTCTGACTAAAGTGCTTTTGTTGTGCTTGTTGCAGTGGTTTTAACGCCTGTTGCCATTGCTTGACGATTTCCTGGTATGCCTGAACAATTGAATCTGGTAAAGCACCATCAGCTTTATCCTTCACTTGATTAAAGTTTTTACACCACGTCAGGTACTGACTTTCTTTTTCATTAAGTTCAGCTAATTTCTGTGGAAGCGCCAATTGCGAAATTTTTGAAATAAGGTGAGTTGCATCAGTCACTGATTCAGCAATCACAGGTAATTGTTGTAATCTGCGTTGTAACTGCTGGCACTGAGCTAAATAATTTGATTTTTGCTTTTCATCTAACACTGAATCGACTATATGCTGTGTTATTAACTCAATTGCCTGGTTAAATGCTGTTTCATCAATACTGTTATGTTCAAATATCGAGTTACTTAAGGTTTGTTCGCTCTCTTTTATTTGTCTATCAATTGTGTCAGCTTGGGTTATCCGCTGTTTTTCCAGGTGTTCAACAATTTTTTGTTGTTCAAACGCCTCCGCTTTAGGGGCAAATATTTTCTCCAGCTGTTGGTTTATCGTTTGATATTTATCGATAAATTCCTGACGTTGTCTGTCAGACAGGTAATTAAATTCACTACTAACTTGTTGCCAGTCATCAATAATTTTTGCTTTACGCGCTAACATTTCAGCGTATTGACTGATATCTTTTAACGCCAGCAGTTTTGCCAGTATTAATTGTGTCTGCTTGGTAACTTTACCTGGCTTTTGCTGCTGTTCAGTTATTTTTGCTATTTTCTCGTTAATCGCTTGGTTAACCTCAGCAATACGAGATTTTTTGCTGAGTCTTTCCAGCATCTCTATGCTGTTAACTTCCTCTAACAACTTTAACTGAAAATCAGCTTGTTGCTTATGAGCAAATACCGAAGGCAATAGCTGAGGTTTTGCCAACTTCTTAAAGATACTCAGTGCTAATTCACTATTTTGTTCATTATTAAGCCAGGCTTCAAGCAGGCTAGTTTTATTACTCGATGCTAAAAACTTTGTTTTTTCACTGCTAGATAATTTGATCTCATGCTGTTCTAAAACTATCGCTTCAACTTGCTGCTGCGCATATTCGCGTATTTTTTTATTCGAATTATCCGTACTCGCTTTAAGCCAGTGCTCAAAACTATTTAGCTTTAATAAAACCGCACGGCGAACCAGTTCATTATTATCATTAGCTAATAGCTGATTAAGAATGATCAGATCTTCATTATTACTGGTATTCAGCTCGTCATTAACCGCCGCGATCCTGGTATTGACATCTTTACTTTGCCAGGCAGGTTTAAAAAATTTGGAAAAAATCATAAATTGGTAAACCTGGCGATATCATCGTCCTTATTACATTTGGTAATTTCTGTGTCCTTATGCTTACCGGAGAACTGGTCTTTGAGCTCTCGTTTACTCTTATTAATTATTTCACCATCAGCGCCAATGGTTAACATTTGGTCTAAATCTAAATGTCTAGCCTGATAGGCCATGGTCAATTGCAGCGCAGAATCACGCTGAGCTTGATCAACCACCACACCTTCAGGCCATTTACCAGTTTCTGCGGCATGTTTTAATCTGAGATACGTTTCTTGCGACATATTGTCGACGAGTGCTAAGACATTCATACTACTTGTTACTTTTCTTTAATAAAATCAGTTGGACACGGGTAATAATATATAAAATAAAACCAATCACTGTGCTGCCAATAGAGAGGTAATATTGCCAGCTGCCCGGCTGGACGTTTTGCCAATAATAAAACAGAAAACCACCACAAAATAACAACATGGCAATAAATGATATCGTCATGATCTGCTGTGATTTATTGATTTTTTGCACTTGCTTTAAGCTCGCGAGCTTTTCTTCATCTAAATTCACCAAGTTAATCTGGCAATGCGTACAAGTTTTCGCTTTATCGGAAATTTTCTTTCGACAATTCGGACAGCTAATAATGGCCATAGACTACTCCACTCATTGAATGGCGATATTCTACAAGAATTAAGGATAAAAAAAACGCCCAGCAGGGCGTTTTCTGTTAATTATTTCGCATTATTTACATTATTTCTGGTTATTTCTATTTTCCCAAAAATCGGCGTTTTTAATGCCAAGTGCTTTCGGGTCAAAACTGTACTCGTCAACCTGCTCTTTTTGCTGGCGCTCATAATCCCTTAACGCTTTAATTGCTGGTTTTGCTGTAAAGAATATTATTAAAATACCAATAATATTTAACCAAGCCATCAAGCCAACACCAACATCTCCCATACCCCAGGCGGCACTAGGTTGCGCTACTGTGCCATAAAATACCGCGCCCATTAACAATAGTTTCAGTAAAAATTTAAGAACCGGCATATGAAATGTCCGGTTAATATAAGAAATATTATTTTCTGCAATAAAGTAATAAGCTAAGACAGTTGTAAAGGCAAAGAAAAATAACGCTAAGGCAATAAATGGTTTACCTACCCCTTGCAATACGCTGTCAACCGCTATTTGCGTAAATGCAGGGCCATTAATAACAGTGTCTTGTGCAACATTTAACATAATAGGAGCACTGCCTTGTGGAATAACATTATACGACTGTGTGATTAAGATCATAAATGCCGTAGCTGAACAGACGAATAAGGTATCAATATAAACTGAAAACGCCTGAACCAATCCTTGTTGTGCGGGATGCGCGACTTCAGCTGCCGCTGCAGCATGAGGACCAGTACCTTGTCCGGCCTCGTTTGAATAAACACCACGTTTAACCCCCCAACCAATCGCGGCGCCAAAGCCAGCCATCGGGGTAAAGGCATCAGAAATAATCGTGGTAAAAATACCCGGTAGCATATCAACATTAAGGGCAATGATCGCACAGGCAATAATAATGTATGCTAATGCCATAAATGGTACTACTATCTGAGTAAAGTTAGCGATACGCTTAACACCACCAAAGATAATAAAACCTAAGATCAATACGATAAAGACTGCGGCATACACTTTAGTTAGTGGTAAATCCCCCATAAAAGATGAAACCGTACCACCGTTACCAAAAACATTCACCAATGAATCACCGATACCATTAGATTGTACTACCGGTAATAACACACCACAGGCAAGAATCGTTGCAATAGCAAAACACCAGGCATACCATTTTTGTCCGAGCGCTTTTTCAATATAATAAGCCGGGCCGCCACGGTAAATACCGTCCTCCTGCTCTTTATAAATTTGCGCGTTAGTAGATTCGATATAAGCCGTTGATGCACCGAGGAATGCAACAACCCACATCCAAAACACCGCACCAGGACCACCAAAGCCGATTGCCGCAGAGACACCGGCAATATTACCAGTACCAACACGACCAGATAATGAAACCGCCAACGCCTGAAAGGAAGAAATCCCCTGCTCTGAGCTTTTTCCTGACATTAACAGGCGCCACATTTCTCTAAAATGGCGCACTTGAGCAAAACGGGTCATGATTGAAAAGAATATGCCAGCACCTAAACATAAATAAATTAGGTACGAACTCCATATATAGCCATTTAGTGTATTGACTAATTCTTGCACTAGAAACTCCTGAAAGTATTATAATTATTTATTGTTATTATAAATTGTTGCTATTTATTGAACACTGATTTTAACAAAAGGTTAACGTAAGTCATCCACAATGCGATAAATGGCAGTCAACATATCTCGACCAAATAAACTACTGCGGTTATCTGACCAGCCAACGCTGTGATCCGGTAATAATTCATTATCCTTAAACGGCATTTCTACTGTATAAGCCAAACAGTTAAATTGTTCACCCACCCAGTTAGAAGCCAAGGTTAAATTAGCTTGCCCCGGCTCATCTTTGTCATAGCCTTTAACGTCTTGAAATTCCGGCGTAATAGCAAGTAAAATCGCTTTAAAGTTATCTTCTAAGCTTTTATGACGTTGATCATATGATGGAATCCCTTCACAACCAGCAACAAAGTTTACCGGTAGCGCTTCATCACCATGAATATCTAGATGCATATCAACGCCAGTTGCCAGCATTTTTTCACGCACTAAATACACTTCAGGGCTTTTGTCCATGCTAGGCTCGGCCCATTCGCGATTGAGATTAACACCTGCGGCGTTCGTTCTTAAATGACCACGTACTGAGCCGTCAGGATTCATGTTCGGCACTAGATAAAACACCGCTTTATTCAATAATGCCCGCGCCGCGCCATCGTCTTCATCTAATAAGCGATCAATAAAGCCTTCCATAAACCACTGCGCCATGGTTTCGCCCGGATGCTGGCGCGCAGTTAGCCATATCACTTTTTTGCCTTCGCCCTCTTCACCAACTTTTAACAGTGAAAGGTCACGGCCATCTAAGGTTTGACCCAATACTTGCAACTGACAATCGATATCCAGTTGGGCGTTATGAATAAGATCTTGGTGGCGTTCATAGCTGTAAGGCGCAAAATAGGCAAAGTAGACTGAATCATACTCGGGAGTAAAAGTGATAATTAACTGCTGACCGTCGAACTCGGTCGGTACGCGAAACCAGTGTTCTCTATCGTATGAGGCAACCGCCTGATAATCCTGCCATCCTTCAACATAAGCAGCCTGACCGGCATTCTCTATGATCAATATATGTTCGCAGCGTTGATTGTTATGAAGTTTAAAATGAAACCATTGGTAAAAGTCGGACTGATGATCTTTGTTGATAGCCAATCGTATATCGCCCGGCTCATCGGCGCTGATAACAGAAATATTACCGCTATCAAATTGTGAAGAAATCTGCATAAGGATAACCTAGCTAAGATTTAAGAAAGGGATAGTGTACACAATCAAGCCTGAGATCAGAAGTGGTTAACCTGCTTTAGTGCTATTTATACTGAGCTCGCTCGGATTATAGCTACCTATCGCTATAAGGTGCGCAAATATAAGCCAAATTCCGTTGAATAACCGATAGATTTTGCCACCACGATATTATCCTTATCTAGGATGTAATAACTTGGATAAGCGGAGATTTTGTAGCTTTGTTTGACCGCTTCAGAGCCATAAGCGACCGGAAAAGTTAGCTGATGTTGCGCAACAAATTGATCGATATCTTCGGCTTTTACATAATCCAGGCCGATGGCAATCACCTCAAGCTCACTGTTCTTCTGATAGATAGCCTGTAAGTTTTCAATACTGGCATGACAAATAGAACACCAGGGGGCAAAAAAAATAAACGATGGTCTTGCCTTGTGCGTCAAGCGATACGGTATCACCAGCTGTGGTGGTCAATTGAAAATTATAACCACTGACGTTGGTATCTGTCGCCAACATATCTGAAGATTTAAACCAGGAAATTAGCTGGTAAATAACGAAAAATACAATAATTTGTATTGTTAAATTGCGGATCAAAGTCTTACTCTTTATTAGGATATTGCTTTGATTAACTAGACCTTTAAAGGTGAAATTTTATTCCGTGCGTTCTAGGTATCCTCTTCATCCTGAATATAAAAATCCAAAACTGATAAACTAATGTCAGTCAGTTAACAAGCATTAGTGTAATGTTAGCAAAAAATACTTTCTAACATTGGTTTTCTTATCTGGTCATATTGCCGGGGTGCCGGCCT
>CAZUHQ010000143.1:0-8123 GCA_964620605.1 uncultured Thalassotalea sp.
TCCGCGTGGTATTTCCCTATCACCCGGTAGCTACCAGCATTACCCTGAGTCCATTTGAAAACTTGATTAACCTGGCCAAGCACCCGGTAGTGCTGGGAGCAAACATAGTATTTTTTGCCCTATTAACCGGCTGGCTGTTTTTCTTAAATAACCCCAAAGAAAGCAACTTCACTCAACTGTTGGTGCCCTCGGTTGGGTTGACTTTGATGTTTGCCATCTGGCCAGCCTTAGTGTCTTTAATTTCCCATTTAACCAAACACGACGCCCGGATATTTACCCAACTGGGCATCTGCTTTATTTTTTATAATCTGACCTGGCTGAGCGACTTTATTGAAACCTTTATTAAGTTTAATTCGTCCAGTGCTGCAATTTTGCCTGATGTTATCACCCTGTTACCGATTGCTATCGCCTTTTGCCTGTTCTGGCTCAATGGCTATATCGGCTTTCATATGACGAAAAAACGCCGCTTAGTCGTCGCTACCAGTTTAACTTGCCTGTTATTTGGCGGCAGCTTTTTGGTGCAGCTTAGCAAAAAGCCGGAATTTAGTATCAGGCCACAGTTTGACCCTACCTTGTTAACCCCGGATTTTCTAATCACCAAAAGCACCAGTGTTGATAATTTTATCTCGGCTAGCAACAAGCTGTTTCAGCAGGTAGATAAAGAAAAACAGCAAAAGGATTAGTTTGGTCAATAAATGAGGGCAGTAGGTGCATGGTAGCAAGTGAATATTGCCAGGTAAACGAGCAAGACGCTGCAAGTCCATCCCTGGAAGCTCAACACCAGCATCCGTGCTGGTGAAGCTTGCGCTTATTACCATAGCAATATTCTTGAGATCAGCGAGCGAGATTAATATGTGCAGTTAAAAATAAGCTCGCCATTGACTGGATAACAGACAAGCAACAAAAAAAGGGCGAAACTCACCAGGAATTTCGCCCTTTTTCTTAAGTATTGAACATTAAGGTTTCGCGATAAAACCAACCGCGTCATAGACGGCTGTCAGTACCTGGCTGGCACGCTCAGATGCTTTTTCTGCGCCATTTCTCATTACCTGATCCATAAAGGCGCGATCTTCGCGGTATTGATGGAACTTTTGCTGAATTGGCTCAAGCATGGCAACAACTGCATCGGCAACATCGCCTTTTAAATGACCATACATTTTATCTTGATATTGAGGCACCAACTCGGTAATCGACTGGCCGGTTGCACATGACAATAAAGATAGCAGGTTTGACACCCCTGGCTTTTCCGCAACATCAAAATAAATCCGCGCTTGTTCATCTGAGTCGGTCACCGCACGTTTGATCTTCTTGCTAATCTTCTTCGGATCTTCCAATAACCCGATGAAATTTCCCGGGTTAGTATCGGATTTCGACATTTTCTTTAACGGATCCTGCAAACTCATAATACGAGCGCCGTGCTCAGGAATATGCGGCTCAGGAATAACAAAAATATCGCCGTATAAATTATTAAAGCGTGTCGCAACATCGCGCGCCAGTTCAAGGTGTTGTTTTTGATCGTCACCAACCGGTACTTCATTTGCCCGATATAATAGAATATCTGCCGCCATCAACACCGGGTAAGTAAATAAACCTGAGTTCATGTTCGCTTCAGATTTTTTCGACTTATCCTTATATTGGGTCATGCGGTTGAGCTCGCCCATCTGGGTATAACAATTTAACACCCAGCTTAATTGCGCATGCTCAGGCACATGAGACTGAATAAAAATAGTGCTCTGTTCAGGGTCAACACCACAGGCCAAGTATAACGCCAAACCGTCTAATGTCGCATTGCGTAATGCTTCCGGCTCAGGACGAACCGTGATCGCATGTTGATCCACCAACATATAGTGACAATTATGGCTGGTTTGCATATTTACCCATTGCTTAATTGCACCTAAGTAATTACCTATGGTTAATTCACCCGATGGCTGACAGCCACTTAATACAACAGGTTTTGACATCTCTATTTTAACTCTCTTTAATCACACATTGAGTAACTGAGCCCCAGTTACTGTTAATTTCACACTTTCGCTAATTCGGCACGCATCGCACTAATCGCAGCCTGATAATCCGGCTGCGAAAAAATCGCCGAACCGGCAACAAACATATCGGCACCCGCCGCGGCAATTTCCGCAATATTATCGACTTTCACACCGCCGTCAACTTCAAGACGAATATCACGGCCGCTGGCATCGATTAATTTTCTCACCTGCCGTAATTTATCTAACGTTTTCGGAATAAACGACTGACCACCAAAGCCAGGATTAACCGACATCAATAACACAACATCCAGTTTATCTAACACAAAATCCAGATGATGCAACGAAGTAGCAGGGTTTAACACCAACCCGGCCTTACAGCCATGATCTTTAATTAATTGAACCGTACGGTCAACATGATCGCTGGCTTCCGGATGGAAAGTAATAATATCAGCACCTGCCTTGGCAAAATCAGGAATAATGCGATCGACCGGTGTCACCATTAAATGGACATCAATCGGTGCACTGATACCATAATCACGCAATGACTGGCACACCATAGGACCTATGGTTAGATTGGGTACATAATGGTTATCCATCACATCAAAATGAACAACATCCGCTCCAGCCGCTAACACTTTAGCGACATCGTCGCCTAAACGGGCAAAATCAGCAGACAATATTGAAGGCGCAATTAAGTATGAAGACATGGTTCTATCCGGCCAAATTAAAAACTGCGCTACTTTACCCTAATTAGTCGAAATAATCGACCTGAATAGCCGAGCAAACACAGCTTTTAATCTGCACCTTATTAGCACAGGTTAGCTATTTATTGCACCAGATTTGCGCAAAGCCAAGTTTATGCCTATGCTCAAAAACAATACATTAAAAGCTATTTTATTGTTTTATATACAAAACCTTCTACACTAATAAAATAGCTGTCGATAGGCATTTTATTTGCTGTTTTATCGCTAACAACAATAAACTTAGTGAGTAACACATGAAAAAAACACTATTACCCCTCGCACTTTCCTCTGCTTTATTAGCAACGCCTATGCTCGCCTCAGCTAAAGGAGAACTCTCTGCTAATGTTGCGGCCACCAGCAACTACTTATGGCGTGGCTTAGAGCAAACCAATGGTAAAGCCGCTATTTCAGGCGGTATCGATTACGCCGACGATTCTGGCTTTTATCTCGGTACCTGGGCATCCAATGCCGATTGGGCTGACGGTATGACCTATGAGCTTGATTTTTATGGCGGCTTTGGCGGTTCGATTTCCGGTAATGTCTCTTATGATCTTGGCTTTATCTACTATGCCTACCCGGATGAAACATCTGGCGATGCCGACTTTTCAGAAGTCTATGCCAATGTTTCATTTAGCGCGCTGACACTGGGCGTTGCACTACTGGCAGACGGTGAAGGCGCTGATGCTGGCGATACACTTTATGTTTCTGCCGATTATGCTATCCCATTAGCAAACGAAGCAGAAATTGCCTTACATATAGGTTCTTATTCTGGTGACTGGTTAGCAGAAGATTCTGTCGATTACGGCATTAGCTTAAGCAAAGGGGGTTTCACCATTGGTGCGTCGGCCACTGACCTCGATGGCGCAGCTGGCGATACTAAGGTTTATGTTTCTTATGCCGTAGATATCGCATTGTAGTTATTTTTACTTTTCTAAAAAAGCATGTGTTAACGCACATGCTTTTTTTTATGGCTTTTAACCAACAAAATGCCAATAAGTCACTAACGCCATGCTGCCTGAGGTTAACGGCCAGTAAATCAATTTAGGGATCAAATGATCCTGCGCATGAAGCCAGCCAGTTGGATTTTCTTTGCCTCGACTAAAAAAGTAGGTATTGCAGATAATGCTGATCATCAAAAAGTACATCAGTAAAAAGAAGTACTCAATATAGACGATACCATCTTCGGCAAACTGCTCACGCAGCTGAATATGCGATAGCATGACGACAAAAAATAGCGCCGAAACAATAGAAATCACGGCGGTAAAGTTAAAACCGAAGCTTTCTCGCTTTGGCTGCTCGGAGGTCACCGACATCAATGAGGCAAATAACAACACAGCTACCGTCAGTAAAGGCACTAAATGAATAATAAAAGCATTTAAGAATTTTCTTTTCAGTACCAGATTAAAACTCAGTTCAGGATAGCTTTGCTCGTTGCCGTTTTGATTCAAACCAAATGAAGTATCGTAATGACTTAATTTATAATCAAAGAAGGTTTCATTAATTTCCCAGTTACCAATCACTATGTCTGTATCGATACCAAAGGTATCTCCGGGGGCGGTTTTACTATAGTCGTTTAATGCCGGCAGCAAAATAATATTGCGATCAAAATGTGATGGCCAAAGCTTAATCCAGACAGTTTTATGATCCAACGGATAATTTTTATAACTAAATTTTTGCCTAAGCGTGACATCAAAAGACCAGCCTAATACCGTATGCTTGCCAGCTTGATGCTGATAGGCCAGTTCAAAATCAGACGAGCCACCAACCTGTTCAGGAAAAATAAAGTTTGCTTTTGCCTCAGCAGAGCCAAGCCTAGCCGTTAAGTAGCGTTGCCAAACATAGCCAGTGATCCTGACATCGTTTGAGCTGCTAAACTTAAACGACTGCAGATAAATACCGGTTGGGATATATTGTAGACCCTGTTCGGCCACCAGCGAAGATTGGCTAAATTCTGTCTGAATATGCGCTTTTACCGCGCTTTCAGATAGCAGCTGGTGTTTGTTTGGCTGATAGCCTGTATCCACCTGATACCATATGCCGCCAATAATTAATAAGCAGCTCAGAGAAAAAATTGCAACGAGCCACCACCAAGGTGTTATTAAAGTTTGATTGGCACTATTCATAATAAAAGAAGTTTTAGAATCTAATGATTACAACAGCTTATACCAAAAAGTATCAATTGGCAGATGTTTTTGCTACTGTGCTATTTATCATCAGGTATTGATTAATAATCAGGGAGAAAGGAATTGAGCCGACTCACAGATACCATAAAAAGTGTCGCCGCCGCCTTTATTGGCGTGCAAAGCGATAAGAACCGGGAACGCGACTTTACTGAAGGCAAGTTCAGCCATTTTGTTATTGTCGGCCTTATTGGCGTGATCTTGTTTATCGGTGTGTTAATCGCCGTTGTTTCGTTAGTAGTACAATAAATATTAAGCCACTTTTAACGATATAGCGCCATTAATTCCGCGACTTTTTTTCGGTTACCCGCTTTTTGGCTGATAGTACGCGCCACTTTGATCGATTTAATTTTAGCGGCGCCCTGATAAATTTTACGCGTCCAAATAGTATCGTGATTACTGATCAGCACACTGACTTTATGTTGCTTAACTGCTTCTTCTGCGGCATTTGCCAGATCCGCCTGTTCATCCAAGCCAAAGCCGTTACCAGCATAACTGGTAAAACTTGCCGTTTTGCTTAATGGCACATACGGCGGATCACAATAAATAACATCACCATCTTGCGCACGATTAAAGGTCTGACGATAGCCTTCACAAATGAAAACCGCATTCTGCGCTTTTTCGGCAAAATACAGCAATTCCGCCTCAGGAAAATACGGCTTCTTATATTTACCAAACGGTACATTATAACCACCCGATTTATTGTAGCGACATAAGCCGTTATAACCATGGCGGTTTAAATACAAAAATAACAATGAACGGTAATATTTATCGACACTGGCATTAAACTCACTGCGCAGATGGTAATAGGCAGTAGCCTGATTGTTCTCGGGCGAAAATATCCTTTTGGCATCGTCAATAAATTGCTGTGGCTTCATTTGAATGATTTGATAGAGGTTGATCAAATCTTTATTGATATCGTTTAACAGGTAACTTTGATGGTCGCTGTTTAAAAATACTGAACCTGCACCGACAAAAGGCTCGATAAGGCGCTCACCTGGCGGTAGGGTTTTGTTGATCACTTCAGATAAACCATATTTACCGCCAGCCCATTTCAAAAATGCACGGTGTTTTTTAACCATTAAGTTTGCAATCCAACTACAGCGACATCACCGCTTATTTTTATGAGTTGGGGATTGTAACGTGATTTTTCTCTGATTGGGAGAGCTGAAACTCGCTGATTTCGCTATTAATAGCATTAATTGCTTTGATCCATGGCGATCTTTGTTGGATCCCATTTGGCAAGGCTTCTAACGCAGCTTCTGCCTGCTGACGAGTCTGATAATACTCACTGGTCAGCACAGTAACAACTGACTGGCCAAGCACTCTTTGATACTGTTCAAAACGCATAATCGGAAATTCAGCTAAAAACTCTGCTAATACTTGCTGCTGGCTAAAAACACCTACCTGAATAACAAAGCCTTGCTGCTGTCCTAAATAACCTAATGATGCTGTTGGCTGAACTTGCTTATTATTTTGCTCTAATACTTTTCCAGGCGCTTCGGTTTGCTTAACCAATGGCTTGATTTTTAATGTCGCACTATCAAGTTGAACTTGTGTTAATACTTGTTTCTGCTCAGTTAATTCAGCCGAATTATTATCACTAGCAGTAAATTGCAACGCAGCTAAAATATCCCGTGGCATAGCCTTTGCGGGCTGTGCAGGCGTAGACACTTTTGCGACTTGCTCGCCACTTAATGCCTGGAATATTTCTGCACCTGACGCTGATACTGTTAGAGTTTCATTCACCGACTCAGCAACAAACTCTGCTGGCTGTGGCTTGATTAATTCGCTTTCAACTTTATTAGCTGGCATTGTTTTATCTGTTAATACCTGGCTAAAGCCTAAGCTATCTCTTTGATATAAAGAATAAATAATTGCGCTCGACAACAGGCTTAACAGCAGAAAAAATGCCAGCCATTTTTTAAAAGGCGTTAGGCTAAAAAATTCATTTTGCGGCTTAAAAACTTTATCACCAGCGGAAATCAACTGGCCACTTTGCGCCGATAATATTGCCAGCTTTTTATGAAACAGGCTTTGATTCTGACTGACAATTTGACCGGCCTGAGTCTGGGCAAGCATCAGCACATTGATCTGATAATCAGATTTTTTCGCGATCTCTGCAAGCTGGGTTAATTCGTGTAGTAACTGTAACGACAGGTAATGGGCGTTATCGATAACAATCGTCAGCGCCTGCTTATTCGCCTTCACCAGGTTAATTATGCTGACTGCCACTGACTGCTCGGGATCGAATAAAATATTACCAAATAGCTGTTCAATAATACGGCAGCGTACCTGTAAATCGTTTAATTTCGCCGACATGGTGATATAGGCGGCATTCTGTTCGCTGGAAAGGTTTGCTAAATATTGGCTGCCAACACTGGAGCTTGATGCGATATCATCATCAACCACCAGAATCGCCTGCTTGGAAAAGCGCAAGATATAATCCACCCTGGCGGTGGCACTGATAGCAGTGACGCTTTGTGAAGACGGCTGATTTGTTAGGCTTTGCGCTAGCGCAGACATGGTTCACCTTCTGTTTTACAGAATTTGCTGAAGCATGTCCTCACTAATATCATCACGCATGACAGACTGACCAATGGCGGTCGGGATAATCAGGCGTAACTTACCACCTAAGTTTTTCTTATCACGACGCATATGCTTAATAAACTCATTAAAGCCCATATTTTCAGGTGCTTGCAAGGGTAAATTAAACGCTGTCAGTAATTGTTCAATACGACGAAGTTCTGACGCTTCCAGCAAATTCATTGCTACTGCCAGTTTAGCAGCAAGTACCATGCCAGTAGCAACTGCTTCGCCATGCAGCCAAACGCCATAGCCCTGCTCGGCTTCAATTGCATGACCAAAGGTATGACCTAAGTTCAACAGCGCCCTAACACCGGCTTCGGTTTCATCTGCCGATACGATATCCGCCTTACATTGGCAGCAGCGTTCAATCATAGTGATCAAGACTTCAGGATCAGCTGCTTTAATCGCCTGACTGTTTTGTTCAAGCCAGCTAAAAAATTCACCATCACCTAAAATGCCGTATTTGATCACTTCCGCCATACCAGCAGCAAACTCTCTTTCAGGCAAAGTTTGCAAGCTATCAATATCAATCAATACTGCTTTTGGCTGATAAAAAGCGCCGATCATATTTTTACCAAGCGGATGATTAACCGCGGTTTTACCGCCAACGGAAGAATCGACCTGAGAAA
>CAZUHQ010000144.1:0-5034 GCA_964620605.1 uncultured Thalassotalea sp.
TTATACCTTGTTGCTATGTCGATTATTTTTAATACAAAGATCAACAGCCTCTAATTAATACAAATAAATTAACAGCTTATTCCCACTCAATGGTTGCTGGTGGTTTACCTGAAATATCGTAAACCACACGTGAGATGCCATCGATTTCGTTGATAATACGATTTGACACTAAGCCTAGGAAATCATAAGGCAAGTGTGCCCAGTGTGCTGTCATAAAGTCGATAGTTTCGACTGCACGTAAGCTAACCACCCAGTCATATTTACGACCGTCGCCCATAACGCCAACTGAACGTACCGGCAAGAACACGGTAAACGCCTGACTGACCTTGTTGTATAAGTCATGCTTATGTAATTCTTCGATAAAGATGGCATCGGCGCGGCAAGTCCGTCTATTTTTTTATCCGTAATCCAATTAATTAGGATACTAAAACGTCTTGATGATAATTTTTAATACATGGTACGATGCACATCTCCTTCAAAGCTTTCTATCTCACTTACTATAATCTTGCCGTCACTAACGTCATAGCCATTAAAGTCATTTAAAAGATATTTACCACTTTGAGCACTGTTATTTTTCAGCACAGTATTTAATGGCACGACATTTAAATAAACATTATCGTTTTCATCGCTACCATAATACAGAACATTGTCGTCTATTTTGACGTGGAAAAAACCATTGGGTAACGTTATTTGTGTGTTAGTTAAATTCAGTTGGTTATAGGTTGAATCGTCACTGAAGAGCAGTGAATCAATACGATACAAGGTATTACTCTGCTGCTCTATTAAATAGTTATATTCAAGATGCTGACTATCGGTCAATCCATAAGCCCACTTGCCATTGAGTCGTTGCACTTTATGGTTAAGTAAATTAACGACCGCTAATTCAGGCACCCCGTTATTCACGACTGTAATTGCAGCACCATTTGTTGATAACCAATCAACAGAAATAATAGGGTATTCACTGGTAAAAATGAGCTGTTGTTGTTTGAGTATTGTTAACGGATCACGCTCATTTAAATCACTGATGGAAATAAAGTAGACCTTATTATCAATATTGAGTAGTACACTTTGATCATCAGCTGACACCGCGATATAGCTCAGCCATTGAGACTGAGAAAAATTAGTCACTATCTCGGCTGGTTTGCCATCATAGCGTGCTAAATACAGTTGTCTTCGGCCACTACGTTTTGAAATAAATAAATACTGTGGACTATGATGAAAGAGCACAGGGTTAAAATCGTCAACGGTTGAGTTATCTATTTCACTGTTCTGTTTAGGCGCCACTAACCAATAATTACTATAATTTTTCTGCTTGGTACTAAACAATAGATTTTTACCATCAGGAAATAGAGACATTTGTGACGATAAGTATTCAGACACACTGACAATCGCAGTGGCATTGTTACCATCGATATCGCTTTTCATAATTTGATGTGCGGGTGGCGCAGCATAATAATAAACCTGCTCAGAATCATGATGCCAAATAGCTTCAGTAACAAGGTAGTCGAACTTAATCCCTTGTATTATTTCATTATTCTGTAAATTCAAAACCTGCAGCTGAGTTTTAACATCACCTTTGGTACTCATAATTAACAGCTTGTTGCCATCAGGTGAAATATCAATATTGTGATGTCCCCAACCGACAGGCTCAGCTTGCGTAACAAAGCTGTGCTTTTTAGTGGCTAAATTAAAAGCATATATTTGATTTGGCCAAAAATTTTGCGGCTGTGCCGTGTAATACATTATTTTTTTATCCGCATGATAAGCAATATCTTTTATCCGCTTGTCATTGCAATCAAACAACTTTTCAACTTGTTGCCACTGCATTGTAGGATTAACTTGATCTACCTGTTTAACAGAGGCCATTGGTATGAGAGTAGCTTGATAAACACCACAACTTTCTTGCTTCTTATCAAGATAAAGTAAATTTGTTATCGCGCTGTTTGGCTGTGCAACCACAGCAATAATGCTACTGATATTAGCGTTACCAGTATCTACTTGCTTTATTTGTGTTGTATGAATATTTTTTATCCACAGTTGATAACGGGTATGTTCTGGTGCTTGTGGCACATCCTGCTTTAAATAATAAAGGTGAGTATTATCTGAGTGCATACGTGCAGACTCTTCCATACCGTGTTCACGTGTTAACGCCACGGTATAGTGGTTATTATGGTTTCGTTTAACGTTATCGCTAAATATTTGCCATATAAATATACTAGCAAGCAAGAGTAGTAGCGAGATTAGTGAGCCACTTATCGCTTTGATTCGAAAACTGTTTTTCCGATTATTTTCTTTATTGAATTCGCCATTAATAGCTTGGGCTTTTTTAGCTGTATCTATCGGGTCAAGTAATGACACTTGAGATATCAGCCGATACCCTCTTTTAGGCACGGTTTGAATATAACACGGGGTTTTAGGATCATCTGTCAGTACTTTACGCAAACTGGCAACCAGTTTATTAATGGCATTATCAGTAACAAGCGAGCCTGGCCACAAATGCTCTAAAATATCTTGGCGAGAAATAATGGTATTCGGCTGATTAACAAACAGTAATAACAACTCAAACAGCTTAGGTTCTATCGCTATTTCTTTATCTTGCCGTAACAATCGAGCCTGTTTTTTATCAAGGATAAACTCACCAATTTGCATCATAACTCGTTGTTTACTTTTGAAGTTTGCATAAAAATCATATTTAACGTGAAATCAGTTTATCACGCAGCCTACCAGATAAAAAATGAGTTAAAAGCACAGAGCTGGGCTTTTCGTTCAAAAAACGTACTAAAATATGCATTATCACCTTTTCATCACCTTTTTTCCTCTATTAATCATTACATTAACACTAAAAAAAACAACAGTAATTCACGTTGAATCTGCAACCTAATTTAAAGGATTACTTTATGTTTAACCATGTAATAGCCATTTTGCTAATTACTCTACTTACCAGCGTAATGAGTGTTTATGCCAAGGTACGAGGAGAGTCAAAAGTTGATAGTTTAACGTCTAAAATATTAGCTGAACAACGTGAACTCTTAATTCACCTGCCAAATAATTATCAGCAAAATACCGAGCTAGATTACCCGGTGCTTTACTTGTTAGATGGTCAGAGAAATTTCAATCATGTGGTCGGTACATTGGATTTACTTAACCAAGACAATAATGCCCAAGAAATGATTATTGTTGCCATCAACAATACCCACAGAACCAGAGACATGACCCCAAGCTATGATGAAAGTTATAACGAATGGGGAATTTCAGGTGGTGCTAATCACTTTCTTGATTTTCTCGAACAAGAATTGATCCCTTATATCAATAAAAACTATCGTACCAATCAATTTAAAATATTATCGGGGCATTCATTGAGTGGTTTATTAGCCATCTATGCCATGCAATCCCGGCCACAATTATTTCAAGCACACTTTGCCTTTAGCCCAAGTTTATGGTGGCATGGCCAGGTAATATTTCCAGATGCTGAAGAATTTTTAACAAATACCACTAAATTAAACAGCTATTTATATATCAATATGGGTAATGAAGGTGGTCATATGCTGGCCGCTTATCAGCGATATACGCAGTTATTGAAAAAATATGCCCCAAAGGAATTTCGTTATCATACAGACTTAGTTGAACAGGAGGGACACAATACTACCGCGCTTGCTGGCCACCCGAAGGCACTCCACTATTTGCAATCAACATTGCAATGTCCAATGGCAGTTATTGAACAAGGCTTAGTTGCGATCAAGCAATTTTACCAACGACAATCTGAAAAGTACGGCTACCAGATAACACCTAGCTACCCAGTAGTTAATCATGCGGGCTATCTTGCGTTAGAGAAAAAAGACATCGCAAAAGCAATAAAAACATTTACCTACAATATAAAAAATTACCCATATAAAGCAGATGGTTATGACAGTTTAGCTGATGGCCTAGCAGCTAATGGTCAACTCAACAAAGCGCTAGAAATGATGAACATTGCCATTGAAAAAAGCGTAATTGAAAATGTTGAAAACAATGCGTTTAAACATCATCGAGATAACTTACTCGCCTTAATTAAGGAAAAATAACATGTTGAAAACAAAAATAATGTTCTTAGTCACCCTGTGCTTCATCGGCAGTAATACCTATGCAAAGCAATTAGACATTGGTGAGTTTTATATTAACTATCAAGAAAAAGGCAATGGAGACATAGTGATATTGCTAGAAGCAGGGTCAAACAGTGATCTTAGTCGTTGGGATAGAATATTTGATGATTTTGCGCAATTAGGTCGAACCATTCGTTATACCCGAGTGGGCAATGAATATCCTCGACAAGTAACAAGACAGTTTAGTGCTGAAGACTATTCAGCACAGCTAAACTTGTTTCTAAATAAAATGAAAATTAACAAGCCTGTAGTGATCGTATCGCATTCTTATGGCGCGCTAATCACACGCATGTTTTCAGCAACATACCCAAAGCATGTCGCCGGCATGTTGTTAATTGACCCAAACACTGAAACAGATAACGATATTATGCGAAGTATTGATTTAGAAGAGGCAAAAAAGGCAATAGCGGGTTGGCAATTAACTGCAATGAAAGAAGGCATGCCTAATGACTTTCTCGATTTTTGGGCCCGCCGACCAATGCCAAGCTATCCTGAGATCAAAGACATTCCTATAACTGTTATTGTAAGCTCAAAAAAATATACACCAACCCCAAATATATTTTTTACTGATGAAGGTCGAGCAAAAAAAGCCAAATGGCATAAAGATTGGGTAGCCGCTTTTCCTCAAGGTAAATTAGTGATCACCACTAAAAGTGGCCATTCCGTTGATAATACTGAACCAGAGCTGGTATTAAATGAGCTTAAACTTATCAAGGAAAAATTAGCGCTTTAAAACGCCTCATCATTTCAAAAAGAAAAAACCTCAATACCCTTCAGCATTGAGGTTTAAATCTGCTACCAATAATTAATTGAATTATTGACGCTTATTCCCATTCAATAGTTGCTGGTGGTTTACCTGAAATATCGTAAACCACACGTGAGATGCCATCGATTT
>CAZUHQ010000144.1:5134-7999 GCA_964620605.1 uncultured Thalassotalea sp.
TAAACGCCTGACTGACCTTGTTGTATAAGTCATGCTTATGTAATTCTTCGATAAAAATAGCATCGGCGCGGCGCAGTAAATCCGCGTATTCTTTTTTCACTTCGCCTAGAATGCGAACGCCTAAACCTGGCCCCGGAAACGGATGACGGTATAACATGTCATACGGCAAACCAAGCTCTAAACCAATTTTACGTACTTCATCTTTGAATAACTCACGTAGCGGCTCGACCAGACCTAACTCCATGTCTTCCGGCAAACCGCCAACATTATGGTGTGATTTAATGACATGTGCTTTGCCGGTAGCAGAAGCCGCAGATTCAATCACATCAGGATAAATAGTGCCTTGTGCTAACCATTTGGCATTTTGTAGCTTGCCTGCTTCTTCATCGAATACTTCAACAAAGACATTACCAATGATCTTACGTTTTTTCTCAGGATCATTTTCCCCCGCTAGACGATCTAAAAAGCGCTGCTCAGCATTGACATGAACAATGTTCAGACCAAAATGATCGCCAAACATTTCCATTACCTGCTTGCCTTCATCTAAACGTAATAGACCGTTATCAACAAACACACAGGTTAACTTGTCGCCAATCGCGCGATGTAACAACATGGCAACCACGGACGAATCAACACCGCCAGATAGACCAAGCACCACTTCATCATCACCAACCTGCGCTTTCATCTTGGCGATAGCATCTTCGATGATTGACGCCGACGTCCATAATTTTTCACAACGGCAGATATCAACAGCAAAGTGCTCTAAAATACGCATACCTTGTTTGGTATGGGTCACTTCCGGGTGAAACTGTACGCCGTAAAAACGTTTTTCTTCGTTCGCTATCGCAGCATATTTACAGCTTGGTGTTTGGGCGATGGTGGTAAAGCCTTCAGGTGCTTGCGAAACCTTGTCACCGTGACTCATCCAAACATCCAAGGTGGCATTACCTTCAACATTGACCGCATCTTCAATATTTTTAAACAAGACAGACTGTGCGATCACTTCCACCGAGGCATAACCAAACTCTTTATGTTCAGAGCCTTGAACGCTGCCACCAAGTTGTTCAGCCATGGTTTGCATACCATAACAAATGCCCAATACCGGCACTTTGGCATTAAAGACATATTCAGGTGCGCGAGGTGAATTATCCTCAGTGACCGATTCAGGACCACCGGCCAAAATAATACCGCTAGGGTTGAATTCCTTGATTTGAGCTTCGGTAACATCCCAGGCCCAAAGTTCACAATAAACACCAATTTCACGCACCCGACGGGCGATTAACTGGGTATACTGAGAACCGAAATCTAATATTAGTATGCGGTGATCATGAATATCTCTGCTCATGTGTTTTGTTCCTAATAATCTTCTTAAAAAATGAACAGGCTGAGCCATTTGATTTACAGCTCAGCCTGTGAAAATAATGTTTAATTGTAGTTCAGAAATAGTTATTCATGTTTTGTGTCAGACCTCGCTACGCTCGTGCTGACCTACAATATTTTTTACAAACGCAAGAATAGTTTATGCGCTGCTAGTTGTGTTAAGAACAAAGAAGAAACGCGGAGCTTGGTTTACCAAGTGAGCATTTCTGATGCTGTTATTAGCACTAATAGCAAGCAGTAAGCTATTCGACTAACCCATGCGGTAATTAGGCGCCTCTTTGGTGATAGTCACATCATGAACATGTGATTCACCCATACCCGCCGCAGTGATCTTCATAAACTCAGGCTTAGTACGCATTTCTTCGATATTTGCCGAACCAGTTAAGCCCATAGATGAACGCAAGCCGCCCATTTGCTGATGAATAATCGCCGCAACCGGCCCTTTATAGGCGACCCGACCTTCAATACCTTCCGGCACTAATTTATCTGCTTCACCGTCTGATTTTTGGAAATAGCGATCACTTGAACCTTCTTTTTGCGACATCGCACCTAACGAGCCCATACCACGATATGACTTATAATAACGACCTTGATAAAGATCTACTTCACCAGGAGACTCTTCAGTGCCGGCAAACATGCTACCAACCATGACACAATGAGCACCGGCAACCAACGCTTTGGCAATATCACCGGAAAAACGAATACCGCCATCCGCAATAACCGGAATACCTGTGTCTTTTAATGCTTCAACCGCGTTTGAAATTGCAGTTAACTGAGGAACACCAACACCGGTAACAATACGCGTGGTACAAATAGAACCTGGACCAATACCTACCTTAACCGCATCAACACCAGCATCCGCTAATGCTTTTGCTCCAGCGCCAGTCGCAACATTACCAGCAACAATCTGTAAATCAGGATATTTAGCGCGCGTTTCTTTGACTCTGTCGATAACCCCTTGCGAATGACCGTGTGACGTATCAATTAACAAAACATCGACACCAGCAGCCACTAACGCATCAATACGCTCATCTGTTCCTGCGCCAACACCAACCGCAGCACCTACACGTAAGCGACCTAGCTCATCTTTACAGGCATTAGGTTTACTTTCCGCTTTTTGATAATCTTTAACAGTGATCAAACCTTTTAGCTTAAAGGCGTCATCAATCATTAAAATTTTCTCAATGCGATGTTCATGCATTAAACGTAAAATTTCTTCACGCTCAGCACCTTCCTTAACGGTTACTAAACGTTCTTTACGTGTCATTAACGCCGATACTGGTTTTGATAAATCTGATTCAAAGCGTAAATCGCGTCCGGTGATAATGCCCACCAGGTTATTGTCTTTATCAACTACAGGAAATCCTGAAAAACCAAGCTCTTGTGCTAACTCGATCACAGTATTAATGGTAGCATCAGGGTTAACGGTTACCGGATCTGAAACAATACCACTTTCGTATTTTTTCACTAAAGAGACATTTTTCG
>CAZUHQ010000145.1:0-7950 GCA_964620605.1 uncultured Thalassotalea sp.
CGTCATTTCTCACGCCGCGATTAAAACGCTTTTCTCTCGAACAAAAATCAAACAGCAAAGGTCAACACGCCCTAAGGGGTTATTATTAATATTCAGTTAACTGATGCTGATGTTCAGTATTATCCTAATTTTATTCCGTTTGGTGAAAGCCTGGAGCTGGCGCAACGGCTATTTAATGAGCTGAGCTGGCGGGAAGATCAGATCTTGATGTATGGCAAATATGTCAAGGTACCGCGTTTGCAGGCCTGGTATGCTGATGCAGGACAAAGTTACAGCTATTCTAAATTGGCGTTAGATGCCATGCCGTTAACTGAGCGTTTGCAAACGTTAAACAATCGGCTGAGGATATTTTGCCAGCACGGTTTTAATAGCGTGCTGGCAAATTGTTATCGCGATCAAAATGATTCGGTTGCCTGGCACAGTGATGATGAGCCTGAGCTGGGCGTAGAGCCGACCATAGCTTCTTTATCGTTCGGCGCGGAGCGGATGTTTCACTTAAAGCATAAAGTCACTGGTGAAAAGTATAAAATACCTTTACAATCCGGCAGTTTATTAGTGATGTCGGGTCAAACTCAACATTGTTGGCAACACGCTGTTTTAAAAAACAGGCGTCAAATGCCGATGCGTATTAATTTAACATTTCGTAAAATTTGTTAGAAAATATTTTATTATTTTGGCCATAGGCTTAGCGATATTTACGGCAAAGTAGACGTCTAGACAGATGGCAGATTAAGTGAAAATTACTAAGCTTAAATTAGCGTCTGTTGAGTGTTGCTGTTTGAATTTTGTTAACAGGCTCTAACTAACACCAAGAACACTTACAAGGGAACCTCTAATGAGTATCGAAGCCGTTATTGAAGAAAAATTATTGTCTGCTTTTTCTCCATTACACTTAGATGTGATTAACGAAAGTCACCAGCATAATGTTGCGCCGGGTAGTGAGTCACACTTTAAAGTGATCATTGTCTCGAAAGATTTTGAGGGTGAGCGTTTGATCAAGCGCCATCGTGCAGTCAATGCGACCTTAGCAGAAGAATTATCCCAAAAAATTCATGCACTTGCCTTACACACCTATACAGAAAAAGAATGGCACGATTATTACGAAGATAATACGCCGTTATCTCCCAAGTGTCTGGGCGGCGGACGAAAAAGCGCGTAATTTAATCAAGAAAAGTTAGGTTAATAAGTGACAGGCGGTTAATCTAACGTTAAGTTTTTAGTCTCAACCGTTTCTTTGTAAAAGATAATCTGCTATTTGTGTAGCCCTGAAAAATAAAATAATAAAAAATGGGATCTTAGATGTTCACACAATGGTTAACTTTGACCATTTCCATCATTGACAAAATTACTGAATCTACCGGTAAATTAATCGCTTGGTTAACACTAGCTATGGTCTTGCTGAGTTTCACTATTGTTGTTTTGCGTTATGGTTTTAATCTTGGCTGGGTCGTGATGCAGGAATCCGTGCTCTATTTTCACGGTATCGTTTTTATGCTCGGCGCCGGTTATACCTTAAAAGCAGATGGCCATGTGCGGGTTGATATTTTTTATCAAAAGTTTTCGCAAAAACAGCAAGCGCTGGTTAATTTGTTCGGCGCGTTGTTTTTATTACTGCCAGTTTGTATCTGCATTTTTGTCTTGAGTATTAATTATGTCATGACCTCTTGGCAGATCATGGAAAAATCTGCTGAAGCCGGTGGTTTGCCGTTAGTTTACCTCAATAAATCATTGATTTTGTTATTAACTGTTAGTTTGTCATTGCAAGGAATCGCCGAGATCGGCCGCAATATTTTGTTGCTTAATAAAGCCCGTGTTATTAAGGAGCCAAGCTAATGGAATATATCGCGTTATTAATGTTTATCGTTGTGTGTGGCGTGTTATTGCTTGGCTATCCGGTTGCATTTAGTTTAGCGGGTACAGCATTATTATTTGCCGGTGTTGGCAGCCTGTTTGGCGTTTTTGAAGCAAGCTTTTTACATGCATTGCCGAGTCGTATTTATGGTGTGATCAATAACCAAACCTTACTGGCGGTACCATTATTTGTTTTTATGGGTGCCATGCTGGAGCGCTCAAAAATTGCTGAAAATTTATTAAATGCCATGTCGGTATTGCTTGGTCGTTTTCGTGGTGGGCTGGGGGTATCTGTGACTTTAGTTGGCATGTTACTGGCGGCCAGTACCGGTATCGTTGGCGCAACTGTGGTAACCATGGGGCTATTGTCACTGCCAACCATGTTAAAGCGCGGCTACAACCCGCAGTTTTCAACCGGTATTATCTGCGCTACTGGTACTTTGGGGCAGATCATTCCACCTTCTATTGCCTTAGTTTTATTAGGGGATGTGTTATCCAGCGCTTACCAAAAAGCACAGCTGCAAATGGGTATATTTAGTCCGGAAACTGTTTCGGTTGGCGACTTGTTTGCTGGTGCTGTTATTCCTGGATTAATATTGGTCGCCTTATATACCGGTTATTGTTTGCTTTATGCGATGTTAAAACCTGATCAGGTGCCAAGTCTAACTGAGCAGGATATTAGTGACATTCAGCAAGATGGTTCAAAGCTGAGCCTGATGTTAAGTGCATTAGTGCCGCCATTATTGTTAATTTTACTGGTGTTGGGTTCTATTTTATTAGGTTTTGCTACACCGACCGAAGCGGCAGGTGTCGGTGCGATGGGCGCAACGGTTTTGGCGTTATTGCAACGTCAGCTGACCCGGGAAAACCTCACTGCGGTAATGCAAAGCACGGTTAAAATTACGTCGATGGTGTTTTTAATTTTAATCGGTGCCAGCCTGTTTTCTTTGGTGTTTAGAGGCTTTGGCGGCGAAGAACTAGTGCAGGGCTTTTTCTCGCAGATGCCTGGTGGCGTGGTCGGCGCAACCTTAGTGGTAATGCTGGTAATTTTCCTGCTCGGTTTTATTTTAGATTTTATCGAGATCACTTTTGTTGTGGTGCCAATAGTCGCACCAATATTATTGGCGATGGGTTTAGATCCGATCTGGCTTGGCATCATGATCGCGATTAATCTGCAAACCTCATTTTTAACACCGCCGTTTGGCTTTGCCTTGTTTTATCTGCGCGGGGTGGCTGATAAGTCGGTGAAAACCTCGTCAATTTATCGTGGCGTAGTCCCCTTTATTATCATGCAGTTACTGTTATTGTTGGCATTAGCGCAATGGCCTGGGCTGGTGACCTGGCTACCAAATGCCATCTATGGTTAACGAATACTTAAATAGAATAAAACGGATGATCTTATGAAAAGCATTATTGTCAAACTGCTTGTCACACTTAGTTGTACGGCACTGCTGTTAACTGGCTGTGGCCAGGAAAAAACTTCAGAGCAATCAGTTGCTGTTGAGCCGGTAAAAACCTTTGAGTGGAAACTGGTCACTTCCTGGCCGAAGAATTTTCCAGGTCTTGGTTTAGGGCCGGAAAAATTTGCCCAATATGTTAATGAAATGAGCAATGGTCGGCTAACGGTAAAAGTGTATGGCGCCGGAGAGTTAGTGCCAGGTTTTGAAGTATTTGATGCGGTATCGCAAGGCACAGTGCAAATGGGTCACAGCGGTGCTTATTACTGGAAAGGTAAAATGCCAGCGGCGCCGATTTTCAGTGCGATTCCCTTTGGGATGACGGCAACAGAATTTAATGCCTGGTTACATTATGGTGGCGGCCTTGAGTTATGGCAGGAGTTATATAAGCCGTTTGGTGTAGTGCCTATGGCAGGTGGTAACTCTGGGGCGCAGTTTGCCGGTTGGTTTAAAAAAGAAATTAACAGTGTCGAAGACTTAAAAGGCTTGAAAATGCGTATTCCTGGCCTTGGCGGTGAAGTGTTAAAACGTGCAGGTGCGGTTCCTGTGACTTTAACCGGCGGTGAAATTTTCTCGTCACTTCAAAGTGGTGCTATTGATGCGTCAGAGTGGGTTGGCCCATATAATGATCTAGCGTTTGGCTTTTATCAGGCAGCTGACTATTACTATTCATCGGTTTGGCACGAAACCGGCACTAATCTGGAATTTATCGTTAATGAAAAGGCATTAAACGAGTTGCCGAAAGATTTACAAAAAATTGTTGAAGTGGCGGCGAAAGCGGTCAATGAAGATATGCTGGATGAGTATAATGCCCGTAATAATCAGGCGCTACAAACCTTGATCAATAAGCATAATGTTAAAATGCGAGAGTTTCCAAAAGAGGTACTGGCTGCGTTAAAAGGCTATACTAAACAAATGCTTGCAGAACAAGTTCAGGCAGATGCAACTTTTGCGAAAATCTGGCAATCTTATAGCGAATTTTTGCAATCGATTCGTCACTACAATGATTTAACGTTAAAAGCTTATTTGGAAAATCGTTAATTAACAAATACCCTAAACAAACAATTTTTAAATAGCAGAGTGTTGTGCTGATACTCTGCTTACTTAACTGCTCGTACCTCTTATTTCGCTCAGCGGAGTAAACTATGCAGCAATTTTATTTAAGATAATGATATTGATAAGGCGATCTTATGGTCATCAAACCTAAAATTCGTGGTTTTATTTGTACGAATGCGCATCCTGTTGGCTGTGCCGCTCACGTTAATGAGCAAATTGCATATGTTAAAAGTCAGCCGCAGGCTGATAATAAGCCGAAAAACGTCTTAGTGATCGGTGCATCAACCGGTTATGGTTTAGCGTCTCGTATTACCGCAGCTTTCGGTAATGGTGCAAAAACCTTAGGTATTTTCTTTGAAAAGCCGCCAACAGAAAAGAAAACCGCATCTGCCGGCTGGTATAATACCGCGGCCTTTCAACAAGCAGCTGATGAAGCGGGTCTTTGGTCAAAAAATATTAATGGTGACGCTTTCTCGCACGAATTAAAAGCAAAAGCCATTGAAACGATCAAGCAAGATCTGGGTAAAATTGACTTAGTGATTTATAGCCTGGCATCACCACGTCGCACCGATCCTGATACCGGTGAAGTATATTCTTCAACGTTAAAACCAATTGGTGAAAGCATCACCACCAAAAATTTGAATACCTCAAAGCGCGTGATTGAACAGGCGTCGGTAGAAGCGGCAACCGAGGAAGAAATTCAGGGCACTATCGATGTTATGGGTGGCGCTGACTGGGAATTGTGGATCAAAGCACTGAGCGAAGCGGATGTTTTGGCTGAAGATTTTACGACCGTTACTTACACTTATATCGGTAAAAAATTAACCTGGCCTTTATATGGTCACGCCACTATCGGCCGTGCTAAGCAAGACTTAGATCGCGCAGCCAAAGCGATCAATGACCAATCTGCCGCTTTAAATGGTAAAGCCTATGTTGCTTCACTTAATGCGGTAGTAACACAAGCAAGCTCTGCTATTCCGATTATGCCGCTTTATATTTCATCGATGTTTAAGGTGATGAAAGCAGATGGCACTTACGAAGGTTGTATTGAGCAAATTCAAGGTCTGTTTAGAGAAAATCTTTATAGTGGTTCGCCTCGCTTAGATGCTGACGGTCATATTTTCCAGAACTACAAAGAGCTTGAAGACAGCGTACAAGAAAGAGTTCAGAATATTTGGGATGCGGTTGATACTGATACTATCGATGAATTAACCGATTATACTAGTTACCACAATGAGTTTTTAAAATTATTCGGTTTTGGTATGAATTCTGTTGATTATGACGCTGACATCAGTCCACTGGCAGAAATTAATCAGTTAATCGACTAGCTTTTTAGTAAAAGCTGTTGAGAAAAGGGCAAAGTTTTTAAAACTTTGCCCTTTTTTTTGATGCAAAAATGACGATAGCCGGATATTAGCTTAAAAAATGGCCAAAGAGAGCAAATTAGTTAATAAAAGAGCTAAAGGCTGATGGTGCAATTGTGATAATTTGTGCTAAAATTCGCGCCAGAATATTTTTAACTTAGAGCCGGTAGATGCATTTTATTAACTTAGTTTAATAAGGTGATGTTCTACTGAAATACACTGAAACCGGCTGTTTTTTCACTTAGGTGTTTTTAAGTTTATGATTTAAAAGCCTTTAGGTGAGAGAATAAAAGGTTTTTACTCCCGTCAAAGTAGTGCAAGTGTTTATGATTACAATAAAAAAAGGTCTGGATGTTCCTGTTGCAGGTGCTCCCCAGCAAGTAATCCATGATGGTTCGCCCATCAAAACCGTTGCAACATTAGGTGAAGAGTTTGTGGGAATGCGACCGACCATGTTCGTTAAAGTGGGTGATCGTGTTAAAAAAGGCCAGGTACTTTTTGAAGATAAAAAGAACCCGGGCGTTAAGTTCACAGCTCATGCCGCTGGTGTTGTATCTGAAATTAACCGTGGTGAAAAGCGTGTTTTGCAATCTGTTGTTATCACTCTCAATGAAGATAATGATGGTGACGAGCAAGAAACCTTTACCAGCTATCCTGAAAATGAATTAGCTAACCTGTCTCGTGAAGATGTGGTGACTAATTTAGTGAATTCAGGATTATGGACGGCGTTACGTACCCGCCCTTATAGTAAAGTTCCTGCGATAGATAGCACACCAGCCGCCATTTTTGTTAGTGCGATGGATACTAACCCATTAGCGGCTAACCCTGAAGTTGTGATTAAAGAGCAAACCCAAGCATTTAAAAATGGCTTAACGGTGTTATCTCGCTTAACCGAAGGTAAGGTGTTTGTTTCAAAAGCACCTGGTGCTGATATTCCAACTGCTGCCAATGTGGAAGTTGCCGAATTTGCTGGTAAGCATCCTGCAGGTTTAGTGGGTACCCATATTCACTTCTAATCGCCAGTTCATGCTGAAAAATATGTTTGGCATATTGGTTATCAAGATGTGATTGCCCTTGGTCAATTATTCACCACTGGTGAGTTGAACAATAACCGAGTGATTTCATTAGCCGGTCCTGAAGTAAAAAATCCACGTTTAGTCCGTACATCATTAGGTGCAAGTACTAAAGATATCGTTGCTAATGAAGTAAACGATGGTGAACTTCGTGTAATTTCTGGCTCTGTACTGCTTGGTGCTCAAGCGCAAGGTGTGCATGGCTATTTAGGTCGTTATCACGTTCAGGTATCAGTATTAAAAGAAGGTCGTGAAAAAGAATTTATCGGTTATATGTACCCAGGCCCCAATAAATTCTCGGTGACACGTGCCTATATGTCTCACTTGTTCCCAAGTAAGTTATTTAATATGACGACTACCACTAATGGAAGCGCACGAGCCATGGTACCAATTGGTAACTATGAGCGAGTGATGCCGTTAGATATTCTGCCGACGTTATTGTTACGTGATTTAGCTGCTGGTGATACCGACAGCGCACAACAACTCGGTGCCTTAGAGCTGGATGAAGAAGATTTAGCCTTATGTACATTTGTTTGCCCTGGCAAAACAGATTACGGTGTGCTTCTTCGTGAATGCCTAACCACAATTGAGAAGGAAGGTTAGTCATGGGCTTGAAAAAGTTTATTGAAGATTTAGAGCCGCATTTTGAAAAAGGCGGCAAACACGAGAAATGGTTTGCTTTATATGAAGCAATCGCGACCGGTTTATTTACCCCAGGTTATGTTAATAAAGGCAAAACTCACGTACGTGATAGCATTGACTTAAAACGTATCATGATCACTGTGTGGTTAGCGGTATTTCCGGCGATGTTTTTTGGTATGTATAACATAGGTTTTCAGGCTGTAGAAGCGATGAAAGCCGGTTATGCATTGGCAGACGGCTGGCAATCTGGTTTATTCCACTTATTAGGTGGTAGTTTATCAGCTGATGCTGGCTGGTTTAGCATGATGCTTTACGGCGCCTGTTTCTTCCTCCCTATCTATGCAACCACTTTTATTGTTGGTGGCTTCTGGGAAGTATTATTTGCTGCGGTACGTAAACATGAAGTTAATGAAGGTTTCTTCGTTACTTCTATTTTATTTGCGCTAATTGTGCCAGCGACTATTCCTTTATGGCAAGTGGCTATCGGTATTACCTTTGGTGTGGTTA
>CAZUHQ010000146.1:0-7810 GCA_964620605.1 uncultured Thalassotalea sp.
CATTATACCTTGTTGCTATGTCGATTATTTTTAATACAAAGATCAACAGCCTCTATTATTTTACTTATCAAATCCATGGAACTGCACTATAATACGCGCGATTTTTTCCCCTAATTTAATTTACTAGCGAGTAAACAAATGGCGATGTTGATCCAAACTCTTCGTGGCGCTCCGGCACTTTCTGAATTTCGTACTGAAAAACTACTTTCACAATGTGCGGCAGCTGACCTCCCTATCACTGAAATTTATGCAGAGTTTGCCCACTTTGCCCATTTAACAGAAGAGTTATCTGTAGCTGAAGCCAATGTGCTGGCAAAGCTATTAACCTATGGACCAACCATTGAAGAACACGAACCCAATGGCCAATTACTGCTAGTGACTCCTCGCCCTGGCACTATTTCCCCCTGGTCTTCAAAATCAACCGATATCGCCCATAACTGTGGTTTAAGCAAGGTTGTTCGTTTAGAGCGCGGCATTGCTTACTATGTCAGCGGCGATAAGCTTAACCAGCAGCAACAGAACCAATTAAATGCGTTACTTCATGATCGCATGATGGAAACGGTATTTACCGAGTTTGAACAAGCGCAATTATTATTTGCCAGCGCAGAACCCGGCGAATTAACTTCAGTTGATATTCTAAACGGTGGCAGAGATGCCCTTGCTCAAGCCAATATCGATTTAGGCTTAGCATTAGCGGATGATGAAATTGATTATCTGGTAGAAAACTTTAGCAAGTTAGGCCGTAACCCTAACGATATCGAACTTTACATGTTTGCCCAGGCAAACTCTGAGCATTGCCGTCATAAAATCTTTAATGCCGATTGGACCATTGATGGTCAAGTACAAGAAAAATCATTGTTTAAAATGATCAAAAACACTTATGAGCATAATCCTGATTATGTATTAAGTGCTTATAAAGATAACGCGGCGGTCATGGTCGGCTCTGAAGGCGGTCGCTTCTTCCCGAACCCAGAAACAAAAACTTACGGCTATCATCACGAAGATATTCAAATTTTAATGAAGGTCGAAACCCATAATCACCCGACCGCAATTTCGCCATACCCGGGAGCTGCGACAGGTTCTGGTGGTGAAATTCGTGATGAAGGTGCAACCGGTGTCGGCTCTAAACCTAAAGCGGGCTTAGTCGGCTTTACAGTTTCTAACTTGCGCATTCCAGGTTTTGAACAGCCGTGGGAAACAAATTTTGGTAAACCAGATCGTATCGTTAATGCCCTGGATATCATGACCGAAGGCCCACTAGGCGGCGCGGCATTTAACAACGAATTTGGTCGCCCTGCCATTTTAGGTTACTTTCGCACATACGAAGAACAGGTAAATTCTTTTAACGGCGTTGAGGTTCGTGGTTATCACAAGCCAATTATGCTGGCCGGTGGTTTAGGTAATATCCGTGACCAACACGTGCAAAAAGGCGAAATTAATGTTGGTGCCAACCTTATCGCCTTAGGTGGCCCAGCGATGAATATCGGCCTTGGTGGCGGCGCAGCATCTTCTATGGCATCAGGCCAATCTGCTGAAAATCTAGACTTTGCCTCAGTACAACGTGATAACCCGGAAATGGAGCGTCGTTGTCAGGAAGTGATCGATCGCTGCTGGCAGCTGGGTGATGACAACCCGATTTTGTTTATCCACGATGTTGGTGCTGGTGGTTTATCAAATGCCTTCCCTGAATTAGTGTCTGACGGCGGCCGTGGTGGCAACTTTGAATTGCGTAATGTGCCAAATGACGAACGTAGCATGTCACCGCTGGAGATCTGGTGTAACGAATCACAGGAACGTTATGTATTAGCGGTATCAGATGAACGTTTAGCCGAGTTTGAAGCCATTTGTCGCCGTGAACGTGCACCATTTGCTGTTGTAGGTCGTGCCACAGAAGAAGAACACTTAACATTAACAGACTCACATCATGACAACACGCCAATTGATTTATCGTTAGATATCTTATTAGGCAAGCCGCCGAAAATGCATCGTGACGTTGAGTCAAAATCACAAGCGGGTGATGAATTAAACACTTCTGAGATTACAGTTGCAGACGCTGCTGATCGTTTGTTACGCCTGCCAACGATTGCCGAAAAAACCTTCCTCATTACTATCGGTGATAGAACCGTTACCGGCATGGTAGCTCGCGATCAAATGGTCGGCCCTTGGCAGGTTCCAGTTGCCGATTGCGGCGTTACCGCATCAGCATTAGACTCATACCACGGTGAAGCGATGTCGATGGGTGAAAGAACTCCGGTTGCTCTACTCAATTACGGCGCATCAGCTCGTTTAGCGGTTGCTGAGTCGTTAACTAACATTGCCAGCACTGATATTGGTGATTTAAACCGTATTAAGCTCTCTGCAAACTGGATGGCAGCAGCCGGTCACCCCGGTGAAGATGCCGGCCTTTATCAGGCAGTAAAAGCTGTTGGTGAAGAGTTATGCCCAGCACTTGGTTTAACCATTCCTGTTGGTAAAGATTCAATGTCGATGAAAACCAAGTGGCAGCAAGATGGTGAAGAAAAATCTGTCACGGCGCCGTTATCACTGGTGATCACTGCCTTTGGACGCGTTGAAGACATCCGCAAAACCGTCACGCCACAGCTGCGTACCGATAAAGGTGACAGCCGCATTGTCGCCATTGATTTATCTGGCGGTAAAAACCGTTTAGGCGGCTCTTGTTTAGCGCAGGTTTATAAGCAATTAGGTAAAGAAACGCCTGATGTTGATAATCCGGAAACGTTAAAGAATTTCTTTAATGCGATGCAAACTTTAGTTGCTGAGCAAAAATTATTAGCCTATCACGACCGGAGTGACGGCGGTTTATTCACTACTGTCACTGAAATGGCATTTGCCGGTCATACTGGGGTAGATATTGATTTATCTAAACTTCAAGGTTCAGATCTTCAAGTGTTATTTAACGAAGAATTAGGTGCGGTGATTCAGATTCGCGAAGATGATGTTGATACAGTACACGCGATTTTAGCGCAACATAACGTACTGGATTTATGCACTGATATCGGCCGTATTAATCAGGACGACAGCATTCGCTTTACCCGTGATGGCAAGGAAGTATTAATCAATTCTCGTACTTACTTTAGAACCGTCTGGGCAGAAACCACGTTACAAATGCAGGCGATGCGCGATAACCCTGAATGTGCGCAGCAAGAATTTGACGTTAAATTCGATACCGAAGATCCTGGCTTAAATACTGAGCTAACCTTTGATATCAACGAAGACATAGTGGCGGATTTAATTGCCCAGGACGCCCAAACAGGTAATAACCCGAAAGTTGCTATTTTGCGTGAGCAAGGGGTCAACTCCCATGTTGAAATGGCAGCAGCCTTTGATCGTGCTGGCTTTATCGCAATTGACGTTCACATGTCAGATATCCTTGAAGGCCGCGTAGATTTAGCTGACTTTAACGGTTTAGTTGCTTGTGGCGGCTTCTCTTATGGTGACGTATTAGGCGCAGGTGAAGGCTGGGCGAAATCGATTTTATTTAACGACAAAGCCAAGGCAATGTTTAAAGCCTTCTTCCATCGCGAAGATACCTTTAGTTTAGGTGTCTGTAATGGTTGTCAGATGCTGTCGAACTTAAAAGAAATCATTCCTGGCAGTGATGCCTGGCCACACTTTGTCCAAAATAAATCTGAACGCTTTGAAGCCCGTTTTTCTTTAGTTGAAATTCAGGAAAGTCCGTCGATCTTC
The DNA here is from genome assembly GCA_964620605.1 of uncultured Thalassotalea sp. Taxonomy (GTDB): domain Bacteria; phylum Pseudomonadota; class Gammaproteobacteria; order Enterobacterales; family Alteromonadaceae; genus Thalassotalea_E. The sequence goes on from CAZUHQ010000146.1 coordinate 3,709, forward strand.
TTTAAAGGCATGGCAGGCTCTCGGATGCCAATCGCGGTCTCTCACGGCGAAGGTCATGCAGAGTTTAAATCTGAGCAGGCAATTGCTGATGCCAATAATTCAGGCACTGTTTCAATGCGCTATGTTAACAACTATGGTGAAGTGACGGAAACTTACCCGGCAAACCCGAACGGTTCACCGGATGGTATTACCTCACTAACCACGACCGATGGCCGGGTTACTATTATGATGCCTCACCCAGAGCGGGTCTTTAGAACAGTTGCCAACTCATGGCACCCGGATGAGTGGTTAGAAGACTCTCCTTGGGTAAGAATGTTCCGCAATGCAAGAAAATTTGTCGGCTAGGTTAATCGCCAGCAACTAGCGATAAGAAACCGGGCTAAGCTCGGTTTTTTTATGCCGATAATCGATAAAAATCGACCTTAAAAGTTATTGCACTTGCAATATATTCTTAATCCATTATGCTAAAGCCAAATTTTATTTTTTGGAATTAAAAAGAAATTATGCAAGCACATGATGCCTCACCGTTAAGTGATTATATTGAATACCAAGTCGATGAAATGATTGCCCGCTCACAACAGTTTTATCAGGACATTAAAAGGCGCCACACAGTCCGCAGTTTTAGTGATAGACCCGTGCCGAGGGAAATCATTGAAAACTGTGTAAAAGCCGCTGGTACCGCGCCAAGTGGTGCCAATCATCAACCCTGGCATTTTGTTGCCATTCATAGCGATGATATTAAAAAGCAAATACGCGAGCAGGCAGAACAGCACGAACACAGTTTTTACCAGGGACGTGCCGGTGAAGAATGGCTTAATGCCCTTAAGCCGTTAGGTACAGACGCCGACAAACCTTACCTGGAGCATGCTCCCTGGTTAATTGCCATTTTTAGCCAGAAAAAAGGTGGTATTCACGCAGAAGATAATAATACCAACTATTATGTTCACGAGTCTGTCGGCATTGCCACTGGCTTTTTGATCAATGCCTTGCACTCCAGCGGTCTGGTAACTTTAACCCATACCCCTAAACCTATGTCATTTCTAAGTAAAGTCTGTCAGCGTCCGGAAAATGAACGCGCCTATATGTTACTGATTGCAGGATATCCGGCAGAAGATGCAACTGTGCCCCACCATGCACAAGTCAAAAAATCCCTCGATGAGATAGCGACGTTTTTATAACAAGCTCAACAATGAAAAAACAGTAAAAAAGGATGAGTGCTCTCATCCTTTTGGGATAAAAATCTTAGCAACAATCCAATTCAATATCGGTACAAAGCTTGGGACAACGAATCGACGATTCGCCATCATTCGTTAAATAAATACTTAACGCCTGTCGACACTGGGGACATTGAGTGACTTTGCCGGCCAGGACTTTTTTAATAAAGTTTTTTTGTTGATGAAACGATTTGCTGGTGAGCTTGACCAGCGAGCTTAATTGCGAAATATCTGTCATTAGCTACCTGGTAAAATTAACATGTAAATTGATTATTACTCGCACAATACCAGCCATCAAATTTACCTTGTAAAGGCTCTGAGCTGGTTTCTAACAAATGCTGATAGGCGGCAATATTTTCATAACTGGCGGCCATTTCTGGATAAGCGGTAATTTCCCATGGGAACTCGTCACTGTCAGAATAGGCACAAAATGACAATTTTTGATTATTCTCCAGCAATAAATGGCCAAACTTTAATGCCAGCTGCTGATCAGGAAAAATTACCGAAAACTCAATTTCCCGTGCCTGAGTCAAATCATCGCCATCTTGCAACATTTGCCACAACGCATTGCCATTATTATCATCTGGAAAAAGTGTTAGATCTCGTTCCATAACATTATCCAATTTATTCAAGTTAATTACACTAAGTGTATAACCTAATGAGTTAATTGAACATAATATTTTCGGATTTCCACCTGCTAGCAAGCTGAATAACTTGCTACAATAGCGTCACATTCCGGTCACTAAGCGATAAAGTAACTAGATGCTTCAATTTGAATGGCATATTCCAATTACCAGCGCTGAAAATTCAGTTATCGAACTACTGACAGCTCAATGTACTAAGACAAATACCTCTTTGAGTATCAAGCAAATAAAAACAGCCATTGGACAAGGAGCATTGTGGTTAACCCGAGGCAATAAAACGCAGAGGTTGAGAAAAGTAAAAAAAACGCTTAACACTAATGATAGCTTACATTTTTACTACAATGCTAAAGTATTAACGCAGCAACCAACACCTGCCGAGTTAATTGCGGATCAAAAAGATTACAGCATCTGGTATAAACCTTATGGCATGTTGAGTCAGGGCTCAAAATGGAGTGATCATTGCACTATTTCGCGCTGGGTTGAAACGCATATAAGCCCGCAACGACCAGCCTTTGTTGTCCACCGCCTGGATCGCGCCGCCTCAGGTTTAATCATTCTTGCCCATAGTAAACGAGCAAACAAAGCCTTTAGCCAGCTATTTGAACAGCGCTGTTTAAATAAGCGCTATCACATCCTAGTGCATGGCAAGCTAAAACCTGAATATTTAACCACGGGGCAACAAGTAACCAGTCCAATAGATAACAAATCGGCAATCAGTACTTTTTATCAAAAAGCCTATCACCAGGCGACAGATATAAGTTTGCTGGAAGTCAAAATTGACACTGGCAGAAAACACCAAATTCGCAAACACGCCGCCAGTATAGGTTTGCCGGTGGTTGGCGATCGACTGCACGGCGACAAGCACAAACAATATCAGGAAATAGATCTACAGCTTTGCGCGGTAAGTCTTAGTTTCGATTGCCCACTGAGCGGGCAAGTGCAGGAATTTTTACTGCCAGAATCGTTACGTCCTAATCTTGAAACAATAGCAGCAAAAATTCTCAATAATACAGCTTAAGGTGTATAGGAAAAGTCGCTATCGGCCATTAATTTAATCGTATCCCCTACAAGATCTGCCAGCTCAAACGTTGATAACAATTCAAATCCTTGCTGGCGCTGCTCATATGTTAACGCCTGATAAGGCAACCTAAAATTGGCATTGACTGCTCCTGTCATCATTAATGCGGTATTAATGGCTATCGGATTCGGCTCACAGAATAACCATTTCATCAATCCCTGTAGTTTCGCATTAAGCTCAGGGTTTTGATTATCCATTAATTGGCGCATCAACTTAGGTACGATATTGGAAGTCACAGAGATCACACCATGTGAACCAAACAGATGGCGGCTATCATGACTTTCATCATCATTTCCCGACCAACAGGCAATGCCTTTTTGTTCATAATAAGCAATACGGTCATTACCGGCACACTCCTTAACGCCGACAAAATTATCAAGCTCAGCTAAGGGTTCAATAATATCCGGGGTTAAATCCTGACCGGTACGCCCTGGCACGTTATAGATAAACGCAGGACCAATAGACAGTACTTTATTAAAATGAGCACTCACTCCGGCCTTTGATGTGCGACCATAATAAGGGTTGATTTGCAGCGCTGCATCCATCCCCATGGCAAAACCGTTTTCAGTGGCTTTGATCGCTTCCCGGGTATTGTTACTGCCGGTATTACCGACAATAACTAACTGTTCACTGTATTGATGCACGCTGTGAGCAATAAGCATTAAATGCTCTTCCCAGCTTAGCAGATGTCCTTCCCCTGTGGTGCCACCAACAATAATACCGTCAACACCGGCAGCAATTTGTTCATTCACTAACTTATCGTATGTTGCGAGATCGATATTGCCCTGTACGTCATAAGGCGTTTTAATGGCGGTAATTAGGCTTGTTGAACGTAAATCTTTCATCAATATTCTCAGTATTCTTTTTATCTATTGGCTTGCAGAACGTGCCCAGTTAGCAGACGTTCTTCTTCACTCTGGATTAACAATGAGCGATTTTATCAATAACCCGTCTCAGGATAAACACTTCTTCACTCACTATGTGCTGATATTTAAATATTTGTTCGCTTAATTCCAGCACTTTATAGGCGTGATAATTATCTGCATCGCTTAAGTCACTGGCATAAAGCTCATTATCTATATATTCAGCCTTGGCGATAGTAAAGTGGACATTACCAACTAGTCCCCAATCTCCCTGCTCCAGTGACTGTTGTACTAAGTCACCAT
>CAZUHQ010000147.1:0-7800 GCA_964620605.1 uncultured Thalassotalea sp.
TCAAATCAAAACCTTCGGTTAATAATTTTTCATATAATGCAATATCATCAACAGATTTAAAGTTAAACGCCTGATAATTGTCTTCAATATTTTTGCGGGTGATATTAACGTCATCCACGGCAGGAACACCAGGTATACCTTCTAAAACTCCTTTAGTCGACGGCGTTTGTAAAAGCTCTGGCAATTTGCTGTCTTTTTCCAGGCCTTGTGGTAATTCAATACCACAAAACTCACGTTCACCTTTGGTATAGGCACGCCACATAGAGCCGGTAATATATTGACGACAAATCGCTTCGATCATCACAGGTTTGGCTTTTTGGACAATCCAGACAAACGGGTGCGGAATATCTAAGATATGGCTATCGGCAAGTCCTTGCTCTTTGAATAATTTAAACCAGTGGTTAGAAATTGCATTTAACGCCGCCCCTTTACCAGGTACGCCACGCATACCGCCTTGACCAGTCCAAATACAGTCAAATGCCGAAATCCGGTCGCTGATCACCATAATAGCTAACGGGGTATCAGCAGGCACATCATAGCCTTTTTCTTTGATTAACCGCTGACTATCAGCATCAGTTAACCAGTAAACAGAACGGACTTTGCCACTATGTACAGGCGCGTCAGTACGGATAGGTAAATCGTTATTAACAGCTAAAACTTTATCTGCAAGACTCATGTTTCTAACCTTCATCGAGTTAATTAATGTTTAACTAAAGGTACTCTATTTACCGAGTTCATTGAGCAATATAAAAATCTCAACGACCATGACTATCAATCACTTTAGCTAAAAATTAAAATGAGAAAAGGACGCTAGTGCGTCCTTTTCATCAATTTTCTACTCTACGATTATGCTAAAGAAGCTTGCGCTTTTTCAACTAATACAGAGAAAGCTGCTTTATCGTATACTGCGATGTCAGCTAGGATCTTACGATCGATTTCAATCGATGCTTTTTTCAAACCATTGATGAAACGGCTGTAAGATAAACCATTTTGACGAGCTGCCGCGTTGATACGAGCAATCCAAAGTTGACGGAATTGACGCTTACGTTGACGACGGTCACGGTATGCGTATTGGCCAGCTTTAGTTACAGCTTGAAAAGCAACGCGATAAACGCGACTACGAGCACCGTAGTAACCTTTAGCTTGCTTTAGAACTTTTTTATGACGTGCGCGTGCTACAACACCGCGTTTTACTCTTGCCATTTTCTATCTCTCCTATTAACCGTGACGTAAAAGTTTTTTCACTGACTGGATGTCAGATGCAGCGATTTGACACTTAGCACGTAAGTGACGCTTAACTTTAGTACGACGTTTAGTCAAGATATGACGTAAACCCGCTTGTTTGAACTTGTAGCCAGAAGCTGTCTTTTTAAAGCGCTTTGCAGCACCTTTGTTAGTTTTCATTTTAGGCATTGAATATTACTCCACATTCATACTCAGATATTCTTGAGTATTGCCATTGAAATTTAGCAACTTAGGCGAAAGTTTTTGTTAACGTCTGTTAAATAAAAACTTTACTTTCAGGCCTAAAATCACCGGTTAAAAACAATAGTGGTGAGTGAGTTCAATGAACTCAACTACTTGCTAAAACCAAACTATTGATTATTTTTTTGGTGCTAATACCATCACCATTTGTCTTCCTTCCGCTTTTCTCGGAAAGAATTCAACTGTTGTCAGCTCTTCTAAATCGCCTTTAACACGATTTAAAAGCTCTAAGCCTAGTTCTTGGTGGGCCATTTCGCGACCACGGAAACGTAAAGTTACTTTCACTTTATCGCCCCCTTCCAAAAAGCGTTTCAGGTTACGTAATTTCACCTGATAATCGCCTTCATCTGTGCCAGGACGGAATTTAATTTCCTTCACCTGAACTTGTTTCTGCTTTTTACGTTGTTCTTTTTGTTCCTTGGCTTTTTCATAAAGGAACTTGCCGTAGTCCATCACACGACACACAGGCGGCTTCGCTGTTGGGCTGATTTCAACTAAATCAACACCTGCTTCTTCAGCTTTATCCATTGCTTCGTCTAATGAGACGATCCCAACTGCTTCACCATCAAATCCGATTAATCGAACTTCTGACCCAGTAATTAACTCGTTTAAACGATGTGCTGGCTCTTTTTGCCCGCCTCGACCACCTTTAATAGCCATGTTCCTCCAAAGAACGTTGTACCAACATTGCTTATTATTATTTCATTAAATAATGTCGGGTGTAAAAAATAATGCCTGTTAACTTGTTTAGTATCAATTAACGACGAGTTTTCACTTCTTCCATTAATGTTTCAATAAAACTGTCAACCGACATTTTACCTAAATCTTCACCACCGCGTGTCCGAACAGCAATTTCACCATTCTCCATTTCCTTATCACCAATAACTAGCAAATAAGGAACACGCTTCAAAGTGTGCTCGCGGATTTTAAAGCCTATCTTCTCATTTCTCAAGTCAAGTTTAACCCTAAATCCACTTTCTTTGAGATTTTTTACAACTTTTTGACAATAATCTGCCTGTTTATCGGTAATATTCATCACAGTTGCCTGAATTGGTGATAACCAGGTTGGGAATTTTCCGCTGTATTCTTCGATTAAAATACCGATAAAACGCTCTAATGAACCTAGAATTGCGCGATGGATCATTACCGGGACATGTTTTTCACCGTCTTCTCCAATATAGGAAGCGTCTAAACGCCCTGGCAAGGCAAAATCTAATTGCACAGTACCGCATTGCCAATGACGCCCTAAACAATCGAGTAAGGTAAACTCAATTTTCGGTCCATAAAACGCCCCTTCACCTGGCAAATAATCAAAGTTGATATCCAGGTTATTCAGGGCATTCGCTAAGCCATGCTCCGCTTTATCCCACATTTCATCACTGCCGATACGCTGTTCAGGGCGAGTCGAAAGTTTGACTAAAATATCTTCAAAGCCAAATGATTTATAAACGTCATACACCATTTCAATACATTTAGTCACTTCATCCTGCACTTGTTCTTCAGTACAGAAAATATGCGCATCATCCTGAGTAAAACCACGGACACGCATTAAACCATGCAAGGCACCCGATGGTTCATTACGATGACAACAGCCAAACTCCGCCATTCTCAGTGGCAAATCGCGGTAAGATTTCAAACCCTGGTTAAATATTTGCACATGACCCGGGCAATTCATCGGCTTGATGGCATATTCGCGTTTTTCCGATTCTGTAGTGAACATACCATCTGCGTATTTATCCCAGTGGCCTGATTTTTCCCATAAACCACGATCCATCATTAATGGACCTTTGACTTCGTCATAGTCATATTCGTGCAGTTTTTCACGAACAAACCTTTCCAGCTCTGTGTATAACGTCCAGCCGTCATTATGCCAGAACACCATACCTGGGGCTTCTGTTTGCCAGTGGAATAAGTCAAGTGCTTTACCAATTTTGCGGTGATCGCGTTTTTCCGCTTCTGCTATACGTTGTAAATAGGCTTTAAGCTGCTTTTTGTCTGCCCATGCCGTGCCGTAAATACGTTGCAGCATTTTGTTATCAGAATCACCACGCCAGTAAGCGCCAGCGACATTCATCAATTTAAAATGATGACAATGCTTCATGCTAGGTACATGAGGGCCACGACACATGTCGATATATTCTTCGTGATGATATAACCCTGGACGATCATCTTTTTCAATGTTCTCGTCAAGGATTTCTATTTTGTAAGTTTCACCACGCGCTTCAAAAGTATCGCGTGCTTCTTGCCACGACACTGTTTTCTTAACCACTTGATAATTAGTTTTCGCCAATTCAAGCATACGCTTTTCTAATTTAGCCAAGTCGTCGTCATTTAACGCCTGTTCTAAATCAACATCATAATAAAAGCCATTGTCAATTGTTGGACCAATCGCCATTTTTACGTCTGGGAAAAGTTGCTTAATCGCATGACCTAATAAGTGGGCACATGAATGACGAATGATCTCCAGGCCATCTTCGTCTTTTGCGGTAATAAGCTGTAACTGGCAATCATCGGTGATCATTTCACAGGCATCGACGCGTTCACCATTAATTCGACCGGCAAGGGTCGCCTTCGCTAAACCAGGACCGATATCAAGTGCTACATCCATTACAGAAACGGCTTGTTCAAAAGAGCGTTGAGAACCATCAGGGAGAGTAATAACAGGCATGAAATTTCCTTAATACAGTGGCGGCGCATACCAAGCGTCGCATGACAATGTTTATTATATATTTACGCCGACTACCTTAAATACAGTTACGCTCTATACTTAAGACAGTCATTAACTAAGCGGGTGAATATAGGGGAAAAACATCAATAATGCAACGGGGAATCCGGCTTTTAGCTCAGATAACAACCAGTATTTTCACTTTTTTAATCGGCTATTGTCTTGCTTATTAATATTTTTTCTTACATCGGTAAATTATAATGCATTTGCCTTAACAAAAACGTCGGTAACTTCGTTAAAAAACAGACCCTGGAAAGTTTGGCGAACAGCCGAAAACATTCAAATAAGCACCCGAGCGGCATCAGTAAATAACTTAATTGAAATTAAGGCCGAACTTGTTATTTCTTCGACAGCGGATGCCTTTATAGATTTTATTAAACAGCCCGACTATCTCAAGCTTTGGCTGGATAACCTCAAATCAGCTGACATCAAAATAATTACACCTGAGCAAAGTGAATTAACCATTCGTTTTAACGCCATCTGGCCGTTTACAGAACGAATAATGAAAATAAAATCAACCGTTCAACGCCAAGCTGATAGTTCAGTGTTTATCAAGGTAATTGATATTGGCGATGAACTGAGTCCGGCGCAAGATGCTATCACAGTTACCATACACCAGGCTCATTGGCTGCTCACACCACTCGATAATAATCAACTTAACGTCCACTACCAATTTATCGCAGATGCCAATGGCGATATCCCCTACTGGCTGGCCAACAAGCTATCACTACTGAGCATTTGGAAAAGTCTTTCCAAAGTTAAACAGCTATTAAATAACAAGAATACCGTCGCTAAATCGTAATTCTCCACAACTTAAGGTTAAATAACGGCGCAAGCCCCCTATTTTTCACTATAATTTAACCTTAGGGTGAGCGTTAGGAATTTCTGAGTATGTGGGCAAAGATCAGCCAGGCAATCGCAGCGGCAACCGAACAACCTTTTGAGATCAAGCATAAACAACAAGCCTCTGGTGGTGATATCAACTTATGCTTTTGGCTAAGTGACTATCAGCAAAATTATTTTGTCAAACTCAATGACCGGCAGCACCTGGAAAATTTTGAATCAGAAGCCTATGCGCTTAAACAAATAAAGCAAAGCCAGCAAATTATTTGTCCGGAGGTGATCACTTTAGGCACCACCTTGGATAAAGCCTACTTGGTATTAAGCTACATTCCATTCGAATCTCCCGAGACACATGACTGGTATCATCTTGGCCAACAACTGGCTCATATGCATAAAACCGCTACTCATGGGCAATTTGGCTGGCAGCACGATAACTATATTGGAGATACCTTACAACCTAACCAATGGCATAGTAATTGGCGAACATTTTTTGCTGAGCAACGCATCGCCTGGCAATTGCAATTATTACAGGAAAAATCCATTCAGCTCGGAGATATAGGTCACATCACTCAGGTGTGCCACGACGCCCTATTACATCATCAGGTGACCCCAAGTTTAGTCCATGGCGACTTATGGCAAGGCAATATGGGATTTTATCATCATCAACCGGTAATTTTTGATCCCGCTTGCTATTACGGCGACCGAGAAGTAGATGTTGCAATGACCGAATTATTTGGTCAGCTACCAGATGATTTTTATCAAGGCTATCAGGCGACTTTTCCTTTAATGCACAACTATGAAAACCGAAAACTGGTCTATAACTTCTACCATATTCTTAACCATGCGAATTTGTTTGGCGGCATTTACATTGAACAATCAAAAGCGGCACTTTCGAGAATTTTGGCGCTGCATTAAGAGCTTATATGATACCACAAAATTCTTTACCGATAACGACACACAAAGTGGACAGATAAGCTCGCACTTTAGGCAAACTGGGTCATAATAAAGGTTACAGGAACATGACAAACCATCTGGGAGGCTCTATGCCCCAAGATAATTCAATCACTAAAGTCACCGAACAAAGGGTCACTTGTCCTCATTGTGGTCATCATATATTCATTGCACTAGACGCTTCTTCCGGCGATCAGGATTACTATGACGAATGTCCTGCCTGTTGTAATGATATTCATTTAAACCTGCATATTGACGAATACCATCAAAAAATACTGTTAGCCGTCGACAGTGACGACGAACAAGTCTTTTAACTAACAGTTAAACCAAGCCGTTCAATGGTAGTCACTATGGTGATTGTCTGTTGATCAAACTCTAAGTTGACCTTATCTCCAATAGCCAATTGCGATAAATTAGTACGAGCTAATGTTTCAGGGATCAAATGCACACAAAACGCATCAGCATTTACTTTCTCACCAACAGTTAAGCTTATGCCATTAACGGCAATAAAGCCCTTGGCAAGCACATAATGTTGCCACTTACCCGGCAGCTCAAAGGTTAAACGACAATTGGTTGCTGTAGCCTGTTTAGCAATGAGTGCAGCCTGGCAATGAACATGACCACTGACTATATGACCACCTAATTCATCCCCTACTTTTAACGAGCGTTCGATATTAACCTCGGCATCAACAGTTAATAACGCCAAGTTAGAAATTGCTAAGGTTTCATCAATAACATCAAACGCTATAGTTGCACTGCTGCCTTCGCCTTGTGAAAACTCGACGACCGTTAAACAAACACCATTAACGGCAATACTGGCGCCAGTTTCCAGCCCGTTAATAAATTCAGCTGAGGTTTTTATCACCAGACGCGCTAAATTATTTGCCAATTTAAAAGAAATAACCGTTGCTTGCGATTGCACTATGCCGGTAAACATATATTATCCACTTATTAGAATCATAGCTTTGCATCTTAGCAAAACAGGCAGTAAGACCCAACAACATCATGCAGTTAGATAATTTTTTAAGCTACAGCAAAAAGCTAATGAAGTTAGCGTATCCGATATTAATCGCCCAGCTGATCCAAAATTTAATGGGCTTTTCCGATACTGTAATGGCAGGACGGGTCAGCGCGACCGATATGGCTGCGGTAGCCGTCGCCAGTAGTGTCTGGCTGCCACTCATTTTAACTATATACGGTTTGATCATGGCGCTCGCGGCAATCGTGTCGCAATATGCCGGCGCTAAAGAATATCATAAAGTTGCGAAAGCAACTTACCAGACCGCCTGGATTGCCGCGAGCTTAGGAACGGTATTAATTATCTTATTTTATCTGGTCAGCCCCTGGCTAAGCGCTCAAATTAATCTGGAAGAAAACCTTAAAGAGCTAATGTTTCAATACCTGAGTTATATTGTTTGGGGTGGCCCAGGATTTTGCCTATATTTAGTATTGCGAAATTATTCTGAAGGCCTTTCTCATACCAAACCAACGATGATCATCAGTATTATCGGCTTATTGATTAATATTCCCGCCAACTATATTTTTATTTATGGTGAATTTGGTATGCCTGCCTTAGGCGGTGCCGGTTGTGGACTGGCAACTGCCCTGGTTTATTGGTCGATGTTTGTCGCCATGCTGATCTACTGCCTGATATCAAAAGCACTTAAAAAAGCACCACTGTTTAACCATTTTTATTGGCCGCAATGGCAAGAAATGAAATACATCTTATCCATAGGTGTACCCACGGCAAGATCATTATAAATTGAACTTTTAGCATGCTCACTGATCAGATCAAG